>NZ_CP061307.1:900000-1199854 GCF_018687895.1 Polynucleobacter sp. JS-JIR-II-50 | reverse complement strand
CTGGTACTGCGGCTTATAACGTTGCAATAAACGGTTCTAGCAACACCATCGCTGGTGCCACAACATTTGCAAATACCGGAACGGTTGCTTTAGGTAACGGCAGTGACACGATCAACTTCACTGGCGGTGTAATTGCTACTGCACCAAGTGGTATTAGTCTCGGTGGCGCCTTAACAACCAATAGTGGCGCAGTTACATTGGGCGGTACTGGCAAGACTGTGACTTTGGTTGGTGCTAGCTCTTCTATTGATACCGCTAATAGCGGAAATGGTGCTGCAATTACCATCAGCGGTCCTATTCAGGGAACAAGTGCTGGTGCTGAATCAGTCAGTGTTTCTAGTAAAACAGCGACTATTAGCTTGGCTGATGTCATTGGTTCAAGCATTAAGCTGGGCACATTCACTTTAGGTAATGCAGCTCAAACAGGCACCATTACTGTGAATGGCGCTATCGTTGCTGATGCCTTGGTGTCTGGTGCAAGCATTGGTAGCAATGCCTTTAACCTTGCTTTGAACAACTTATCAAGTGCAGCTGGTACTACTACGATTTCTTCTACTGCCACCTTCTATAACACTGGCACGCTGCGTTTTGGTGATCACTACAACGACATCTTTAATTTCTTGGGCGGCGTAACTGCTAATGCCTCATCTGCGATTTCAGTGAACGCAAGTCAAATTAATTCAATTGCTGCCGCAATTTCGCTTAACGCACCGATTACTTTTGAAAATAGCGTGACATTGAGTCCAGGAGTAGGGCGTATTACTTTGGGTGCTGCGATTGTTAATCCGGGTGCAACATTAACCTTAGGTGCAGGTGCTGCTACACCAATGACCTTGTCATCTATTAGCGGAACTTCAGGTGTTAAATCGAATATCACCTTCAATACTACCGATGCTGTAACTGTCAGTGGTGCCATTGGTACCAATATTGGCACATTGACTGTGACTAATTCTGGCGGAATTACCTTTAGTGGAGCGGTAGGATCTAGCAGCGATCGTATTACCAGTTTGGCAATTACCAGCGGTACTAGTGTCATTGAGTTTGCAAGCGATCTTTATGCTGGTGCAATGAGCAATGCAGGCGGCTCAAGTGAAATTAAGTTCTACGGAGCTAATACGGATGTGACTAGTGCCGTTACCTTAAGCACAACTGGTGCGGTTTACTACGGTGATGCCACCTCTGATGTCCTTACATTTGCACGTGGTATTACACACAATACTGGCGATAACATCCTGCTGGGAACATTTACTGCCGCCAATCCATCTACTTGCGTGGTTGGAACAAGTTGCTCATTTAACTTGGGTGGCACAACGACATTCTTGAGTTCTAACAGCGTATTTGACTTTGGTACCTCACCAATTACCTTAAACAATGTTCTCTTAGGAAACGGCGTCACCTTGTACTTGGGTGGTGGTAGCTCTGGTGCGATTACTGTTGCCTCGATCACTGGCACTGTAGGTGGCGCAGCATCTAATGTGGTGATTAATACTTCCGGTGCAGTCAGTGTGACGGGTGCTATTGGTACTGATATCGGTACATTAACTATCACGAATGCTGGCGGCGCTATTTTTGGTGGAGCAGTTACCACATCAACCGTTGCTTTAACTAGCGCAACTGGCACGATTGCATTTAATGATGTATTAACTGCAAATACTTTAAGCACTACAAGCAATGCCTATAACGTAGCTATCAATGCTAGCGGTTCTACTATTACTAACGCAGTGACCTTTAGCAATACTGGCACTGTTGCTTTAGGTTCTAGTGGCGGCACACAAACTTATGCCGGTGGAATTACTGCAACCGCTCCTTCGTCAAGCACTTTGAAGGGCACCATCAATACCACCAATACAGCCATGACATTTGGCCCAGTAACGCTTGGCGCTAATACCACTCTAAATTCCAATGCAAGCACCAATGCAGGGGATATTACTTTAGGGGCTGTAACAGGATCCTCATATAGCCTAACGTTGAGTACTGGATCTGGCGTAAGCGGCGCTGATGTGAGCGGCACTTCATTCTCCGGAACAGGCAGTCTGAACCTACAAAATATCGGTGGCACTGCAAGCTTTACTGGAGGCATTACAGCAGCGGATTTCACCATTGCCAATACTGTTAATAATGTCTCATTGACTGGTGCTGGCGGCACGGTCACTAACGCCATCACATTTAATAACACCGGTACATTGACCCTAGGGTCAGCCGGTAATACGCAAACTTACACCGCTGGTATTACAGCAACAGCACCTTCATCTATCACTACCGCTGGCACATTAGTGATGGGTGGTAATACAACTCTGGGTGATGGCGATACCTTGGTAACTCTTGGTTCTGCTACAACATTAAGCGCTGTTGCTGGTGGAACCATTACTTTGGGTAGCAATATCCAAGCTTCTAATATTGGCCTAACCATCTCTGGGGCGGGCAACACAGTCATTGCATCAGTGATTGATATTGGCTCAGGCACCTTAACAAAGTCTGGTTCTGGCACCTTAACCTTGTCCGGTCCTAACACCTACACCGGCACAACAACCGTATCAGCGGGTACATTGGCTCTAGGAGCTAGTGATGTGATCTCCAATAGCTCAGCACTTACAGTCAACGGCGGTACTTTTGCCCTAGGTAGCTACTCAGATACTGTTGGTGCAGTAACCATTGGCACAAACGGTGGTTCTATCACCAGCACTACTGGCGTTCTCACCGGTTCAAGCTACACCTTTAACAACACCACTAGTGCAACCGTATCAGCCATCTTGGCAGGTAGCGTAAATCTGACTCAAGCCGGTAGCGGTACAACGACTCTGTCAGGCGCCAATACTTATAGTGGAACAATGACTATTAGCGGTGGTACCTTATCCATCTCTGCAGATAATCAGTTAGGTGCTGTGCCAGTATCTGCTACACCAGGATCCATCGTATTTAACAGCGGAACCCTCAAAACCACTGCTACCTTTACCTTAAATGCTAACCGTGGCATCGCCATGACTGGTAACGGCAACATCAATGTAGATGGTTCCACAACCTTGACCTATAACGGCATCATTGCTGGCACAGGTGATCTCACTAAGAGCGGGGCAGGTACCTTGGTGTTGGGTGGTAACAGCACTTTATCTGGCACAACCACAAACAGCGCGGGTACATTACAAATCGGTAATGGCGCAACCTCTGGCTCACTTGGATCAGGCGCCGTAATTAACAGCGCTATCTTGGCTTATAGCCGTTCTGATGACGTCATCCTCAGTGGAGACTTATCAGGCGCCGGAAGTATTGCTCAATCTGGTAGCGGAACTCTCTATCTCACTGGCACCAATACCTATTCTGGTGATACCTACATCAACTCCGGTAGCTTATCCGTGGGTAATGGTGGTTCCACAGGAAGCTTTGGTAGCGGCTCAGTATTTAATAATGGATCACTCATCATTAATCGTACTGGAAGCATTTCAGTAAGTAATGTGATTTCTGGTACTGGCTCACTTACGAAGTTGGGTTCTGGTACCTTAACTCTGTCAGGCCCAAACACCTACACCGGTGGCACAACGATTAATTCTGGTACCGTAGCTCTCGGCGCTTCTAATGTTCTGGCTAATACTGGCGCTGTAACGATTGATGGTGGTACTTTTGCCTTAGGTAGCTACTCTGACACCGTTGGCGCTGTAACGATTGGCACAAATGGTGGTTCCATCACTAGCACTACTGGTGTGCTGTCCGGTTCAAGCTACACATTGAATAACACGGTTGGTGCAACTGTCTCAGCTATCTTGGCAGGCAGCGTAAACCTGACTCAAGCTGGTAGCGGTACAACAACTCTCTCGGGCAGCAACACCTACACCGGTGGCACAACGATTAATTCTGGTGCCGTAGCTCTCGGCGCTTCTAATGTTCTGGCTAATACTGGCGCTGTAACGATTGATGGTGGTACTTTTGCCTTAGGTAACTACTCTGACACCGTTGGCGCTGTAACGATTGGCACAAATGGTGGTTCCATCACTAGCACTACTGGTGTGCTGTCCGGTTCAAGCTACACCTTTAATAACACGGTTGGTGCAACTGTCTCAGCTATCTTGGCTGGAGCAGTAAATCTGACGCAGGCTGCCAGCGGTAGAACAACGATCTCTAGCAACAATACTTACACCGGTACCACTACCGTATCTGCCGGTACCCTCAATGTCACCGGCACCTTGTCTGATAGCACTGCAGTAACCGTTGCTTCTGGTGCTACTTATATTGTTGGTGCTAACGACACCGTAGCTTCAATTGCTGGCGCCGGTAATATCACCTTGACTGCAAACCTCACTGCAGGCTCTACACCAGACACTACCTTCAGTGGTGTGATGAGCAGCACAGGATCCTTCACTAAAGTAGGATCTGGTACCTTAACCTTGTCTGGCCCAAATACCTACACCGGCACAACGACTATATCTGCGGGTACTCTGTCCTTAACTGGCACAGGCTCCATTGCTACTTCGAGCAGTCTGATCAATAACGCTACGTTCAATATCAGTGGCACCACTTCTGGCGCCTCAATCATCAGCCTATCTGGTAACAGCACTGGCTCGGTCGTATTAGGTAGCAAGACTCTTACCATTAGCAACGCTGCTGATACCTTTGCTGGTGTGATCTCTGGTACCAACGGTAACCTGGTCATCTCTGGCGGTACTCAAGTATTAACAGGCACTAATACCTACAGTGGTACAACGACGATTAACACTGGCACCCTTAGTGCCGCTAGTGCCAATGCTCTGGGTACCAGCGCCGTATCGATTGGCGCAGCAGGTACCTTAGATCTGTCTTATAGCGGTACTGTCACTTTAGGTTCTAGCCTATCGATGACTGCGGGTTCTGCGATTACCAACAGCACCAATAACTCTGCTTTAGTGGTAACAGGGGTTAGCAGCCTAAGTGGCAATATCACCACAAACGGTAGTCAAACTTACACTGGTGCAGTGACCTTAGGTGCCAACACAGCAATTGCCACAAGCAATGCTAATGTGACCTTTACCTCTACTTTAAATAGCAGCGCTACTAATTACTACGGCCTAGCGATTACCAATGGCACTGGTAATGCCACCTTCACTGCTAGTGTTGGATCAAACAGTGGAACCAGTGCTCTAGGCTACTTATGTATTAATGCAAGCAGCTGCAATGCAAGTACTGTCGGTACAGCGCAAAACACCGGCACTACCACCTTAGGTGGCAATGTGATTACTAGTGGTAATCAGACTTATGGTGGTGCGTTGGTATTAAATCAAGATACAACACTGACTACAATTACCAATGGATCTGTATCAATTGCTGGTAATGTAAGTGGAAGTGCTACTACCCCATCTGTCACTTTCTATAACTCAGGCGGTGGAACACTAACCTACACCGGTGTAGTGAACTATGCGGATTCATTATCATCCTCTAGTCCAACGTGGGCTTTGCTGTATTCCCGTGGATTTAACGATCAGGCTACTTCCTTGCTGCTTTCAGCGGGTGCCTCTACAACCGTTTATGTAGACGCAGTCGGCAGTTCGATTATTAATACATTTACTAATTCAACCAGTACAGCACAGCGTTACACCTTAAGTAGTAGTGCTGGTTCAGCCTTTATTTTGACTGGTGGTAGCGGTGCTAATGCATTAACTATTTCCTCTGGAGCTGGTCGAGTCAACATTGTGGGCAATATCAATGCAACCACACTCTCCATTAACTCCACAGCCAACAATAGTGCCATCAGCGGCACCATCGGTGGATCTACTGCAGTCATTTACAACTCAGGCGCTGGCTATACCGGCTCCAATACTGGCGCCTTAACTCTCACCAACACTAATACCTACACCGGCACAACCACCATTAATGGCGGCACCTTGGCTGTAACCGGCACAGGATCGATTGCCGCTTCAAGCAGCATCATCGATAACGCAATCTTGGATATCAGTGGCACCACCTCTGGCGCCTCGATCATCAGCCTATCCGGTAACAGTGCTGGCTCTGTCGTATTGAGTAGCAAGACTCTCACCATTACTAATGCTGCTGATACCTTTGCTGGAGCCATCTCTGGTACCAACGGTAATTTGGTTCTTACTACCGGTACGCAAGTATTAACAGGCACCAACACCTACACTGGCACAACCACCATCAACGGCGGTACTTTACGTTTAGGTACTGGCGGCTCACTGGCTGCTGCTAGTGCATTGATCATGACTGGCACCAGCATCTTTGATCTGTATGGCAACTCCCAAAGTATTGCTTCCTTAACCGGTGCTACTGGTAATACGGTCTTGAACTCTAAAGGAAGTACTGCTTCTACCTTAACGGTCGTTGGTGGCACTACTACTTATGCTGGTGTGATTGCTGATAACGCCGGTACTGGCGGCTCTGTTGTCTTAGCGCTCTCAGGTGGTTCCTTAACCCTGTCTGGTGCTAATACCTACACCGGCACAACCACCATTAATGGTGGCACCTTAGCTTTAACCGCAACAGGATCGATTGCCGCTTCAAGCAGCATCATCGATAACGCCACCTTCGATATCAGTGGCACTACCTCTGGCGCCTCGATCATCAGCCTATCGGGTAACTCCTCAGGCTCTGCCGTATTAGGTAGTAAGACTCTCACCATTAGCAACGCTGCTGATACCTTTGCTGGTGTGATCTCTGGTACCAACGGTAATTTGGTTCTCACTACCGGTACGCAAGTATTAACAGGCACCAACACCTACACTGGCACAACCACCATCAATGGCGGTACTTTACGTTTAGGCACTGGCGGCTCACTCGCTTCTGCTAGCGCATTGATCATGACTGGCACCAGCATCTTTGATCTGTATGGCAACTCCCAAAGTATTGCTTCCTTAACTGGTGCTACTGGTAATACGGTCTTGAACTCTAAAGGAAGTACTGCTTCTACCTTAACGGTCGTTGGTGGCACTACTACTTATGCTGGTGTGATTGCTGATAACGCCGGTACTGGCGGCTCTGTTGCCTTAGCGCTCTCAGGTGGTTCCTTAACCCTGTCTGGTGCTAATACCTACACCGGCACAACCACCATTAATGGCGGCACACTGCACATTAGCAATAACACTGGCTTAGGCAGCAATAGCGGCGGGGCAGTGACTGTTAATAGCGGCGCTACCTTAGATCTGGTCTCCGTCACTGTTGGTACTAAAGCAGTAGTCCTCAATGGCGGTACCTTAGCCGATGCCACGAGCTCCTTAGCAGGCAACATCAGCTTCACTAGCGCTAGCACCATTAATGCTGCTACTGGCGATACGCTGACCTTGTCTGGCATCCTCTCTGGTAACTATGGCTTTACTAAGACTGGCGCAGGTACTTTAGTTCTGACCAATAGCGCCAACACCTACACTGGTACAACAACCGTATCAGCCGGTACTCTGTCCTTAATTGGCACAGGCTCCATTGCTACTTCAAGCAGTCTGATTAATAACGCCACCTTTGATATCAGTGGCACCACCTCTGGCGCTTCTATCATTAGCCTATCGGGTAATAGCGCTGGCTCTGTTGTACTAGGTAGCAAGACTCTTACCATTAGCAACGCTGCTGATACCTTTGCTGGTGTAATCAGCGGTACCAACGGTAACCTGGTCATCTCTGGTGGTACTCAAGTATTAACAGGCACTAATACTTACAGTGGTACAACGACGATTAACTCTGGCACCTTGTCTCTCACTGGCGCTGGCTCGATTGCCGCCTCCAGCAGCATCATCGACAACGCCACCTTAGATCTAACTGGCACTACATCTGGCGCCTCCATCATCAGCTTGGCTGGCAATACTTCCGGATCATTGTTGATAGGTAGCAAGACTCTCACCATTACTAATGCAGCTGATACCTTCGCTGGTGTGATCAGTGGTACTAACGGCAATCTCGTTTTATCTTCTGGTACTCAAGTATTGACAGGTGCCAACACCTACACCGGTACCACTACCGTATCTGCCGGCACCCTGAATGTGACTGGCACCTTGTCTGATAACACAGCAGTAACCGTTGCTTCTGGCGCTACTTATATTGTGGGTGCTAATGACACCGTAGCGTCTATCGCTGGCGCCGGTAATATCACCTTAACTGCAAACCTCACTGCAGGCTCTACACCAGATACCACCTTCAGTGGTGTCATGAGCAGCACTGGATCCTTCACTAAAGTAGGATCTGGTACCTTAACATTGTCTGGTCCTAATGCCTACACCGGTGGTACTAATATCAATGCCGGTACAGTTGCGCTAGGTGCCAATGATGTCTTGGCCGATACTGGTGTAATCCATGTTGCTGGTGGTAGCTTGGCTATGAGCACCTATAGCGATACTGTCGGTGCCATCACCTTATCTAGTGGTTCTATCTCTGGTACTTCTGGTGTTCTGACTGGATCAAGCTATGATGTGACTAACTCTACTGGCACCACAACGATCTCAGCCATCTTGGCAGGCACTGCTAACTTAGTGAAGAGCGGGGCGGGTACTTTAGTTCTTAGCAATGCGAATACCTACACCGGTACCACTACCGTATCTGCCGGCACCCTCAATGTCACCGGTACTCTGTCTGATAACACAGCAGTAACCGTTGCTTCTGGCGCTACTTATATCGTGGGTGCTAATGACACAGTTGCTTCAATTGCTGGCGCCGGTAACATCACTTTGACTGCAAACCTCACTGCAGGCTCTACACCAGACACTACCTTCAGTGGTGTGATGAGTAGCACTGGATCCTTCACTAAAGTAGGCTCTGGCACCTTAACCTTGTCTAATGCCAACACCTACACCGGTATCACTACCGTATCTGCCGGTACCCTGAATGTGACCGGCACCTTGTCTGATAGCACTGCAGTCACCGTTGCTTCTGGTGCTACTTATATTGTTGGCGCTAATGACACGGTAGCTTCAATTGCTGGCGCCGGTAACATCACTTTGACTGGCAACCTCACTGCAGGCGCTACAACAGACACTACCTTCAGTGGTGTGATG
This sequence comes from Polynucleobacter sp. JS-JIR-II-50, assembly GCF_018687895.1. NCBI lineage: Bacteria > Pseudomonadati > Pseudomonadota > Betaproteobacteria > Burkholderiales > Burkholderiaceae > Polynucleobacter > Polynucleobacter sp. JS-JIR-II-50. The sequence continues at coordinate 1,190,900 of NZ_CP061307.1, read as the reverse complement.
AGTAGCACTGGATCCTTCACTAAAGTAGGCTCTGACACCTTAACCTTGTCTAATGCCAACACCTACACCGGTACCACTACCGTATCAGCCGGTACCCTGAATGTGACCGGCACCTTGTCTGATAGCACTGCAGTCACCGTTGCTTCTGGTGCTACTTATATTGTGGGTGCTAATGACACGGTAGCTTCAATTGCTGGCGCCGGTAACATCACTTTGACTGGCAACCTCACTGCAGGCACTACAACAGACACCACCTTTAGTGGTGTGATGAGTAGCACAGGATCCTTCACTAAAGTAGGGTCTGGTACCTTAACCTTGTCTGGCCCAAATACCTACACCGGTGGTACTAATATCAATGCCGGCACAGTTGCGCTAGGTGCCAATGATGTCTTGGCTGACTCTGGTGCAATCTATGTTGCTGGTGGTAGCTTGGCTATGAGTACCTATAGCGATACTGTCGGTGCAATCACTTTGTCTAGCGGTTCTATCTCTGGTACTTCTGGTGTTCTGACTGGATCAAGCTATGATGTGACTAACTCTACTGGCACCACAACGATCTCAGCCATCTTGGCAGGCACTGCTAACTTAGTGAAGAGCGGGGCGGGTACTTTAGTTCTTAGCAACGCTAATACCTACACCGGTACAACGACAATTAATGGTGGCGTTGTCTCTATCAGTATGGATAGCAATTTAGGCCAAGCACCTGGCTCTGTAAATGCTGCGGCCCTGGTATTTAGCGGCGGCACTTTAAATGCCTCCTCAACATTTATCCTAAATGCTAATCGCGGTATTGCCTTGTTAGGTAGCGGAACAATCGATGTTGATGGATCTAGTACCTTAACTTACAACGGAATCATGTCCGGCGCTGGATCATTTACTAAGACTGGCGCTGGTATATTGATACTGGGCGCTACCAATACTAATACCGGTATCACAACGGTCTCTGCAGGCACCCTTGATGTTAAGGGCGCTTTAGCAAGTACTGCAGATTTGATTGTTGCAGCTGGTGCCAGCTATATCGTTGACCGAGCTGCCGTGCTCAATACTATTACCGGTTCTGGTACTGTGGTGCTCGCTACCAACTTAAGCTTAGGTGGCGGCAATACAAACTTTGCGTTTGATGGATCATTTACCGGATCTGGTACTTTGACAAAGGTTGGCTCTGGATCAATGACATTAAATGGTGCAAATACCTATTCAGGTAATACCGTGTTGAATACCTCACAGTTGATTTTGGGTAATGCAAATGCTCTCGGTGCAGGCGCATTAATATCTACTAATGGCGTATTGAGCTTGGCTTCAGGCGTGACATTGTCGAGTTTAACTATTAATGGCTCGGCAACGATTTCTTCAGACATTAGAACAACTGGCGCGCAAACCTATAACGGTAATGTGGTGGTTTCTCCTAGCGTTGCAGGCGCAGTCACTCTCACTACAGCAAATGCCCCAATTACTTTCAATGGTTTGATTGATAGCGCTGCAAGCAAAGCCAATACACTCAATGTCAATGCCGGCACAGGAATTGTCACTATTGCTAATAGCGTTGGTTCTGTAGCGCCGTTAGCGAGCTTCGTGATTACGGGCTCAACGATTAATCTCTTGGCGGACGTATTAACCTCAAGCCAACAAATTTATAACGGCTCAGTAGTTGTTGGAACTAACGGCAATGACGGATTCTTGTACGCAATGTTCCTGGCTCAAACCCGTCCTACATTGAATTTCAAGGTACTTGATACTGTACATACCCGCACCTTGATTTCTCTAGATCCATTGGTTGAATTTAACGGAACACTCAACCCAGCATCTGCTGCGCTGTACTCCTTAATGGTGGCTGCAATCTACCCTGGATATGTTAACGGCGATCTTACTAAGATGCCTGTGGTTAGTTTCAATGGCCTAGTGGGCAATATCTATCCGTTCTACTCTGCAAATATCCAGACGTTGCAGGCAGGAGATCTCTTTGCGCTTACACCTGCTACAGGTGTCATTAACGTCACAGGTGGTGTAGAGACTACTGCAAATCAAAATTACAGCTCCGCACAAATTGCCTTGACTGCAAATCCAACGCTAAATAATGTGGTCTTCAAATCACTGCAGGGAGCTGGAGGCAATATTAATTTTGATATTTCTAAAGTTGATGGCAAGTTTGATATGACAGGTAAAGTTTCGCTAGTAATCGACGCAAAGACAAACTTTACTGGTAGCGGCATCGATCTGTTAGGAGTGAGATTCCCGGTTGCTGAAGCCGAAGCTGCCGCAGCTTCATCTTCAGGTGGTAACTTAAGCAATGTTCTTAAGGTCTCCAAGCTTGTTTCGCTTGATGGAAGCGCTTCTGGAGATGCAGAAGTAACAGTTGAGATGGGTGAAGCATATTCAGGTAAAAAAGAATGCAAATCTCAAGACGATAGTGGGCTTTGCAAATAGTGCCAAATGAAAATAAAGCAATTAAACGCATCCTACTTAGCCCACGATGATCGACTTCTGTTTCGGTTTAATACCGATGAAAATACAGAGTTCCGATTTTGGTTTACGCGTAGAGTCACGCTATTCATCTTGGCAGCTACGCAGCATTTGATTGTCAAAAAACTAGAGCAAACTCATACGCCTGAAGCTGCAAAAGCAATTGCTGAATTTGGTAGTGTTGCGGCACATGTCGCACAAGATCGGGATCAAAAAGGATCTGAGCCATTTCAGCCGGCAGATAATTTTCCATTTGGGGCGGATCCATTACTAGTAATGGATGTTAAATGTAGTCTAGAAAAAGAGTTGCTTGAGGATATTTTGTCACTGGATTTGATCTTGCCTGGAGGCGCTAATGTCAATCTCAAATTGGCTGGTTCAATTCTTTATGGAATGTGTTCATTGCTGAATCAGCTTCGGGAGCATGCGTCATGGGGCGATGTTCCGCCAGTGGTAGATCAGACCTCAAACGAACAGGAGGATAAAAAAGAGGGCACAAAGCCCTCAGTTCACTAACTTCTTGTTTAGCAACTAAAAAGGTAACTTAGCTTCCGGCTTAGCGGCCAACAACACAGCCTTAAACTCCGCCTGAATACGCGCGATAGCTTCTTCACTATCGGCTTCAAAACGCATCACTACTACCGGTGTGGTATTTGAAGGTCTGGCCAAGCCAAATCCATCTTTATATTCCACTCGCACTCCATCAATAGTATTAATTGACTCAGAGGTGGGGAACTTAGCATTAGCCTTTATGGTTTCTAGTAATTCAAAAGGCTCTCCTTCAGCGCAAGCAAGTTGTAACTCAGGCGTGCAAATGGCGTTTGGTAAATCATTGAGTGTTTGATTCGGATCCTTCTCTTTAGAGAGGATCTCTAGCAGACGTGCGCCCGTATAGAGCCCATCATCAAAACCAAACCAACGGTCTTTAAAGAAGATATGGCCGCTCATTTCACCAGCAAGAGGTGCGCCAGTTTCTTTGAGCTTGGCTTTCACTAAAGAGTGGCCTGTTTTCCACATTAAAGGCTCACCGCCATGCTGCTTTACATAAGTTGCGAGGTTGCGGGTGCATTTGACGTCATAAATAATCTGGCCACCTGGATTGCGTGAGAGCACATCCTTAGCAAAAAGCATCATTTGACGGTCTGGGAAAATCACTTGACCATCTTTTGTGACAACGCCCAAACGATCGGCGTCACCGTCAAACGCGAGGCCTAATTCATTATCGGTAGTCTGTAGGTTCTTGATGAGATCTTGCAAGTTTTCAATATGAGCGGGGTCTGGATGATGATTCGGAAAATGGCCGTCTACCTCACAGAAGAGTTCCTGCACTTCACAGCCTAAAGCTCTAAACAGTTTTCCTGCAAATGCGCCGCCAACTCCATTGCCACAATCAACAACAATCTTCATGGGACGTGCCAATTTCACATCGCTCACAATGCGCTCTAAGTACATTGGGAAAATATCAAAGGTGCTTCTAGCGCCCTGACCAGAAGCAAATTGCTTGGCTTCAATATGCTTACGTAATGCCTGAATCTGATCACCATAAATTGCAGCACCCCCTAGAACCATCTTGAAGCCGTTGTAGTTCGGGGGATTGTGGCTACCGGTAATCATGATGCCGGATTTTGGCTTCTTGCCATTGAGCTCTTGGTTGGCGCCAAAGTACACCATAGGTGTAGCAACCATACCTAAGTCAATGACGTTAATGCCGGTTGAAAGTAGTCCTTCAGTCAAGGCTTCAATCAAGCTTGGGCCAGATAGGCGCCCATCACGACCAATGACGACCTCTGTTTCGCCAAGTTTACGCATCTCGGTACCAAATGCTTGGCCAATCAATTTAGCAATTGATGGATCCACTGTTTCATCAATGATGCCGCGAATGTCATAAGCCTTGAAGATGGATGGAGAAAGTTGCATGAAAGACCTTTAAATTAAAGGAGGCGCAGGGCGCTCAATAGATTGATTGAAAGACTAAATCAAGAATTTAGGAAGCTAAGAATTTAAGAAATTTATACGAGCAGCAGTAATCGCATCAATACTATCGTCCGCAATAACATGGTCGGAACCGCTGGCAAGGGCTTTCTCAATTGGCTTAGCAAGAACCTTGCCATATTCAACGCCGGGTTGATCAAAGCTATTGATATTCCAGAGGGCGCCTAGAGTCGCGGCACGGTTCTCATAAAGGGCTAATAAAGCCCCTAAATAGAAGGCATTTAGTTCAGGAAGTAGCAATAAGCTGCTTGGGCGCTTACCTGGGTAAACATTATTCGGATTGCTATCGGTCTTGCCATGGGCTAGAGCCTGGGCCTGGGCTAAACAGTTGGACAGCAGAATACGATGATGTGCAACAGCCTCAGGAAGATCACTCATGGGCTTACGAACCGCAATGAAATCAATCGGAATGATTTCAGGGCCTTGATGAAAGAGTTGAAAATAGGAGTGCTGCGCATTACTGCCAGCGCTGCCAAACACCACTGGTGAAGAATGTTTAACCGGTTTGCCATCTTTACCAATACTCTTGCCATTGCTTTCCATATCGAGTTGCTGCAACCACTTTGGAAACCAATCCAAAGCATCTGCATACGGAATGGCAGCATAGGCTTTAATGCCGTGCTTCTCTTGTTGGTATAGCAAGGCTAAAGCCATGATGACCGGCAAATTGCCTTCTAGAGGCGCATTCTTAAAATGCAAATCCATCGCATGCGCGCCGGCTAAAAATTCTTCGAAGGTCTTAAAGCCATATTGCAGGGCAATCGGCAGGCCGACTGCAGACCAAACAGAGTAACGACCGCCAACCCAATCCCAAAATGGGAAGATGTGATCTTCTTCAACCCCAAACTCTTTGGCTGCTGCCACATTAGCGGTAACCGCAAACAAGGTTTTGTTAATTTGGCTATTCGTACAGCCAGAAGCTTTCAGCCAAGCCACGACTGCCTTGGCGTTCATGGTGGTTTCTAAGGTGGTGAATGACTTGGAAACAATAATGACGCGGGTGCTATGAGGAAGTGCACGATCCAGAATGCGGGCTAATTCAGCAGTATCGATATTGGCCAAGAAATGCATGCGCATACCGCGGCTTTCAATATCGGGCACATGTGCTAATGCTTCAATTGCTAAGCGTGGCCCAAAGTCTGAGCCACCAATTCCAATATGAATGACATCGGTGACGCCAACCCACTTATTGCAGAGTGCTTCAATACGGCGCCATACTTCTATAACTGCCGGCATGACATCCTGACCATCCAGGATGACAGGAGATTTTGAGAGATTGCGGAGTGCCGAATGAAGTGCAGGGCGATCTTCGCTCTGATTAATATGTTTGCCAGCAAATAGATCGGCAATAAATTCTGAAAGATTTGTCTTGCGGGCGATATCAAATAGAGAGGCCCAGCTTTTTGCATCCATACCTTGATAGGCAGTATCCAGAACCACATCCACGGCAGAATGAGCGCCATTGGGCATAACGCCAGGGAGGCTATCAGTGGAATTAAGGTTGTCAGAATCAGGCTTTAAAGACATATCTAGATTTTATCAAGAAGGGGCTCAAAATCCCCTAAAACACTGAAAATGTTAGGATTTCGGTATATTCAATGTCATTAAGTAGTCAAAAATTGAAAAATAAGTAATAAAGACAAACCAAATACGGGTGGAGATAGATGGAGCAGGTTGATTGCGTCGTGGTGGGTGCCGGAGTTGTCGGATTGGCTGTCGCCCGCGAAATGGCGCTTCAGGGCCGTGAAACCATCTTGCTTGAGCGCGAGAGTTCTTTTGGAACCATTAGCAGCGCTCGCAATAGCGAGGTTATTCATGCTGGCATTTATTACCCAAAAGATTCTTTGAAGGCCAAACTTTGTGTAGAGGGTAATCGGCTACTCTATGAGTACTGCCGTAGTCACCAGGTGGCTACTCAACCCTATGGCAAGCTGATCGTTGCGGCTGATGATGATCAAATCAATGACTTGCAAGCGATCTTATATAAAGCACAAAAGAACGATGTTCCTGAAATTCAGATGATTTCAGGAGAAGAGGCAAAAGCATTGGAGCCAAATCTCAAATGTGTTGCCGCAATTCTCTCATCTACCACAGGTATTGTTGACAGCCACGGCTATATGCTCTCACTGCTCGGGGGCTTTGAGGATGCGGGTGGTATGGTCGCCTACCAATCACCTTTAATCAGCGCAAAGCCAATCGGAAATCATGCGGAGGGTGGTTATGAGTTAACCATCGGCAGTGTCGATGGCGCTGATGGTATGCAAATCAAAACTAAGCTTCTCATCAATTGCGCTGGTATAAGTGCACCAGCAATTGCGCAAAAGATTGAAGGCTTAAAGCAAGATCAAATACCCAAAGCCTACTTTGCTAAAGGCAATTATTTCTCGCTCTCTGGCAAATCGCCATTTAAGCATTTGATCTATCCCATTCCAGAGCCTGGTGGTTTGGGGGTACATCTCACTTTAGATATGGGTGGTCAGGCAAAGTTTGGGCCTGATGTGGAATGGCTCGACATCGATTCTGAAGAGCAAATTGATTACAAGGTCAATCCAAAGCGAGGAGAGGGCTTTTATGAAGCTGTCAGACGCTATTGGCCGGATTTGAAAGACGGTTCCCTTCAGCCCGATTATTCGGGGGTGAGGGCAAAGATCGTGCCGCCAAATGCTCCTGCAGGCGACTTTTGCTTCAACACCCCCAAGGATCATGGACTCCAAGGCCTCTTTAATCTATATGGCTTTGAGTCCCCTGGATTAACCTCCAGCCTTGCGATTGCCAAGCATTTAGAGGGGCAAATCAAAAGTTCTTTATAATCTGGTGCTTGAATCAACCGTGATTCACAGTAAGTAGAATTAAAGGAAGAGTGGCAGAGCGGTTGAATGCACCAGTCTTGAAAACTGGCGAGGATGAAAGTCCTCCGTGAGTTCGAATCTCACCTCTTCCGCCAAGTTACATGTGAAAAAGCCCAGCAACTACTTGCTGGGCTTTTTGTCTTTTCAGCTACTGGAAAAGAATTACTTCATTTTTTGATTACTTCTTAGCTGCTGGTGCAGTTACCACTGCAGCAATTGCTTCTGTGTAAACCACTTTTACTTGATCGTTTACAGCGATATCTTTCATTAAGTCAGGATTCTGAACCTTAACCTTGATGATGTTTCCTTGTGGACCCTTCAAAGAAACGATATTTTTAGCTGCATCAATCGCTTCAACATTGGCGGTTGCAGTAACGGTATTGGTCGTGATCATCCCTGGCTTGTCACCTTGTGGGGCAGTTGTAGTACTAGTGCTAACTTGTTCGCTAGTTGTGCCTGGATTTTTTACCTTAACCAACTCAATAGCTACCGCAAGTTCATAGACAACGTCAAAATGATCGCCCACTTTAATTTCTGCAAAGTTCTTTACTTCAGGACCAGCAACAATGGAGGTTTCGCCATCTTTGTTCTTGAGGGTAACTGTGCGAGTCGCTGCATCAATTTTAGTTACTTCACCATCATAGATAAGTGCGGATTCTTGAGCGGCCACACCAGCAATAGGCGCTTTTGGTTTGGTGAGGAATAAGTAGCCGCCAACTGCGATTGCAGCAATGACAACAGCAATGATAATTTTTTTCATAATGGTTGGATCCTTAAGGTGTTAAAAGTGCGTCACCGCTGAGTGGTGACGCGGAAACAAGTAAATACTAGCAATTCAGTATTTGTAGCTATTGTATTGCCCATATTAGAAGCTGGCAGCTAAGCCAATAGAGGTTCCGTGCACATTTTGACCAAATTGGTAGCGAAACACCACTCTGATGCGAGTAAAGACAGGATCAGATGCGCTGCGATCCAATTCAATACCAGTACCTACGGAGGAGAGGGAGTTAAACCCCAAGGCTCCTCGTAAGTCGCCCAGGAATTCGGTATGTGCCACTTCAAACACAGCTCTTAAAGGTCTATCTAGCAGTGTGATCGGCGTCGGAATGCGACTTCTAGCCCAAAGTGCCAGACTTTGCGAATCAGCTGAACCTTGCACTGCAGTGGAGGTATCAAATGTTTGTACTGGAATATTGGTATAGCGTAACTCCACGTCAATCTCTTGATCGGGTTGGTAGTTCTCATAGTCCAGCATGACCGAGCCACCCAAACCATAGGAATTCATACGGCCGCCATTGAGGAATTGTAGGTCAATACTTTTTTGATTCTGAAGAACCCTAGAAGCAATCGAAAGATCGCTCTCTAAATGCCCCAGCATGACATTGGCAATAGGGCGGAAACGCAATTCATTGGTAATTGGAAAATCCCAACCAATACCGCCGGTGCCTGTGATGCTGTTCCAATGAACCGGTACTGTAACGGATGTATTGGCGATTCCATCACTAAACGTTGGGTTGTAACGATTAACCGCTAAGGTCCCCTCTAAATAAAGAGGAAAGTTTGCGCTAATTCGATCACCGCCTCCTAGAGAAATCATTTGCAAGTCGGAGTTATCGCCACCATTGTTACGGATCGACAACGATCCTGTTGTCACATCCGGTGTAAGTGAATAACCCGTAATCGTCATAAAAGCGTCAGCGCGCTTTTTAAGATAGTTGTTAGCGGCGTTATAAAAAGCCGATTGGGCATGAGCAAAGCTAACCCCAGCGACTAATAGGGTGACAAAGAAAAGGAGTTGGGATCTACTAAAAAGCCGCATGACACGCATTTTAGCGAATCAATTCAGTGGATGTACCATAGCAAACATGAAGCTGCTCATTTCTATCTACTTCTTTATTCTGGCCGTCATTCAGATGGGCCTATTTTTTGGAATCTATCACTATTACCGCTCTCAGAACCTCCTGAGACCCAGTTTGTATTGGATGTCCTCCCTACTAGTGAATGTGGTGGGGTTATTTATTTTTGGGGCAGGAATTATTACCCTCCAAAATATTGCTAATCCAGAATTTAATTTCACGGTAGCCAATACCTTCTTCTATGTAGCAACGATGCTGCAAGCATTATTTTGTCAGTCACTCAATCATGAAGTTTCTAAGCGAGTAAAGATAGTTGCCTCAGTTTCAGTCCTCATTTTTATTGCCGTATTTGATTCCATGCGTCTATACGGATCTTTTGAAAGTCGTACTGCGGTAATGGCAGGGCTTGCTAGTATTTTTTATTGCTGGCAAATATATGAGCTAGGTAAGAAGAGAAAATCTTCCCCATCTAAGCAATTGGTTTATATGCAATACGCCAATTTTGCTGAAATGTTTTTTGCTTTAGGGCGATTCGTCATCATGGTTGCCTCGGCCTTTACCATTCGTCAAGTTGATCAGATCCCTCAACTGCTGATTCTGTTTACCATTTCCCAACTTGTGATGAATACCTTGTCATATATTGCGATTGGGGGATACTGGGCCGAGCAAATTACTATTGCGAATATCAAAACAGCGAATGAAAGTGAAGCTGCTAAAGCGCATTTACAGGAGCGAGAGCTCCTAATCGCATCGCTATTAAAGGCCAATAAGACCGCCAGTACCGGGGCTTTATCGGCCTCTATTGCACATGAGCTTAATCAGCCCTTGGGTGCTTCTAGTTTAAATATTCAATTTTTGCAAAAGAAAATAGCAGAAGGAGAATTGAATCCTAACTTACAGAGAGAAGTTTTGGATTCTTTGTTGGCAGACAATCAGCGTGCAGCAAGTATTATTCGTTCCCTTAGATCGGTGTTCGCTGATGAAAAGATGGCATCTACAAAAGTTGACCTTGCTGAATTAATTGATTTAGTGCTTACCATTGCTCGCCCAGAAATTGTTAAGCAGAATATTCGGATGGTTCTCAAGTTCGAGGAAGACCTCTTTATCACTGCTAATAAGGGAGAACTTCAACAAGTACTATTGAATTTAGTGAACAACGCAATTGATGCATTGAAGTCGACTGAAAATTTAAATAAATTAATCACGATTCGAGGCGAGCATAGTAGTACTGGCGTTCAAATATCGATCGCAGACACAGGCTCAGGAATTGATGAAAATGTGCAGACCCACATTTTTGAGCTGCTTTCAACTACCAAGGGTTCCGGTATGGGAATTGGTCTTTGGTTATGTAAGCATATTGTGATGAGACACGGTGGATCTATCTGGTTTGAGTCATTCCCTGGCAAAGGGACTACCTTTTTCATTGGCTTACCTGTTGTTGCAGTCTACGCAATTTAATATTCTGAATAGACTGACATTAGCTGTGGGGCTAATTGCCATTGATTAGCTCAAACATATCATTGAAGTAATCAAAATACTTTTTTACTTTGGGCTTTTATGAAAATCAAACTCACACAGTTTTCGGTAGCGGCCACATTAATGACCGCTGGGTTGGCGATTGCGGCAGGGGGTGGTGGTGTGGTGGCGGATCCTGGCGCTATGCAGGGGAAGCATTTCGATCCAAAAGGTAAGGCGCCATCAAGCTATACGGTTGAGCTGCAAAATGGATTGCGCAAGACGCTGCCTTTCGAAGATCAGCGTGATTTTGAGGAATCCAAAAAAGGCTTCATAGCAGCCCCGCCATATAAAACGATCATGGCCGATGCTGGCAACGTGGCATGGGACATGGGTAGTTATGAATTCCTCCTGCAGGGGAAAGACTTTGATAGTGTGCACCCTTCATTGCAACGTCAAGCTATTCTCAATATGGGCTATGGCTTATATGAAGTTGTACCAGGAAAAATTTATCAGGTTCGTGGCTTTGACTTGGCCAATATTAGTTTCATCAAAACAGATACTGGTTGGATAGTTTTTGATCCACTAACCGCTAAAGAGACTGCACGCGCAGCCCTAGAGCTCGTAAATGAGAAGTTGGGCAAACGTCCAGTAGTAGCAGTCGTGTACTCCCATTCGCATGGTGATCATTTTGGTGGTGTGCGTGGTGTAGTCGATGAGGCAGACGTGAAGAGCGGCAAGGTCAAGGTCATTGCGCCAGCTGGTTTTATGGATCATGCGATTGCTGAAAATGTCTACGCAGGCAATGCTATGACCCGCAGAATGTATTTCCAGTACGGTGTGTTATTGCCTCGCAGCCCATTTGGTCACGTCGACCAATCCATTGGTAAAAATACTGCTGCTGGTAATCTAGGGTTGATTGAGCCTAACGTCTATATCAATCAACCTTATGAAAAAATGACCGTGGATGGCGTGGAAATGGAATTCCAAAATACTCCAGGCACTGAAGCTCCTGCGGAGATGAATACCTATTTCCCGCAATTTAAAGCATTCTGGGCGGCAGAAAATATCACTGGCACCATTCATAACATCTACACCTTACGCGGCGCCTTAGTTCGCGACTCACTGGCATGGTCCAAGAACATTAACAACGCTTTATATCGTTATGGCACTGAGAGTGAGGTCATGTTTGCATCGCATACCTGGCCGCGCTGGGGTAATGAGCGCATACAAGAGGTGATGCGTACCCAACGCGATAGTTATGCTCATCTTCATAACGAAGTGCTCCATTTAGCAAACAATGGCGTCACTATTAATGAAATCCAGAATGTATATAAACAGCCTGAGAGTCTGAAGAGGCAATGGGCAGCTCATAGCTATCATGGTTCCGAAGAGCACAATAGTCGTGCCGTGATAAATCGTTATCTAGGTTATTGGGACGCTAACCCAGCAACACTAGCGCCACTATCCCCAAAAGATTCGGCACCACTGTATGTGGAGATGATGGGTGGCTCGGCCAAGATCATGGCTAAGGGCAAAGAGCTCTATAAGCAGGGCAAATACCGTGAAGCTATGGAAATTGTTAACAAGTTGGTTTATGCGCAACCGAACAATACGGCCGCCAAAGACTTGCTGGCAGATATTTTTGAGCAGATTGGCTACCAAAAAGAAAGTCCAAGTATGCGCAATAGCTTCTTGGGGGCCGCTTATGAACTACGCCATGGCATGCCTTCAGGGGCATCACCGAAATCCAATGGCCCAGACATGATTAAAGGCATGACAACCGAACTCTGGCTCAATGCTTTGGCTATCAGCATGGACAGCAAGAAAGCGGCGGACATGAACTTTGTAATTAATCTCTCTACACCAGACAATGGTGAAAAATTTGTAATTGAGATGAGTAATTCTGCTTTGACCAACATTAAAGGTCAGCAGGCCAAGAATCCAAATCTGACCATCACATTAAATCGTAGTGATCTCGAGCAGGTGATGGGTGGACAAACAACTTTTGAAAAGTTGCTAGCTGAAGGCAAGGTGAGGTTTGATGGTGATCGCAAATCATTCGATCAACTCAGAAGCACCTTGACGGTCTTTGTGCCTGATTTTGAACTCATGCCAGGTACTAAAGGTAAGGCGGCTCCTAAGCCAGCTGCTCCAGCCAAAGATCCATTCTCAGCACAAGAGATGGCCATTACTGCTGGCGAGTAACTAAAGCAACTGGCGTAATTAGGCTTCTCTAAAATTAAAAAAGGCTCTACGGAGTCCTTTTTAGTTTCTTTTTTACTTAATCATTACGTTTATTAAGCTACAAACTAGGGTGCAAAAGCGCCACCCGCTTCAAGAGACTTCAGTTCATCACCCGCAATACCGAGCTCAGCAAGAAGCTCGCTGGTATGTTCACCCAACAAAGGAGGGTGGCGATACACCTGTTGTGGCGTGCCATTCATTTTGACGGCAAAACCAATATTAGGCACCTTGCCTTCAATAGGATGATCAATCTCCATCCGCATCTTACGATGACGGCCATGCTCGCTATCGAATGCCTCTGGATAGGTGTTGATAGGGCCTGCAGGGATGCCTGCGGTCAATAAGGTGTCTACCCATTCATCCGCAGTTTTGGAGACAAACGTTTTCTCAAGCTCAGAAGCTAGCTCTAAGCGATTGCCTAAGCGCAGTGGATTTGTTTTGAAGCGGGCATCTTCAAATAATTCAGGACGCTCAATCTTGTCGCACAGCAACTTCCACAGTTTTTGATTTGTAGCACCCATGACAAAGTAACCATCAGCAGCTTTCATGGCTTGGTAGGGGGCGCTCATATGATTGGCTGTGCCAAGTTTGTAGGGCTCAACTCCAGTACCCCAGTATTGAGCGGTATCCCAAATGGAGAATGCCAAAGCGGAATCAAAGAGTGAGGCATCAATAAACTGACCTTCACCCGTTTTGGTTTTGCCAATATATGCCGACAATATTCCATATACCGCAAAAAGTGCGCAGCCAATATCAGCTACCGGAACGCCAGCTTTAACTGGAGGACCATCTGGATAGCCTGTAACGCTCATGACGCCAGACATCGCTTGGGCCATGAGATCAAAACCAGGGCGTTCTGCCCATGGGCCAGTTTGGCCAAAGCCAGAAATGCTGGCATAGACCAAACCAGGATTGATATCTTTTAAAGAGGCGTAATCGATTCCTAGTTTTTTCATCACCCCAGGGCGATAGTTCTCTACCAAAATATCAGCGGTTTTGACCAACTCAAAGAATACTTTCTTACCGGCCTCGGTTTTGAGATTCAAGGTGAGACTACGTTTATTGCGGTTCATGTTCAGAAAGCCCATACTGTCTGAACCCTTCATCTTGAAACCCATTGCGCCACGAGTCTGATCACCTGTGCCCGGAGGCTCGATTTTGATAACATCCGCACCTAAGTCCGCCAATAGCATGCAGCAGTAAGGGCCGGCCATGACCTGGCTGACGTCAAGCACACGTACTCGTGAGAGGGGTAATGGTCTTGATCCATCATCCGCACCATTTAAAGCGTCATTTATAGGTGTTTTCGTCATTGTCTCGTTGCTTCTTATATGTTTAGAATTAGTCTCTAATAGTATCAAACACAATAAAAACAATTTTGGAGACTTTATGTTGCTTAAATCGCCTCAGTGGGCTGTTCGTAGTTTGCTCGCAATTACTCTGGCTACGAGTTCGTTCTTTGCTTTAGGGCAGCAGTCTTACCCAACAAAACCAATCCGACTGATTGTTGGTTTTGCACCTGGTGGCGGTACCGATATTGTTGCTCGAGCCCTGGCCCCAAAAATGGGTGAGATTCTCGGTCAAAGCGTGATTGTGGAAAATAAATCTGGTGCGGCGGGAACAATTGCAGCCGATCAAGTTTCCAAGTCGAATCCGGATGGCTACACTTTACTAGTAGGTCACTCTAACTCCAATGCGATTGCGCCATTTGTGCTGACTAACGTTCAATACAATCCTGCAACGGATTTCACACCTATTACTTATTTGGGATATGTGCCGAACGTTTTAGTAGTGAAGGCTTCATTGCCTGTGAACTCGGTATCACAATTAATCTCCCTTGCTAAAGCAAATCCAGGTCAGATGACTTATGGTTCGTCTGGTATTGGCAGTACTCAACACTTAGCAGGTGCTTTGTTTGCCAAGATTGCTGGCATTCAGTTAAACCATGTGCCCTATAAAGGTAGCGGTCAGGCCATCATTGATTTGCTAGGTGGTCAAATTACGATGAACTTTGATACCTTGCCGCCGAACTTGCAGCAAATTAAAGACGGCAGCTTGAAGGCTTTGGCAATCTCCACCCCAAAACGATTATCTATTCTTCCAAACGTACCTACGTTTAACGAAGTGGGTATTACAGGATTTGACGTCACGAACTGGTACTCCATCATGGGTCCAAAGGGCATGGATCCTGCAGTAGTGAACAAGATTGACCAAGCTGTTAAAGCCGCCATGGCCGATCCACAAATTAAAAAGACACTTGATTCACAGGGTTTACAGCCTGAAGGGCCTGCAACACCTGCAGCATTTAGTTTGTTCTTAGCTGGCGAACTGGCGAAATACCAGCGTTTAGTAAAGAGTCTGAATATTAAGGCTGAATAAACTCTCTATGAGTGATTCCGGAAAAGGAGGTAATGTTGCTCAAGTCGTTTTAGAGACGCAGGGTGACATTGCCTACATTACTTTTGATCATGTAGCGGCTCGCAATGCAATGACAGTAGGGATGTATCAAAGCCTGAAGTCGATCTGTGAAGATATTGCTAAGAATCCCAAGATACGTGTAGCCATCTTACGCGGTGCTGGCGGCAAGTCTTTTATATCCGGTAGTGATATAGCGCAATTTGCTAGCTTTAAAGATGGTCACGATGGCATTCGTTATGAAGAGGGTATTGATGATTATCTGGGTCCGCTTGCCACCTTGCCCATCCCAACAATTGCCGTTGTCGATGCTATGGCTGTTGGGGGTGGATTAGCAATAGCCAGTTGCTGTGATTTCCGAATCTCAACTCCCGAAGCTAAGTTTGGCGTACCTATAGCCAAAACACTTGGTAACTGTTTATCTGCTGCAAATGTTGCATGGCTAGTTGCTCATCTAGGAATCAACATTGTTAAGCGGATGCTGCTTCTTGCGGAAATGATTCCTGCAAAAGAGTTGCTCCAACAAGGTTATCTTTTAGCAACATACGAGCAAGAGCAGCTAGGTCAAGAGGCTGCCAATCTCGCAGAGCGACTGAGTAAGTTGGCTCCCATTACCCAAAAATCTAGCAAGCTGGTATTGGCTAGATTAATTAAAAACAATCTGCCCGACTGTAGTGACCTCATCAGTGAAACCTATGGCAGCAATGATTTCCAAGGCGGAGTTGCTTCATTCTTAAAGGGTGAGCCACCTATTTGGACGGGTAGCTAGCGCTCAACGCATAGCGGCTAAAACGGTTTAATCCAAAAACATTTCTTGCAGATTATTGAGGTAGCGCATTCCTAGTGGTGTGGCTTTCAGCTGACTGGGATTCTCATCCAGTAATTGCTTGTTACTAGCTTCAGCTAAGCCTTTGCTAATCACGTTTAAAGGCAGACCTGTTCTTTCGCTGAAAGTATTGGTGGCAACGCCATCTGTCAGTCTTAGGGTATTGAGCATGAATTCGAAAGGCAGATCCTTAGCTTCAAGAACCCGAGATTCAATTAACGCATTTCCCTTGGACTCCATTGCTTGCATATAACTTTCTGGATGGCGTTCCCTTACTTGGCGAGTAATTTTGTCTGGAAAAGAAATCTTTCCATGAGCGCCTGCACCAATGCCCATGTAATCACCAAAGCGCCAGTAGTTCAGGTTGTGTTTGCACTCTTGGTTTTTCTGAGCGTAGGCAGAGACTTCATAACGTTTGTAGCCTGCCTTGGTGAGTAAATCTAAATTCTGCTCAAAGATGGCATCCACTTCATCATCGCTAGGTAATTGTGGAGGAAAGTTTGCAAAGTAGGTATTCGGTTCCAACGTGAGATTGTAGAAAGACAGATGGGGCGTTTTAAAAGAAAGGGCTGTCTCAATATCTGCCTTGGCTAAATCTAATGTCTGCTTTGGGAGCCCGTACATCAAATCCAGATTCACCGATTTGAAGTGTTTCAGGGCAATTGCTATTGCGCGCTTGGCTTCCTCGCCATTGTGTATACGTCCCAAGGCTTTGAGCTGTTCATCCTGAAAGCTCTGAACTCCGATCGACACACGATTAATCCCTGCCTTTGCAAATCCTGCAAATTTATCGGCTTCGATTGATCCTGGGTTTGCTTCCATCGTAATTTCAGCATCGGGCTCAAGATTTACTCGAGCGCGGATAGCGCAAAGTAATTGATCCATGCCTTCGGCTGATAGCAGGCTTGGCGTTCCCCCACCAATAAAGATGCTATGGACCTGACGCCCCCAAATATTAGGTAATTCAGTTTCTAGGTCAGCAATCAGTGCATTGATATAGCGCTGCTCATCAAAGCCCGCCCTGGTAACACCTTCTTTAATTTGATGTGAATTGAAGTCACAATAAGGGCATTTCTTTTCACACCAAGGAAAGTGAATATACAAAGCCAAAGGAGGCAATGCAGTTAGCGTTACTTTGTTGGGGCTCGAATTAAGCACGACTTTTGAGTTGTGCAATCAATTCACGTAGTGCTTGACCGCGATGACTGATTGAATTCTTTTTTTCTGGCTCTAGCTCAGCAGCGGTGCATTTTTGATCCGGCAAAAAGAAGTGGGGGTCATACCCAAAACCATTGCTACCCGATGCCTGATCAATAATTTGCCCATACCAACGTGTTTGCACAATGATGGGTTCGGGATCATTTGCGCTATTTACGAAAACCAAGGCGCACACATAATGCGCTCCTCGATCTGCCTGATCTTTTAATTCTTGAATGAGTTTACGATTGTTTGAGACATCATCACCTTGCTCACCAGCAAAGCGAGCCGACAAAACGCCGGGCTTGCCGTTTAAAGCATGTGCACATATACCAGAATCATCGGCCAACGCCGGCAAGCCTGATGCAGCGCTTGCATGCCTTGCCTTAGTAAGAGCATTCTCCACAAAGGTGAAGTGTGGCTCTTCTGCAGAAGGAATGCCCAATTCACCCTGGGGGATCACTTGAAAGTTCAAGGGCGCCAATAGTGCCTGAAACTCTTTTACCTTGCCGGCATTGTTAGATGCGAGAACGAGTTTTTGCATGTCGATCTTTATTTCAATGCATCACTTTGCATTTGGGTGAGCTCTTGAATACCTTGTTCGGCCAGATCCAGGAGTGCATTGAGCTCCGCCCTTGAGAAAGCGACACCTTCTGCTGTGCCTTGAACTTCAATCATTCCGCCTTTGCCGGTCATGACCACATTCATATCGGTATCGCAAGAAGAGTCTTCTGGGTAATCCAAGTCCAGCACTGGAACGCCTTGATAAATGCCAACTGAAATTGCAGCAACGCTATCGATAATGGGGTCCTTGCTCAGGACGCCACTTTTAAGAAGTTGGTTTACTGCATCACGAGCCGCAACATAGGCGCCAGTAATGGATGCAGTACGTGTTCCGCCATCAGCCTGCAGCACGTCGCAATCGAGGTGAATAGTTCTCTCGCCCAGTACTTTTAAATCAAAGACGCTACGCATGGCACGGCCAATGAGGCGCTGAATTTCTTGGGTACGACCAGATTGTTTGCCACGGGCAGCTTCACGATCGCTGCGGGTATGGGTGGAGCGGGGCAGCATGCCGTATTCAGCGGTTACCCAGCCTTCGCCAGAGCCTTTCTTATGTGGAGGCACCTTTTCGAGGATGCTGGCAGTACACAGCACCTTGGTATCCCCAAAGGCAATTAATACCGAACCTTCAGCATGCTTGGTAAAGGCTCTAGAGATGGTTACTGGACGCAAATCGGTGGGCTTACGGCCGCTAGGGCGGGCAATATTGGCTGGGTTTGCTGTGCTCATGGAAAGGGGGTCCTGTGGGGTTAGGGTCTGGATCGGGTCTAGTTCAATAATGAATCTACAATGTCCATATGATATCGAGCATGACTGGTTATGGCAGCGCTTCTCGCCAAGTCTCCCTAGGGGCGGGCGTAGTTGCTGATCTGCAGGTGGAATGTCGGGCAGTTAACAGCCGCTTTCTGGATCTAGGATTTCGTCTTCCGGACGAATGCCGCGGGGCAGAGCCTGCCTTACGAGAACTGGCTACTCAAAGCCTTTCTCGGGGCAAGGTGGAGTTTAGGGCGGCATGGCGGGTCAATAGTGCCGCAGCAGGTGCCGCCAAAAGTAATCCCCATGCCCTAGGTGCGATTAGTCGAGATCGTCTTGATGCCCTTTATACCCTTCAAGAGAAAGCCCAGGAAGCATTTCCAAAAGCACAAGAATTGAGTATTTCTGAAGTGTTGCGTTGGCCTGGCATTGTTTCCGAGCCTCGGGGCGAAGAGGATAGTTGGATCACTGCCACTGTCGAGGCTGGGCGCGCAGCCCTAGCAGCCCTCATGGAGAGTCGTCATGCCGAGGGTAAGGCCTTGGTTGGTGTACTTACCAGTATCACTGGCAAGATGCGCGATATCGTTAGAGTAATTGAGCCCAAAGTTCCTGAGTATGTAGCCCAGTACCAAGAAAAGCTCACAGAGCGTCTTGCTGAAGCGCTAGCTGCTCAAGAACAAGCCAAGGCGGGCGCTGAACTGATGGAGCGTATTCGTCAAGAGGTTGTGCTCTATGCAGTGCGTATCGATGTGGCTGAAGAGTTTGCGCGCTTAAAGACTCATCTTCAGGCAGTAGATAACGCACTTGCAGGCAAAGGCCCTGTTGGTAAGCGTTTAGATTTTTTGATGCAAGAGTTGAATCGCGAAGCCAACACCCTAAGTTCTAAGTCTGTATCGGAAGAATGCACACAAGCAGCCTTAGAACTCAAGCTTATGATTGAGCAAATGCGTGAGCAAGTTCAAAACCTCGAGTAATCCATACTATTGATTTATGACTAACTCCACTCCAACACCATCCTACCAAGGCAGCATGTTGATGATTGTTGCGCCCTCAGGCGCAGGAAAATCCTCTTTGGTAAATGCCTTACTTAAAGACGAAGCTGGACTGAAGTTATCTTTATCAACCACTACACGTACACCGCGACCTGGTGAAGTTGATGGCAAGGATTATCGGTTTCTGACAAAAGAAGATTTTTTGCAAGAACGTGATCTGGGATATTTTCTAGAATGGGCAGAAGTCCATGGTCATTTTTATGGGACTTCAAAACCTTGGATTGAATCTCAAATGCAGGCAGGCAGCGATGTCATGCTGGAGATTGATTGGCAAGGCGCCCAACAAATTCGGAAGTTAATACCTTCTGTGCAGTGGATCTTTATCTTCCCGCCATCCATAGAGGCTTTAGAAGAGCGTCTACGTAAGCGTGGTCAGGACGATGAGGCAACGATTCAACGCCGCTTGGCAGCTGCCCATGTAGAGCTTTTGCATGCTCATGAGGCAGATTACATCGTGGTGAACGATTCTTTTGACCAGGCTTTGGTCGATTTAAAGCACATATTAGCTTCCAGCCGTCTGCGCTCTGGCCCCAGTATGGCCAGAAATCCAGCGCTTTTGAAGCGCCTCGGGGTCTAATCAGTTATCCTATAGGTATTGAAGCTAAATTAAGTGAGTCCAGCATGGCACGTATTACTGTAGAAGATTGCCTTAAAACTATTCCAAACCGTTTTGAACTGGTTTTGGCTGCGACATATCGTGCTCGCCAATTAGTACAAGGTCACTCCCCACGCGTTGAGTCCAGAGATAAAGCTACCGTAGTTGCATTACGTGAAGTAGCTGCTGGTGTGACTGACCGTGACATGTTGACCAAAGTACCTCTGTAATTAAGGGGTTCCGGTGTGGAGCTCCCTTTAGGAATAGCCAATACATCGGAAAAAGTAGGAAGCATCTCGTCTAAGGATGCTTCGCTTGACGCTTCACGAGACTCAGCTCAAGCACAGTTGTTGGATACGGTTTCCGACACACCAATTCAAAGTGGTAAAAAATCCATCATTGCGAGTTTGTTGGCGCAATCGAGTCGCCATTTGTTCGGCCCGACATCTGCGCCGATACTTCCGCTCAAGCATCAAGTAGTTTCTATTGAGGGATTGCTGGCGAAGCTCTCTTATCTGAAGCCTGATGAGATTGCACAAGTTAAAAAAGCATTTCAGTTTTCTGACGCTGCGCATTTAGGTCAATACCGTCATAGCGGCGAACCTTACATTACCCATCCAGTTGCTGTGGCTGAACTATGTGCAACGTGGCGCTTGGATGCGCCATCCATCATGGCCGCATTGATGCATGATGTGATTGAAGATACCGGCTGTACTAAAGCAGATTTGGTTGAAAAGTTTGGCAATAAGGTGGCAGAGTTAGTTGAGGGCTTAACTAAACTCGATAAATTAGAATTTCAAAGTCATGCTGAGGCGCAAGCAGAGAGCTTTCGCAAGATGTTCATGGCTATGGCGCGTGACGTGCGTGTCATCTTGGTCAAGCTTGCTGACCGCACCCACAATATGCGCACCTTGGACGCTGTACCCATGGAGAAGCGCCGTCGGGTAGCTGCTGAAACAATTGAAATCTA
Source organism: Polynucleobacter sp. JS-JIR-II-50 (assembly GCF_018687895.1). Taxonomy (NCBI): domain Bacteria; kingdom Pseudomonadati; phylum Pseudomonadota; class Betaproteobacteria; order Burkholderiales; family Burkholderiaceae; genus Polynucleobacter; species Polynucleobacter sp. JS-JIR-II-50. Next base: position 1,169,669 of record NZ_CP061307.1, on the reverse strand, counting down.
CGCACCAATCGCCCATCGTCTTGGGCTAAATATCATTTACCGCGATCTACAAGATCTCAGTTTCCGCTACTCCATGCCCATGCGTTTCCGAGTCATTGAGGGAGCTGTTAAGCGTGCACGTGGCAACCGCAAGGAAATGGTTGAAAAGATTTTGCAGGCTTCACGCATGGCCTTTGCTAAAGCCAATTTAGAGGTTGATCTGCGCGGTCGTGAGAAGACGCTCTTTAGCATCTATACCAAGATGCGCTCAAAGCATTTAAGCTTTTCACAGGTATTAGATGTTTATGCTTTCCGCGTAACGGTGAATTCGATTGATGAATGCTATCGCGCTCTTGGTATCTTGCATGCGCTATACAAGCCCATGCCGGGTAAGTTTAAGGATTACATTGCCATTCCTAAATTAAATGGCTATCAATCCTTGCATACGACCTTATTGGGCCCATCTGGCGTGCCGGTAGAGTTCCAGATTCGCACAACTGAAATGCATGCGGTTGCTGAGGCGGGAGTAGCGGCGCACTGGGCTTATAAAGACGGCTCTCCTGATATGAGCGAAGTGCAAAACAGGGCTCACCAATGGCTTCAGTCATTAATAGATATTCAGGATAGCAGTGGCGACTCTCAAGAATTTTTAGAGCACGTCAAAATTGACTTGTTCCCAGACGCGGTTTATGTATTTACACCCACTGGGCAGATTAGGGCCTTACCAAGGGGCGCAACTGCTCTAGATTTTGCTTACTCTATCCATAGTGATCTGGGTAATACCTGCGTAGCCGTCAAAATCAACGGCCTGCAATTGCCTTTGCGTAGCGAGCTTAAGAATAGTGACATTGTTGAAGTCATTACTTCGGCAAGTTCACAACCCAATCCAGGTTGGTTGGCATTTGTGCGGACCGGAAAAGCGCGCGCCTCAATACGACATTCCCTTAAAACTAAACATTATTCTGAATCACTTCAACTAGGCGAGCGCCTTTTAGCAAATGCTTTACGTCAACAGGGTGTTGATGCTGCTTTGTTAAGCCCAGAAATTTGGGAAAAGCTAACGCATTGGACGGGTGATAAAACCCGCGAAGAAGCATGCGTCAACATTGCTTTAGGCAGACGCTCTCCTCAGGAGCTCGCTATTCGTCTGAAAATTTTGATTGATGATGAGGGTGGGGCTGAGCAAATGCGTTTAGGTGTTGCTGATTGGGTCGCGCCGAACCAAGAGGCAAGCCATCATCAACAACGCCAAGCTATCTTGGTCGATGGGCGTGAGGGCAATTCGATTCATTTCCAAACTTGCTGCCATCCTATTCCAGGCGATAACATTATTGGCTACCTTGGCAAGGGCGAAGGGTTGCAAGTTCATACCAACGATTGTCCGGTGGCATTGCGCATGCTCTCTAAGGATAGTGATAAGTGGGTCGAGGTTGAGTGGGGCAAAGAGCTGAATCGCGAGTTTGAATTAGATCTAGCGATCGATACGCGTCAGGGCAAGGGTGTTTTGGCTAGAGTGGCAAGTAGTGTTACTTCAGCGGACTCCAACATCATGAATGTATCGATGGAAGATCGTTTCAAGGAAGATTCGGTCACCATCCGCTTTACCATCCAGGTTTATGACCGATTGCACCTATCTAAGGTGATGCGCAGTTTGCGAGCCAATCCTGATGTCATGCGCGTGACGCGTACTCGTGCTGTTTGAGTTTTACAAGTACTGAACATCTAAGATTTCAATTTCAGCAGGGCCGGTGGGTGTTTGAATAAAGACACAGTCCCCGATCCGAGACTTAATTAAGGCTTTGGCTATTGGTGAGACCCAGCTGACGTGCCCCTTGTCTAGGTCAACCTCATCAACGCCCACTATTGTGATTAGAGTCTTCTTATTCGCTTCAGGTCCCTCTAGGGTTGCGTAGGTCACTGTTGCTCCAAAAAATACCTGTTCAGCGTCATTTTCTCCCGATTTTCGAGCGGAATTATCGACAACCAGGGCAAATTCTAGGCGTTTATTAAGGAAGCGGATCCGTCTATCTATCTCTCTTAAACGCTTTTTCCCATAGATATAGTCCCCATTTTCGGACCGATCGCCATTGCTGGCAGCCCAGTGGACAACCTTGACAACCTCCGGTCTATCAAGGTTTAAGAGCTGAAGTAGCTCGGTCTTAATGCGTTCGTGACCAGCGGGGGTGATGTAGTTCTTCTCTTCCATGGCATAATTATGGCTGTTGCGGCTGTAGCTCAGCTGGATAGAGTACTTGGCTACGAACCAAGGGGTCGTGGGTTCAATTCCTGCCAGCCGCACCAACCTTTATGAGGGCCTAGTTGAAAGACTGGGCCCTTTCTCTTTTTAGGCTTTTCTCAGATCTTTCACAGAGATACCTTATAGTCTGCTTATGAGCACTTCTGACACCATTTCTGCCGTTTCTGACGCCCCAGTGGCTGTTTGGTCACAGGCAGATGCCAATAATGCCAAAGTGCTAATGAGTGGCAATGTGAATGTCTATTCTTTGGGTAGTGTTTGGACTCAAATTCGCTATTCTCAAGATGCGTGGCTCAAGCAGGGTGATAGCAAAAGCAAGTCTCTGACATTTGATGCATCCAAAGTCACTTTTCTAGATGGTGCTGGTATTGCATTTCTGATTGGGATTGAAGAGGCGCAAACAACAGCGGGTGCAAAGTTTGATGTCGTGGGCTTAGACCCCCGCTATGAACCGTTACTAGCTGAATTCAATCCAATCGGTAATTTGTTTCCAGTTCCCGTTGTAAAGCCTAAAAGAAGTTTTGTGGTCAGCACTGGAATGGCGACCCAAAATTTAATTGATGATGCTGTTGGATTAATTTCATTTACCGGTCATCTGGCAGCTGATTTAGCTTGGTCCATTCGTTACCCTAATCAAGTGCGCTGGGGTGATTTTGTAAACGCTGCTGTGCAGGCAGGTATCGCAGCATTGCCCATCGTTGGGTTAGTGGCTTTTTTAATTGGTGTCATTCTCTCCTTCCAGGCCGCTATTGGCATGCAGCAGTTTGGGGCAGTATCTTTTGTTGGCCCACTAGCGGCCTTGGGTATTGTGCGAGAAATGGGGCCATTAATTACCGCCATTTTGTTAGCAGGACGTTCCTCAGCAGCCTTTGCTGCTGAGATTGGCACGATGACTGTCAATAGTGAGGTAGATGCGCTGGTATCTGGCGGCTTAAGCCCCATTCGTTTTTTAGTCGTGCCACGCGTATTGGCGGGTATTTTAGTTGCGCCTATTTTGACTTTGTTTGCCGATATCGTCAGTATTTTTTCCTCAATGTTGACGATGTTGATCTATGGCATTCCTTTTATTAATTTCTACAACGGCATGCTTTCAGCTGTGGATATCGAAGATATTGGTTCTGGTTTAATTAAAGCGACGCTTTTTGGCGTGGTTGTTTCAGCGGTTGGTTGTTTGCGTGGCATGCAAACTGGAAATGGTGCGGCTGCAGTTGGTATTTCAGCAACAAGAGCAGTTGTCAGTAGTATTGTTTTGATTGTGTTGGTCGATGGTATTTTTGCCTTCATTTCCTATAAGACAGGTTTCTGATGGATACGCCTAACAAATCACAAAGCGCGATTGATGTTCAAAACCTCACCGTAGGTTATGGTTCTAATGTCCTGATGCAAAATCTGAATTTCACGGTCAATTACGGTGAAATTTTTGTGATTCTGGGTGGCTCAGGTTGCGGCAAATCTAGTTTGCTAAAAAACTTGTTCGGCCTCTATCAACCCCTGTCTGGTGATGTTTTGATTGAAGGACAAAACATCACTACCGCAGTTGGAGCGGAGCGCCAGAAGATCATGACAAGCTTTGGCGTAATGTATCAACAAGGCGCATTATTTGGCTCGATGAACTTGCTCGATAACGTAACTTTGTTTATGCAGGAATATACCCAGCTAACACAATCACAAATGGATCTATTGGCGCGCTGCAAGCTCGATCTTGTGGGTCTATTGCCGTATGAATCTTATATGCCCAGTGAAATTAGTGGGGGGATGCAAAAGAGGGCGGCGATCGCTCGGGCCATGGCGCTGGATCCCAAAATATTATTTTTAGATGAGCCATCTGCCGGCTTAGATCCTATTACCTCTGCTGATCTTGATAGCACGATCCAAGATTTATCAAAAAACCTAGGCATCACATTCGTCATCGTATCCCATGAGCTTGCCAGCATTTATGCCATTGCTGACAAAGTGATCATGTTGGACAAGGGTACTAAGGGAATCATTGCCGAGGGAGATCCAAAAGTGTTGCGCGATACCAGTAAAGATCCGCGGGTGCATCAATTCTTCAATCGTATTATGAGCAAGGACGCAGCATGAGTAATAACTCAAATCCCAATTATTTTCGCCTGGGCGCTTTTGTGCTCGCCGCAATTGGTGTACTGATTGCTGTGATTCTCATTTTTGGCGGAGGCAAATTCTTCCAAAAATCATTCATGGTTGAAACCTATATCAAACAGTCCGTAACCGGCTTGGATGCAGGTGCGGCAGTTCGTTTCCGTGGAGTCAAGATTGGTCAGGTCACATCGATTGGCCTATCTGGTGATATCTACGAAAAAGATTTGCCTTTTCATGATCGTCGCCAGTATGTTGTTGTCAGAATGCAAATTTTTGGTGACAAAGTAAATGAAGATCAAATCAGTGAGTTTGTAAAAAATAATCTACGTGCTCGCGTAAAGTCGATGGGTATTACTGGTGTGAACTATATTGAGTTTGATTTTGTCGCAAATGCCTCTCTCACCCCACCACTTCCTTATTCTTGGAAGCCTGCGTACTCAGTTATTCCATCTCTACCGAATCAAGCGGATGAAATTATTTCGGGCATTCAGAGGTTGATTGGCGCACTTAATGATATGAATATCGATGGCACTCAGAAGAAATTGGATGCCTTGCTAGGCAATCTCAATGTACTGATGGCTGGAGATGGCAAAGGTAATCAGGGTGTCATTGAGTCTGTTAATCAGTTAAACGTCATCATGGCCCGCATCAATAAAGCAACCGACAAAGAGGAGATCGGTCTTCTAATGCGCGAGTTGGTTGCAGCAACTACTTCCTTGCGTCAGACTATTACTAGTGTTCAGGGCGATACCGTGTTGACAATAGAAAATATTAAGCAGGCCAGCGAAAACCTAAACGAATTTAGCCGTATTGCCAGCCAATCACCATCAAGCCTGATTTGGAGTGATCCGCCCAAAAAAATAGCGCCACAGAGTGCGACTGCTGGTGAGTCTGGAGTGAAGAAATGATGAAGCGTCTACTATGCTCCTTCGCTATTTTGGGCTTGGTTTCCTGTTCCCTGCCTACTCGGCCGCCTGTAGGGCCTGCAACCTGGTTAGTTTCTCCTGATAGAACTGCGTCACCGCGCCAGGCTCGCACAGATATTTGGTTAAAGATGGGTTCTGTATCGGTTACGCCACCTTTTGATGGCAGGTCTTTGGTATACCGTACTGGTGATCAACGTTATGAAAAGGATTTTTATAACGTCTACGCAACTATTCCTGCGGAAATGATTGGTAATGCAGAGCGCCAATGGATGAACAAGGCCAATATTTTTTCTTCAACGGTCGGTCAAAGTAATAGCCTCTTTCCTTACTATTATTTACAAGCAACAGTAGAGGAGTTTTATGGTGATTATCGCAAGCAACCAGAGGCTGTAGTGAGTGTTGAGTTTTTCCTGAGCGCTACTAGCGCTGGCAAAGTTAATCCCTTGATTGGTGCAAATCGCTATACCAAGCGCATCGCCCTGAAAGACAATACTCCCGAAGCGCTGGTATTGGGTCTGCAAGAAGCGCTGGCTCAGATTTTCCAGGAGTACGAGGCACAACTCTATAAATACGCGGGTAATTTACCAAAACCTTTAGGCCAGTAATTTTATGAAATACAACTCAGTAAGCATCGTCAAATTCGTTGGAGCAGCATTCCTTATTGCCGCAAGTTTCCTGAATGCGGTCCATGCAGATACATTCCCGAATAAACCGATTCGCTTGGTTGTTCCATTTGCTCCTGGCGGTAGTACAGACATCATTGCACGAGCCGTTGGTGATGCTTTGGGTCGTCAGTTGGGTCAACCGGTAATTGTCGAGAACAAAGCGGGTGGCGGCGGCTCTATTGGGGCGTTGGAAGTGATGCGATCACCGAAGGATGGCTATACCATTGGCATGGCTACCGTTTCCACTACAGCAGCCAATCCAGCGATTAACCCAAAGATTGGCTACGATCCTGTTACGGACTTCACGGCCATCAGCAATATTGCTGCGACTCCAAACATCATTGCAGTAAATCCATCATTTCCGGCAAAGGATTTCAAAACCTTTATGCAGGTTTTGAAGGCTAATCCCGGTAAGTATTCGTATTCAAGCTCTGGTACTGGTGGTATTGGCCATTTGCAAACCGAACTCTTTAAGAGTTTGACTGGGGTATTTATTGTGCATATTCCTTATCGTGGAGCTGGTCCCGCATTGGCTGATACCGTGGGCGGTCAGGTTTCGATGATCTTTGACAACTTGCCATCGTCCTTGCCATTTATTAAAGACGGCAAGCTAGTGCCGATTGTGGTGGCTGCACCTAAGCGCTTGGCTCAATTACCGAATGTGCCGACTTTTGCTGAAGTGGGTTTAGCGCCAGTTAATCGGATGGCTTATTACGGTCTTTTAGGTCCCGCAGGAATGCCAAAAGAGATAGTAGATAAATATACGGCTGCATTGCAAAAGGTGGTTACCGATCCGGCGGTTAAGAAGCGTATTGAAGATACTGGCTCGATCATCAATGTGAATGGTTCTGAGGCCTTTACAAAAGAAATTAAAGCCGAGTACACCGTCTATAAAGAGGTGGTTGCCAAGCAGAAATTGCAGTTAGATTAAAAATATAAAAATTAGTTTTTGGAGATGAGATGGACTTAGGATTAAAAGGTAAGGTTGCATTGGTGATGGCGTCTAGCCGTGGCTTGGGTCAGGCAATGGCCGTGTCATTGGCTAAAGAGGGCGTAAAGGTAGCCGTTACTGGGAGAAATGCTGAAGGCTTAAGTGAATCCGTGAGGTTGATAGAGGCTGCAGGTGGACAGGCTTTGGCACTGAATTGGGATCTAGCAGATTCTTCGGTTATTGATAGCTTGGTCTTAAAAGTAGAGCAGGAACTTGGCCCCATCGATATTTTGATTAACAACACAGGTGGGCCGCCGCCAACACCAGCAGCCGGCCAAGATCCAGCGCTCTGGCAAAAGTGCTTTAACGATATGGTTTTATCGCTCATTGCTATTACAGATCGTGTATTGCCCGGCATGCGCCAGCGTAAGTGGGGTCGCATTATTACCAGCACCACTTCCGGCGCAATTGCGCCTATTAAAAATCTAGCCATTTCCAATACTTTGCGTGCTGCGTTGCTGGCGTGGTCTAAAACATTGGCTGCAGAAGTGGCTGCCGAAGGCATAACTGTCAACGTCATCATGCCTGGAAGAATTGCAACTGATCGTCTGCGCCAGTTAGATGAAGCGCGTGCAAAGCGGGAAGGCACAAGCTATGACGATGTCGTTAAAGCAAGCTTAAGACAAATTCCAATGGGTAGATATGGCGACCCCAAGGAGTATGGCGATGCTGCTGCATTTTTAGCTAGCCAAAATGCATCATTCATTACTGGTACCGTCATGCGTATTGATGGCGGACAAATTCAGGCAATTTGATTAAATTATTTCATCGTTTCTTAGGTGGCTTGAGACGTGATTTGCGTTCAAGCGAGTTAGCTTGGCTATTCGTTGCATTAACTCTTTCGGTAACAGCGTTATCTAGCGTCAGTTTTTTAGCGGATCGAATGCAAAGGGCTTTTGCATTTGATGCCCGCCAACTCTTAGCTTCGGACTTGCTGATCGTTTCTGACCAGCCTTTACCCAATCTGTTTATAGATGAGGCAAAGAATAGGGGCCTACAGCTAGCTCAGACGATCGTGTTTCCGAGTATGGCAACTGTAGGCTCACACAGCAAACTCGCTTCACTTAAGGCGGTAAGCCCCCAATACCCCCTGCGTGGCGCTTTGCGGGTTCAATCTAGGTCTCAAGACAAGACATTGACTACTGGACCTCAGGAGGGATCAGTGTGGGTTGACCCTGCTATGTTGGCGAGCCTGCATGCAGATGAAGGTGACTCCATTCAGCTTGGTCAAAAAGTCTTCGTAATCGGCGGAATTTTAGAGCGTGAACTCGATCGTGGTGCAGGGTTTATGAACTTTGCGCCCCGAGTAATGATGTCTATGACTGATCTTGCTGATACTGGACTGATTGGTCTTGGCAGCAGAGTTATCTACCGCTTGTTATTGGCAGGCTCTGATGAACAAATTCATTCTTATGGCGAATGGGCAAGTCAATATATTGAATCCGAGAGTATTAAGGGTATTCGCATTGAAACTCTGGAGAATGCACAACCCTTGATGCGCAAAACACTTGAACGCGCAGATCGCTTTCTCTCTTTGATTGCATTATTAACTGCGATGGTAGCTGCCGTTGCTATTGCTTTATCGGCTCATCGCTATACACGCAAACAAGCAAATACCTGCGCTGTTCTGAAATGTCTTGGAGCCAGTTCCACCATGATCCTTAGGCGACAAGGGCAGACTCTTCTAGCGCTTGGCTTCATCGCCGCAATCATGGGCTCTATTTTGGGTTACCTTGGCCAGTATGTTTTAACTCTTCTTTTGGGAAATCTAGTCTTAACTGAATTGCCGCTCGCATCTTTAACCCCCGTCCTCTGGAGTGCGTTGGTTGCTTGCTCCTTATTGTTTGGTTTTGCTGGCCCAGCAATGTTCAGTTTGGTAAAGGTATCCCCAATCAGATTGATTAGAAAAGAGTTTGATGGCATCGGCATCTCCACTATTTGGACTGCTCTATGTGGATTAGCCGCGGCAGTGATATTGATCATGCTTGCGGCACGCGACTGGAGGCTAGCGTTATGGACAAGCCTTAGTTTTGGGCTTGCCATCTTGATTTTTGCCTCTGTATCTTGGGGTATATTAAAGTTGCTATGCAGGATGCGCACTCAAGGTTTTTCTCTGGGATTTGTCATTCTTTCTCAAGGTCGAAGAACAGGTCTTGCAGTGGTGCAAATTACCGCGCTCGGTATTGCATTGATGGCGCTCTTATTGGTGCTGCTCTTGCGAGCTGATTTCTTAAGCGCCTGGCAAGGCAATATACCGAGTGATGCTCCTAATCGCTTCATGATTAACGTTCAAGGCGATCAGAAGCGGGGGCTTACAGAGTCTCTTCAGAATGCAGGCGTTTCAGCTCCGCAGTTTTATCCAATGGTGCGTGGTCGCTTGATTGAGGTGAATGGCAAAGACATCACACCTAACGACTATGTAGAAGAAAATGCCAAGCGATTAATTGATCGAGAGTTCAATTTATCGTATACAGATCAATTGCCATCAGGTAATCAAATCCTAACAGGTAAGTGGATTGAGGGCGATGCGCCGCAGATTTCCATGGAAACTGGTATCGCTAAAACCTTGAAGCTGAAATTGGGCGATCAGCTAACCTTTGAGGTTGCCGGAGAAAAAATTGTTGCCCCAATTACCTCCTTGCGAAAGCTTGACTGGGGTTCGATGCGCGTGAACTTTTTCGTTATCATGCCCCCGGCCCAGTTGCAATCATTGCCGCAATCTTGGATTACCTCTTATTACCAATCACCCAAAAAAAAATCCTTGGATTTTGATTTAAGCCAGTCTTATCCCAATGTAACCATCGTAGATGTTTCAGCATCACTCCAACAAATACAGGAAGTGTTGAATAAACTTTCTTCTGTATTAGGCTTGCTATTAATCTTTACCATAGCAGCAGCGTTCTTGGTTTTAATGTCAGCGATCGCAGCCACTCAAGATGAGCGCTATAAAAATGCGGCCTTATTAAAAGCTTTGGGAGCCTCTCGAAATACCTTAGCCAAGATTGCGAATCTTGAATTAGTCATGATCGGCTTGATAGCAGGGTTGCTAGCAGGTTTAGCCTCTGGCGCTGCAGCTTGGGCTTTGGGCTATTTTGTGATGGAGGTTCCATTTAATGCCTTCGGAGAGGCCTTATTAATGGGTATCGCATTTGGAATTAGCGCTTGCCTTGCCTCTGGATATCGCTTTCAGAGAAGAATTCAGAAGGCGACTGCAGTGGAATGTTTACGAGAAGCCTAAGTTAGAAAATCAAGATGCAGTTCTTAAGTCAAGGTAACGAGGTTTTTTGGGAGTTCAACCAATCGTGTGCCAGCCAAACGGTCTGGAAGGCTTTGTCGATATAGAAAACTCTGACGATCTAAATAGATGCTGAGTGGCCAAATTAACAAAGCAACAGCGAATAGCATTTCAATGATTTGCCATTTCTCCAAATGAAATGCCCATTGCAAGAGTACGCAAGGAATAAGCCAGAGCGAGCCATAGACATAACGCCAAAACGCTTGTTGTTTCGTGAGATTGAAACCGCCGCGTCCAACAAGGCGAACCCGCCATGTTTGCATTGCCAGAGTTTGACCAGATTTAGTCCAGTACCAAACAAAATAAATTCCCAGTACAGCGTAGAGATATAAAAATGTCAGCCAGCTGGGTAATGAAATGCCAAATAGCATCCCTAAGCCAAGATTAGGGACTAGAAAAGTAAATGCAATGACGCCAAGCAATACGAGTTGCTCATAGAGGCAGCAAGACACTCGTCGCCAAAATTGAGGTGAGGGTAATGCGTCTAATTCAGCGGATGTCATGCGACAGCTCAATAGGGGGAGCTCGATTCCGCATTTGATCCAGAGTTTTCTGCTGGCGCAGGAGTGCTTGGAGCTATGACGGCAGCAGGGAGCGCGGCTTTAGGTGAGATAGGGTGCTGCTGAAGTGTTGGGGCATTAGCGGCCGTAGGCTTCTTTTTGAGTTCGGATTCAGCTAACTTTTTCTTTTGCTCGTCACTTAATTTTTGGTAGGCATACCATGCCTCCGCTTTTTTCTCGGCGGGGAACTTGAGGCTAGTGAGGTAATTTTCGCGAGCAATGCGACGATCTTTCTGCGAGAGATTGGACCAGCTTGTCATGCGAGACTGAAGGCGCTCTTGATCTTGTGCGCTCATCTTGGGATAGATGTTAGCAACCTGAATCCATTTTTTGCGACTATCAGGCAGCATGTAATCCCAGTCGCTTTCTAACGGCGCAAGAATTTTCTGTTGTGCTGGCTTTAAACCATCCCAAGTACCATCAGGTTTTTTTTCGGGAATGGCCGTAGCCTTTCCATGCGGAGCGCTAGGCGCTCCTTGCGCAAGTGCTGGACTCACCTGGGCGGCGCAGAAAAACGCCAATAGGACTGCGCCACAAACTTGACCTGATCTAGTTCCCATAGACATCAAACGAGTCAAGATTATTTGCTGCGTACTAAGTCGGATTGGCTATCAGCTTCGGAGAGAGGGCCGTTTTTGAGGAAGGCCATAAATCCACTGTCTGCATATGCATCAGGAGGAACATCATCAGACAAGAGAGCGGCATCCACTTCGGCGATGTCATTAATGCGGGAATCATCTTGCCATTGGGCAATGCCAATCAGGCCAAATACGAGAACCACTAAAGGAGCAATCCAGCCAAGGGTATCCCAGAGGCCGTTGGATCCAGGCGTCCAATTACGTGAAGAACCAGCAAAAACATGCTTCTGAATGCGAACTTTTTCAGGTTTTCTAACTGAAAGGGCCTTCATACGTGCTGCATATAGGCGATCTTTTACATGCTTGGGAATACTCTGAGTCCCTTGACGAAGCAGGGCAGCGCTAGCCTGGCCAAATTGGTCGACTTGGGTCTGGGTAAATTGGTCATCAAAGTGTTTCACAGCGTAATTCCTTTTAATTTCAATGCTTTAGCTAATGTCTGGGTGGCTCTAGAACAGTGCGTTTTGACGCTACCTTCACTGCAACTCATTGCTTTGGCCGTCTCAGTAATGCTTAGCTCATCCCAATAACGCATCAGGAAGGCTTCTCGTTGACGTACAGGCAATTTAGATATTTCTGACTCCAAAGCCTGTAAAAGCTGACTTTTTTCAAGCTTTTGAGCTCCATCTTGGTGTATTTCACTGTCATCAGGGGCCGAAAGGGACTCTAGAGGGTCAAAATCATCGCTTTCATCAGTCTTTTTGCCCATATTGGAAAACAAGGTGACCCAGGTATTTCTAACCTTTTGCCTTCTAAACCAATCATGAATGCGATTTTGCAGAATTCTGGTGAATACTAGGGGAAGTTCTCCTGCTGGTCGATCGCCGTATTTCTCCGCTAATTTGATCATGGCATCTTGCACGATATCCATCGCAGCATCATCGTCACGCACGGCGTAAACCGCTTGCTTAAAAGCGCGCTGCTCGACACTACTGAGAAAGTCGGATAGTTCTTGGGCTGATGCCATGCAATGGATTAGACCTGAATCTGTGAGAATTGAGTCATTTTAGGGGATTGCTATAGAATATAGGGCTTACTACCTAGAATCTCATTCAAGAAGTGGTTTTTTCCGGTAGCAGCGCCGTTCGAACTCGGGCCATAAGCAAGAGATAGAACAGACCAAACAATTTTTTGCCGAAAATTGCAAAGGACGAAAGAAAATGAATACAAGCAGCGCCGAATTCTTAGCTTCTAAAGCTAACAAAGACTCAACAAATACAAACAATGATGCTGCACCTCCAGAAATGATTGGCGCAGAAATGCTTGTGCATGCATTGCACAAAGAGGGTGTTGAATTTGTCTGGGGTTACCCAGGCGGATCCGTTCTCTTTATCTACGATGAAATTTTTAAGCAAGATAAGTTTGAACATATCTTGGTTCGCCATGAGCAAGCAGCTGTTCACGCTGCCGATGGCTATGCTCGCGCTACCGGTAAGGTTGGTGTTGCATTGGTTACCTCTGGTCCTGGTGTTACCAATGCGGTGACTGGTATTGCAACTGCATATACCGATTCCATTCCACTGGTGATCATCAGCGGTAACGTACCAACGTACGCTATTGGTGAAGATGCATTCCAAGAGGCTGATACCGTTGGTATTACTCGCCCAGTAGTGAAGCACAACTTCCTCGTGAAAGATGTCAAAGATCTTCCGTTGGTTTTGAAGAAAGCTTTTCATATTGCGCAGACAGGTCGACCAGGCCCCGTGTTGATCGACATCCCGAAGGACGTATCCGCGGCTAAGGGCCCATTTGTTTATCCAGAAACCTTGGAAATGCGTTCTTATAACCCTGTTGTGAAGGGTCACAGCGGCCAGATTCGTAAAGCGGTAGCGTTACTGCAAGAGGCAGAGCGCCCATACATCTATACCGGTGGTGGCGTGATACTGTCTGATGCAGCTCCTGAGTTAAAAGAGTTTGCTGACTTACTAGGTTATCCAGTAACCAATACCCTCATGGGCTTAGGTGGGTTCCCTGGAACTAGCCCACAGTTCTTGGGTATGCTCGGTATGCACGGTACATACGAAGCCAATATGGCTATGCAACACAGTGATGTGTTGATTGCCATTGGCGCACGTTTTGATGACCGCGTGATTGGTAATACACAGCACTTTGCAAGTCATCCGCGCAAGATCATTCATATTGATATCGATCCTTCCGTTATCTCAAAGCGTGTCAAAGTAGATGTTCCTATTGTTGGTAATCTCAAAGAAGTATTGGTAGAGATGACTGCCCAATTGAAAGCTGCTGGTCCACGTAAGAATGGCGACAAAGTTGCTGCTTGGTGGGATCAAATTAATGAGTGGCGCAAAAAAGATTGCTTGAAGTACGACGAAGCCTCACAAATTGTGAAGCCACAGTACGTGGTTCAAAAGTTGTGGGAGCTCACTGGTGGTGATGCATTCATTACATCTGACGTAGGTCAACATCAAATGTGGGCTGCTCAGTTCTATAAGTTTGATCAGCCGCGTCGTTGGATTAATTCAGGTGGTCTGGGTACCATGGGCGTAGGTTTGCCTTATGCCATGGGTATCAAGAAAGCATTTCCTGATAAGGATGTATTTGCCATTACTGGTGAAGGCTCAATTCAGATGTGTATTCAGGAGCTTTCTACCTGTAAGCAATACAACACTCCTGTGAAGATCGTGTCTTTGAACAACCGTTACCTGGGTATGGTTCGCCAGTGGCAAGAGCTCACCTATAACAAACGTTATTCGAGCTCATACATGGATTCTTTGCCTGACTTTGTGAAGTTGGCAGAGGCTTATGGTCACGTTGGTATGCGTATCGAGAAAAAATCCGATGTTGAGGGCGCGCTCAAAGAGGCGATTCGCTTAAAAGATCGTACGGTGTTTATGGACTTCCAGACTGACCCAGAAGAAAATGTTTGGCCTATGGTTCAAGCAGGCAAGGGTATTACTGAAATGCTTTTGGGTAGCGAGGATCTGTAATGCGACACATTATTTCTGTACTCATTGAGAACGAGCCGGGTGCCTTATCGCGTGTGGTGGGTTTGTTTTCTGCGCGCGGTTACAACATTGACACTTTGAGCGTTGCACCTACTGAGGATCCATCCTTATCTCGCATGACTATCGTCACATTTGGTTCTGATGACGTCATTGAGCAAATTACTAAGCACTTAAATCGTTTGGTTGAAGTTGTGAAGGTGTTTGATTTAAGTGAAGGTCCACATATTGAGCGTGAGCTCATGATGATTAAGGTGCGTGCGGTAGGTAAAGAGCGCGAAGAGCTTAAACGTACTACTGATATCTTCCGCGGTCGCATCATTGATGTGACTGACAAGAGTTACACCATTGAGTTAACTGGTGATGGTGCCAAGTTGGATGCCTTTATTGATTCGATCGATCGCGCATCAATTCTGGAGACCGTCCGTTCGGGTGGTTCTGGGATTGGTCGTGGTGAACGTATCCTTAAGGTTTAATTTTTTTAACTAATTACTGCATTAATTACATTTTCAATACAAGGAAAGAGCATGAAAGTTTTTTACGATAAAGACGCTGATTTGTCCCTCATTAAGGGCAAGAAAGTCACCATCATTGGTTATGGTTCACAAGGTCACGCACACGCATTGAATCTGAAAGATTCAGGCTGTAACGTTACTGTTGGTTTGCGTAAAGATGGCGCTTCCTGGAGTAAGGCTGCGAATGCTGGCTTGACAGTCAAAGAAGTTGGCGAAGCGGTTAAAGATGCAGACGTAGTCATGATGCTCTTGCCAGATGAGCAAATTGCTGATGTTTACAGCAAAGAAGTTCACGGCAATATCAAACAAGGTGCTGCTTTGGCGTTTGCTCATGGCTTTAACGTTCACTACGGTCAAGTTCAGCCACGTGCTGACTTGGACGTAATTATGATTGCTCCAAAAGCTCCTGGCCATACAGTGCGTGGTACTTATGCTCAAGGTGGTGGTGTTCCTCATTTAATCGCTGTTTACCAAGATATGTCCGGTTCAGCTCGTGATGTTGCTTTGTCATATGCAACAGCTAACGGCGGTGGTCGTGCTGGCATCATTGAAACCAACTTCCGCGAAGAAACTGAAACTGACTTGTTCGGAGAGCAGGCTGTTCTTTGTGGCGGCGCGGTTGAATTGATCAAAGCTGGTTTTGAGACTTTAGTTGAAGCTGGTTACGCTCCTGAAATGGCTTACTTCGAGTGCTTGCATGAGCTCAAGTTGATTGTTGACTTGATCTACGAAGGTGGTATTGCCAATATGAACTATTCCATCTCTAACAACGCTGAGTACGGTGAGTACGTTACTGGCCCACGTGTTGTGACTGAAGATACTAAGAATGCAATGCGTCAGTGCTTGAAAGATATTCAGACTGGTGAGTATGCTAAGAGCTTTATCTTGGAAAACAAAGCAGGTGCGCCTACTTTGATTTCACGTCGTCGTTTGAATGCTGAACATGACATCGAAGTTGTTGGTGCTAAATTACGCGCCATGATGCCTTGGATTGCTAAGAACAAGTTAGTTGACCAGACTAAGAACTAAGCATCTACTAATAGCAGTTCAATAAAAGGCTCAGAACAAAGATGATGTATCCGCACCCCATTATTGCGAAAGAAGGTTGGCCGTATTTAGCGTTAGTGGGGGCAGTGACTTTGCTGGTTCACTATTTAGGTGGGATAGCTTGGTCATGGCCTCTTTGGATCATTTTTTTCTTTGTTCTGCAGTTCTTTCGTGACCCACAGCGTATTCCTGCTTTAGGTCGTGATCTTGTTTTATCTCCAGCAGACGGCCGGATTGTTGTCGTTGAAAAAACCAATGATCCGTATGCTGGCCGAGAAGCGCTCAAAATCAGCGTGTTCATGAACGTATTCAACGTGCACTCTAATCGTAGTGCGGTAAATGGCTTGGTCAAAGAGATTCAATATTTCCCTGGCAAATTTGTGAATGCAGATTTGGATAAGGCATCTACGGAGAATGAGCGTAACGCTGTTGTTATCGATGCTAATGGTCAAGTGGTTACTTTGGTCCAGGTTGCTGGTTTAATTGCCCGCCGCATTCTTTGCTACATTCATGTTGGCGATCGCCTCAAAGCAGGTGAGCGCTATGGATTTATTCGCTTTGGTTCGCGAGTAGATATTTATTTGCCACTAACTGCAGAGCCGCTAGTGAGCGTTGGTGATAAAGTATTTGCAACAAATACAGCCTTGGCTCGTTTGCCTGGTTTGGATTGATTCGAAATATTATTCACTGGGATATTCTTTGACTACATTTCGCCGTCGTGGTCGTATTGACCGAAGTCGTCTCTCTCAGAGACGTGTTACTTCTTTAGAAGATCAATGGGCTGAAGACTTAGGTGATGGTATTGATTACGAAGTAGAGGAGTTGCATCCTCAAAAGCCCCGCTTACGCAGCAAGGGCATCTATCTGCTTCCAAATGCCTTTACAACCGCAGCTTTGTTTTGTGGCTTCTATGCCATTGTGAACGCCATGAATCACCAGTTTGAGATTGCGGCAATCGCTATCTTTGCTTCAATGGTATTGGACGGAATGGATGGCCGTGTGGCCCGTATGACCAACACTCAAAGCGCATTTGGTGAGCAGTATGATTCTCTTGCTGATATGGTCTCATTTGGGGTTGCGCCTGCTTTGGTTGCTTATGAGTGGGCTTTAAAAGATTTAGGTAAGTGGGGGTGGTTGGCGGCATTCACATATTGTGCTGGCGCTGCCTTGCGTTTAGCTCGCTTTAATGTGAATACGGGCGTAGTGGATAAGAAGTTTTTTCAAGGTCTGCCAAGTCCGGCTGCAGGCGCATTAATGGCTGGCTTTATTTGGTTGGCTGATGACAATAAGATTCCAGTTCGCGATACAGCAATCCCTTGGATTACCTTCTTTATCGCTGTCTATGCTGGACTCACCATGGTTTCTAATGCCCGCTTTTATAGTGGTAAGGCCCTGGATGTCCGTTACCGAGTGCCATTCGGTGTGATGGTATTAATGATCTTGACCTTTGTCTTGATTTCCTCAAATCCGCCCTTAACGCTGTTTGGTTTATTCGTGGTGTACTCCATCTCTGGCTATGTAATTTGGGCTTGGGAGCGTCTCAGCGGTAAACGTTTTAGCTAATTCCCTATTTTTGGGGTATATTAATTCCATGTTGATGAATTTCTCACCTTTATCTGGCCTCCTTCTGCTAGCACTAAGCCTAAAGCTTGGGGCGGGTAAGGCCTGAGTTAATGAGATAAAGCACATTCATTAACCACCACATACCAGCCCCAGCTAATTGCTGGGGTTTTTGTTTTATAAGATTGAGTTATCTGAAGAAGTTCAGAAGTATTTAAAACCGGAGAGTAGTGATGAGCGACAAAGTAATCATATTTGATACCACCTTGCGTGATGGTGAGCAGTCACCTGGCGCATCCATGACTAAAGACGAAAAAGTACGCATTGCGCGCCAGTTAGAGCGTCTTAAAGTGGATGTGATTGAGGCAGGCTTTGCTGCTAGCTCGGAGGGCGACTTCCAGGCTATATCTGCGGTGGCTGCCGCTGTTAAGGACTCGATTGTTTGTTCCTTGGCTAGAGCTAACGATAAGGACATCACACGAGCCGCTGATGCATTACAAGCGGCTAATGCAAAAAGAATTCATGCATTCTTGGCAACAAGTCCATTGCACATGGCCGTGAAATTACGCATGTCTCCAGAAGAAGTTTTAGAACAGGCTAAACGCTCCATCCGTTTTGCACGTAACTTAGCTGAAGATATTGAGTTTTCTGCAGAGGATGGCTATCGCTCAGAAATGGATTTCTTGTGCAGAGTAGTTGAGGCGGTTATTAACGAAGGTGCATCTACTATCAACATTCCAGATACCGTAGGTTATGCAACTCCCGAGCTGTATGGCGAGTTTATTAAGACTTTGCGAACCCGTGTGCCTAACTCTGATAAGGCTGTTTGGTCTGTGCATTGCCATAACGACTTGGGAATGGCTGTTGCCAATTCCTTGGCAGGCGTAAAGATTGGCGGAGCCCGTCAAATTGAGTGCACGATTAATGGCTTAGGCGAGCGTGCAGGTAATACTGCCTTGGAGGAAATTGTGATGGCCTTGCGGACCCGCAAGGACTATTTTGATATGGTGTGCGGCATTGATGCAACACAAATTGTTCCTGCTTCTAAATTGGTTTCTCAGATTACTGGCTTTGTTGTGCAACCTAATAAAGCCGTAGTAGGCGCCAATGCCTTTGCGCATACCTCAGGCATTCATCAAGATGGTATTTTGAAGAACCGCGACACCTATGAAATCATGCGTGCAGAAGATGTGGGTTGGTCTGCTAATAAGATTGTTTTGGGCAAGTTATCTGGCCGAAATGCCTTTAAGCAGCGCTTGCAAGAGCTGGGAATCACTGTTGAGGCTGAGGCTGATTTGAACGAAGCCTTCACCAGATTTAAAGCATTGGCTGACCAAAAGTCTGACATATTTGATGAAGATATTATTGCCATCATGTCTGATTCTGCTGCTGCAGAAGAGGGTGAGCACTATAAATTTATTTCACTAAGCCAGCATTCTGAAACTGGCGAGCGCCCTAAATCTCGCGTGACGTTCCGCATGGGTGATAAACAGATTAGCTCTGAAGCAGAAGGTAATGGTCCAGTAGATGCAAGCTTAAATGCAATTGAAGAAATCGCTAAGAGTGGGGCAGAGCAGTTGCTCTATTCTGTCAATGCCATTACTTCAGGTACGCAGTCTCAAGGTGAGGTTACCGTACGCTTGGCAAAAGGTGGTCGTATTGTGAATGGAGTGGGTACAGACCCAGACATCATTGCTGCTTCTGCAAAAGCCTATTTATCTGCCTTGAACAAATTGCATGATCCGAGTCAAGCTAAGCTCAATGCACAGATGACTCCTTAATCATTGAGTCATCTGCAAAGAAATTTACTTATTTAAGTCAGTGTTCTTATAGTACTTGGTGCCTTTGCCGGTGATTTCAGCGGCAAGGCCAGAGTCTGTCAATTGGTACATTAAAACTCCCGGGGCAACTACGGTTGCATCCTGGTATGCGCCGCCATCTTTTTCGTATTTCGCAGCTGCAGTTACCTGGCCACCAAAAGTCCACCCTGAGTTAATAAAGTCATTCATGGCTGCTTCGGTTTCAAATACAAAAATATTTTGGAATGATTTAATGCCAAGACCTAAGCCAGCCTGAACTTCAGCCATATTCATGTAGATGGGCTTCTTGTTTGCTTTGTTAATTACAACACCGCTACCAGTTCCGCCTCCTGCAATCAAAATTTTCATGCCGAAGTTACTAAAGGTCGCATAACCTACTGACTTTTCAATGAGATCCTTCGCTTTTGGCTGCGCCTCATAAAGTTGCTTCAAGATCGCTTGGTTTTTAATCAAAATTTCCTGGCGTTGCTCTGCAATCGTTTTATCTTGCCCAAAAAGGGATCCAAACTGGGCATGGGCGGGCTGAAAAAGTCCGAATCCGAGACAGAAAAATGCAATAAGTGAGCGATATAGTAAGGACATATTTTATAAGTTATTGATTAATATAGGAAAAGTGTATATATTTGGCTAAATCTAAGCCTACAGCATAACAAGTTCCATGGGGGAATTCGGTAATTGGGTGTTGGCTCTGCTACAATTCGATGGCTTTGATTTTTAAAGCTTTTTTGTTTTATTTTGTTAATCACGCACGACACAGATTGGGTGAGAGCTCAAGTGTTCGCAAGTAAGGAGTATTAAAAATGGCAGTTGCTGATATTAAAACGGCGGAAATCGTCAAAGATAACGCGCGCAGCGCAAACGATACGGGTAGCCCTGAAGTTCAAGTTTCATTGCTCACAGCCCGCATCAATGAATTAACCCCCCATTTCAAGGCTAACGCCAAAGATCATCACAGCCGTCGTGGTTTGTTGAAGATGGTTTCACGTCGCCGTCGCCTCTTGGATTACCTCAAAGGCAAAGATTTGGATCGCTATCGCGCATTGATTGAGAAATTAGGTCTCCGTAAGTAATTCTTATCGGTATGCAATGCCATCTATCTTAGGGTTGTTTCTTCGCGGATTCAGTCTTAAGCAGATGGCATGTTTTTTTGGGCGCTTCAAGATTATTTGTGTAGGGGATTGTGTCATTCCAATGAGCTTCTGAAAGTTGATTCAGAGTCTCCCTGGAATGGCATCCCTTGTGATCTTAAATCGCTCCAGTGTTGTCGTGACACTGCTTTATCCCACGACAAGCGCAACTCTCATGTGGGTTTTGTGTGAACAATTTGGAGAAGATCAGAATGACAATGTTTAAAAAAGCAGTAAAAAGTTTTCAATGGGGCAATCATCAGGTAACTATGGAAACAGGCGAGATCGCTCGTCAATCCGGTGGCGCCGTTATTGTTAACGTCGATGACACAGTGGTAATGGGCACGGTAGTGGCCTCTAAGTCTGCAAAGCCAGGCCAGTCTTTTTTCCCGTTGACTGTTGACTACCTTGAAAAAACATACGCAGCAGGCAAGATCCCTGGTGGCTTCTTCCGTCGTGAAGGTCGTCCTTCAGAAGGTGAGACATTGATCTCCCGCTTGATCGACCGTCCATTACGTCCTTTGTTTCCAGAAGGCTTCTTGAACGAAGTTCAAGTGGTGGTTCATGTGTTGTCTATCAACCCTGATGTTCCCTCTGATATTCCTGCTTTGATCGCTGCTTCTGCAGCGTTGGCTATTTCAGGCATTCCATTTGCTGGCCCAGTTGGCGCAGCACGCGTTGGTTATGCCAATGGTCAATACCTCTTGAACCCAACTCGTACAGAGCAAGCTACTAGCGAACTCGATTTAATCGTTGCTGGTACACAAGCCGCTGTATTGATGGTTGAGTCTGAAGCTAACCAGCTTTCTGAAGAAGTCATGCTAGGTGCGGTTGTATATGGTCATGACCAAATGCAAACTGCGATTAACGCAATTAACGAATTAGTTGCTGAAGCTGGTAAGCCAGATTGGGATTGGTCTGCTGCCCCGAAAGATGAACCATTTATCGCTAAGGTTACTGCCTTGGCTGAAACGCCATTGCGTGAGGCTTATCAGATTCGTCAAAAGGGTGCTCGTTCAGACAAGCTGAAAGAAATTACTAAAGAAGTAGTTGCAAAGTTGCAAGAAGAAGGCGATGTTGACGCTGTAGCCGTTAACGACATCTTGTTCGAAATCGAAGCGAAGATTGTGCGTAGCCAGATTTTGAATGGTGAGCCACGTATTGATGGTCGTGACACACGTACTGTGCGTCCGATTGAAATTCGCAATGGCGTATTGCCACGAACACACGGTTCTGCATTGTTTACTCGTGGTGAAACACAGGCTCTTGTTGTAGCTACCTTAGGTACTGCACGTGACGAGCAGATTATTGATGCGCTCGAAGGTGAATACCGCGATCGTTTCATGTTCCACTACAACATGCCTCCGTTCGCTACTGGTGAAACTGGCCGTGTAGGTAGCCCAAAGCGTCGTGAAATTGGTCACGGCCGTTTAGCTAAGCGCGCTTTGATTCCAGTATTGCCAAGCCCAGAAGATTTTGCATACAGCATCCGTGTTGTTTCAGAGATTACTGAGTCCAATGGTTCATCTTCAATGGCTTCTGTTTGCGGCGGCTGTTTGGCGATGATGGACGCAGGCGTTCCAGTTAAAGCGCACGTTGCTGGTGTAGCAATGGGCTTGATCCTTGATGGCAACCGTTTTGCCGTGTTGACAGACATCTTAGGTGATGAAGATCACTTAGGTGACATGGACTTCAAGGTTGCAGGTACCGCTAATGGTATTACTGCCCTCCAAATGGACATCAAAGTTCAGGGTATTACTAAAGAAATTATGCAAGTAGCTTTAGCGCAAGCTAAAGAGGGTCGCTTGCACATCTTGAGCAAAATGCAAGAAGCAATGGGTTCAGTTCGCACAGAATTGTCTGCTCATGCCCCACGCATGGTTTCTTTCAAGATCCATCCAGATAAGATTCGTGAAGTAATCGGTAAGGGCGGCGCAACAATTCAAGCGTTGACTAAAGAAACTGGTTGCAGCATTGATATTAAAGATGATGGCACTGTAACAATCGCTTCTACTTCTGCTGAAGGCATGGCTGAAGCTAAAGCACGTATCGAGGGTATTACTGCTGAAGCAGAAGTAGGCAAGATCTACGAAGGTCCAGTTGTGAAATTGCTTGAATTCGGTGCTTTGGTAAACATTCTGCCCGGTAAAGACGGTCTATTACACATCTCAGAAATTTCTAACGAGCGTGTAAAAGAAGTTAAAGATTACCTCGCAGAAGGCCAGGTAGTACGCGTCAAATTATTAGCTGCTGATGAGCGCGGTCGTTTACGTTTGTCATTGAAGGCTGCGATGGCTGATGAGGGCGGCACAATTGCTCCTTTGGCTGGCGCTACTGAGGCCTCTGCAGAGGCAGCCCCAGCATCTGGTGAGTCTGCTTAAGTTCATTGGCGAGCGGGAATCTCTATGCGCGTAATTGAAATCAAAGAATTTGGTGCCCCAGAAATGCTGGTGCCAACTACTCGCCCTGATCCAGTAGCTCCCGCTGCTGGGACTGGCGAAATTCTGATCAAAGTTCTTGCAGCTGGAATTAATCGACCTGACGTTTTACAACGAAAGGGCCATTACCCTGTTCCAGCTGGCGCATCTGATATTCCTGGTCTTGAAGTTGCTGGTGAAATCGTCGGCGGTGATTTAGCTCACGCTGATAATGTATTTGGCTTAAAGGTAGGCGATAAAGTTTGTGCTCTCGTTCAAGGCGGTGGTTATGCTGATTTATGCACTGCACCTGTCGCGCAGTGCTTACCTTATCCAAAGGGATTTACCGACCAAGAAGCCGCAGCCTTACCTGAAACGTTTTACACCGTATGGAGCAATGTCTTCATGCGGGGTCAATTAGCCGAAGGTGAAACATTATTGGTTCAAGGTGGGTCCAGTGGTATCGGTGTGACCGCAATTTTGATCGCTAAAGCCTTAGGCCATAAAGTATTTGTTACGGCTGGTACTGACGAGAAGTGTGCTGCATGCGTGGCATTGGGTGCTGATCTCGCCATCAACTACAAGACGCAAGACTTTGTAGAAGAAGTGAAAAAGGCCACTGATGACAAAGGTGTGAACGTCATCCTTGATATGGTGACTGGCGCTTATGTTCAAAAAGAAATTGATTGCTTAGCTGATGATGGACGCATCGTGATTATTGCCATCCAGGGCGGATCAAAGGCAGAGGTAAGTACTAATCAAATTTTGCGTCGTCGCCTAACGATTACTGGCTCAACATTACGTCCACGCCCAGTTTCATTCAAGAAGCAAATTACTAAACAGCTTTTTGATAATGTTTGGCCTTTACTTAATGCAGGGAAGCTGAAGCCTGTCATCTATAAAACGTTTACGCTAGATCAAGCGGCAGATGCTCATGCATTGATGGAGTCATCTGAGCACGTTGGCAAAATTGTTTTAACCGTATAGATATATTCATTACCCCCTATGCGACCACTCATCGTTATCGGCAACTGGAAAATGAATGGCAGTCTTGCAACTAATCAAGACTGGGTCAAAGCTGTTGCCCGTGGCATGGAGAGTGGAATGCCATCGGGACGTAAATATGCGGTCTGTCCGCCATTCCCCTACTTATCCCAATGTGCTCACTTAATTAAAGAGCATTCATCAGCCTTTTTAAATCTGGGCGCACAGGATGTTTCTGCCCATAGTTCTGGCGCTTATACCGGTGAAGTTGCTGCATGCATGCTCAAAGAGCTTGGCTGTACTTATGTCATTGTTGGTCACTCTGAGCGTCGTCAAATGCACCAAGAGGTCGATGAGGCCGTAGCTGCAAAAGCTCTTGAGGTATTAGACAATGGCATGACTCCGGTAATTTGTGTTGGTGAGACTGCTGATGAAAGAAATTCAGGCAGGGCGGAAGAGATTGTGTGTGCTCAGGTTGCAAGGCAGGTGGGTGTTTTACAAGACCGCCTCGCTGACTGCTTAATCGCTTATGAGCCCGTATGGGCGATTGGCACAGGTAAGGTTGCCAGCGCCCAAGTTGCACAAGATATGCATCGCGCTATTCGCTTGCAATTGGCTGAATTTAATGAGGATGTTGCGTCTCACGTTGGGATTTTGTACGGCGGCAGTGTCAAGCCTGATAATGCTGTTGAATTATTTGCCATGCCAGATATTGATGGTGGATTGGTTGGGGGAGCATCGTTGAGTCCCCAAGACTTTCTAGCCATTTGTCAGGCATAGATTTTTTATTTGGAGATAAGCTGTGGAATGGTTTAAGACTTTATTGATCGTATTGCAGGTAATTTCAGCTTTGGCTGTCATTTTATTAGTGCTATTGCAGCAAGGTAAAGGTGCTGATATGGGCGCAGCCTTCGGCTCGGGCTCTTCTGGCAGCCTTTTTGGCGCTAGCGGATCTGCTAATTTCCTGTCTCACGCAACCGCTGTTTTTGCGGCAGTTTTCTTTCTTTGCACCTTAGGGATTACTTGGATTGGAAATAAGAAGGAAGTAAGTCCTGGAGTCCTCTCGGGGACTGTAGCCCCGGCCGCAACGCCATCAGCCCCAGTAGCGCCAATACAGGACCCAAGTAAACCAGCGGTTCCTAAGTAATACAGTAGGCTTTTACAGATTTACTAGCCCAAATTTTGGGGTAGTGCACTTGTGCAATGCAGTAGAATTGATGAGTTTTGCAAGATGCCGACGTGGTGAAATTGGTAGACACGCTATCTTGAGGGGGTAGTGGCTTAGGCTGTGCGAGTTCGAGTCTCGCCGTCGGCACCAATAAGGGATATTGATAAGCGATTTTTGCTCTAAATCAATGTCTTATGTAGTGGAATAAGTAATAATTTGTTGTTTTTAAGAATTACCAGACAAACGAATCAGGGCTATTTTGAATCTCGCTAATTACTTTCCTGTTCTGCTTTTTATCCTCGTAGGTATTGGGGTCGGATTGGTCCCCATGTTCCTCGGAAAAATCTTGGCTCCCTCAAAGCCTGACGCTGAAAAACTCTCTCCCTATGAGTGCGGTTTTGAAGCCTTTGAAGATGCGCGCATGAAGTTTGACGTGCGTTACTACTTAATCGCCATTCTCTTCATTCTGTTTGACTTAGAAACTGCGTTCCTATTCCCATGGGGTGTAGCGCTACGTGATATTGGATGGCTTGGCTACGCCTCTATGGTGATTTTCCTATTGGAATTCATTGTAGGATTTGTATATATCTGGAAAAAGGGCGCTCTCGACTGGGAGTGATAGATATGGCATTAGAAGGCGTACTTAAAGAAGGTTTTGTAACCACCACTGCGGACCAGTTAATTAACTGGACACGTAATGGCTCCTTATGGCCCATGACCTTTGGGCTAGCTTGTTGTGCGGTGGAGATGATGCATGCGGGTGCTTCCCGTTATGACCTTGATCGATTTGGCGTCGTATTCCGTCCATCTCCACGTCAATCAGATTTGATGATTGTTGCGGGTACTTTATGTAACAAGATGGCCCCCGCCTTGCGCAAGGTTTACGACCAAATGCCAGAACCGCGTTGGGTAATTTCCATGGGTTCTTGTGCCAATGGTGGTGGCTACTACCATAATTCATATTCAGTAGTACGCGGTTGTGACCGCATTGTTCCAGTTGATATTTATGTTCCTGGTTGTCCTCCAACTGCAGAGGCGTTGATCTACGGAATTATTCAGCTGCAATCTAAGATTGCTCGTACGAGCACGATTGCTCGGAAGGCTTAAGTCATGTCAGATCGTTTAATTCAACTAGCGGCTAACTTGGAAAAAGTTTTAGGTAAGCGCGCTAAATCCATTGAGATTGCGCTAGGTGAAGTCACTTTAGTTGTTAATGCAGATACATATTTTGAATCTGCAATGTTGTTACGTGATGATCCTTCGCTTGCTTTTGAGCAATTGATTGATCTGTGTGGTGTGGACTATCAAGATTTCCGTGATGGTGCATGGGGTGGTCAGCGTTTTGCTGCTGTAACACACCTCCTGTCTTTGGCTCATAACTGGCGTTTGCGTGTTCGAGTATTCGCTCCTGATGACTCCTATCCAGTTGTTGCCTCACTGACGCCAGTTTGGGCTGCGGCCAATTGGTTTGAGCGCGAAGCTTTCGATCTCTACGGCATCCTGTTTGACGGTCACGAGGACTTGCGTCGCATTCTGACTGACTATGGCTTTATTGGTCACCCATTTAGAAAAGATTTCCCGATCAGCGGTAATGTTGAAATGCGTTACGACCCAGAGTTAAAACGTGTTGTCTATCAACCGGTCACGATTGAGGCACGAGAAATTACTCCACGCATTGTTCGTGAAGAGCAGTACGGAGGTCCGGTTTAAGTCATGGCACAAATTAAGAACTACACCCTCAATTTCGGTCCTCAGCATCCTGCAGCACATGGCGTATTACGTCTAGTGCTTGAGCTTGATGGTGAAGTGATCCAACGCGCTGACCCGCATATCGGTTTATTGCATCGCGCGACAGAAAAATTAGCTGAAACACGTACTTGGATTCAAAACGTTCCCTACATGGATCGTTTGGATTACGTGTCCATGATGTCCAATGAGCATGCCTATGTCATGGCCATTGAAAAATTACTGCAAGTTGATGTTCCATTGCGGGCTCAATATATCCGCGTAATGTATGACGAGCTCACTCGTTTGCTAAATCACTTGCTTTGGATTGGTTGTCATGGTCTGGACGTTGGTGCGATGGCTGTCTTCTTGTACGCTTTCCGTGACCGCGAAGATATCTTTGATATGTATGAGGCGGTATCTGGTGCACGTATGCATGCTGCTTACTATCGTCCAGGTGGCGTTTATCGTGACTTGCCTGATCAAATGGCTCAGTACACTAAGAACAAGATTCGCAGTACATCCACCATTAAGCGTTTGAATGAAAACCGTAGTGGCACATTATTGGACTTCATTGAACAATTTACAAATGGATTTGATGCCAATGTGGATGAGTATTGCAACCTCTTAACTGATAACCGTATTTGGAAGCAACGTTTAGTGAACATCGGTATCGTGACTCCAGAGCGTGCATTGCAGCTCGGCTTCACTGGTCCGATGCTACGTGGTTCAGGTATCGAGTGGGATTTGCGTAAGAAACAACCATATGAAGTCTATGACCGTTTAGATTTTGATATTCCAGTTGGCGTGAATGGCGATTCTTATGATCGTTATTTGGTTCGCATGGAAGAAATGCGTCAATCTAATCGCATCATCAAACAGTGCGTAGCTTGGTTAAAGGCTAATCCAGGTCCTGTGATGAGCGACAACCATAAGGTTTCCCCACCAAAGCGCGTGGATATGAAAACCAATATGGAAGAGTTGATTCACCATTTCAAATTATTTACTGAAGGCATTCACGTTCCAGACGGCGAGGCTTACTCAGCCGTTGAGCATCCTAAGGGTGAATTTGGTATTTACCTGATTTCTGATGGCGCGAATAAACCATATCGCATGAAGATTCGTGCGCCAGGATTTGTGCACTTGTCGGCAATGGACGAGATGTCACGTGGCCACATGTTGGCTGATGCAGTAACCATTATTGGTACCCAAGATATTGTGTTCGGGGAGATTGACCGCTAATAAGGCGTGCCAAGGAATATTTAATGACTACGACTCTGCAACTATCTGATAAAACACTGGCTGATATTCATCGCAATATCGCTAAGTATCCTGCTGAGCACAAGCAATCTGCTGTGATGGCTTGTTTGATTGCTGCTCAAACTGAGGTGGGTTGGGTTTCTCCTGAAGTGATTGAAACGGTTGCCCAGATTTTAGAAATGCCAAGCATTGCTGTAGATGAAGTGGCTACTTTCTACAACATGTACAACACTAAGAAAATTGGTAAATACAAATTGGTGATCTGCACTAATTTGCCATGCCAATTAACTCATGGTGAAACCGCAGCAACATATCTCAAAGAGACTTTAGGTATTGGCTACAACGAAACTACCCCATGTGGAACTTTTACCTTGAAAGAGGGAGAGTGTATGGGCGCCTGTGGTGATTCACCAGTGATGTTAGTGAATGACAAGCGGATGTGTAGTTTTATGAGCAAAGAAAAGATTGATGCTTTATTGAGTGAGTTACGTGCAGAAGGGAAAGCAGCATGACCAGCTTGCACGATCGCCATATCAAACCTTTAATCCTCGCTGGATTAAATGGAGATAACTGGCGTTTAAAGGATTACGAAAGTCGTGGTGGTTATCAACAACTACGTCGTTTAATTAACGACAAAGTATCTCCCGATGCCATCATTGCTGAATTAAAAGCTTCTTCATTACGTGGTCGCGGAGGTGCAGGCTTCCCAACAGGTTTGAAGTGGAGCTTTATGCCTCGTCAATTCCCGGGACAAAAATATTTAGTTTGTAATAGCGATGAAGGTGAACCCGGTACTTTTAAAGACCGTGACATCATGCGCTATAACCCACACGCTTTGATCGAAGGCATGATCATTGGCGCCTACACAATGGGTATTACAGTTGGTTACAACTACATCCACGGTGAAATCTGGGATGTGTATTCACGCTTCGAAGAGGCTTTGGAAGAAGCGCGAGCAGCCGGCTACTTGGGCGATAAAATTTTAGGAAGTGATTTCTCCTTCCAATTGCACGCATCCCCAGGATGGGGTGCTTATATTTGTGGTGAAGAAACGGCCTTGCTTGAATCTCTAGAAGGTAAAAAAGGACAGCCACGCTTTAAGCCACCATTCCCTGCAAGCTTTGGTTTGTATGGCAAACCAACCACGATTAACAATACAGAAACATTTGCCGCTGTGCCATTCATTTTGGCCATTGGCGGTCCAGCCTATTTAGAGCTTGGAAAACCCAATAATGGCGGAACCAAAATATTCTCGGTATCAGGCGACGTAGTTCATCCAGGCAACTATGAAATTCCGTTGGGAACTCCATTTGCAGAGCTCTTAAAGCTTGCTGGCGGTATGCGTGATGGCAAAGCTTTGAAGGCTGTGATTCCTGGGGGATCTTCTGCGCCAGTTGTTCCTGGCTCGCAAATGATGGATCTGACGATGGATTACGACAGTATTGCAAAAGCAGGATCTATGTTGGGTTCTGGTGCAGTGATCGTGATGAACGAGACCCGCTGTATGGTCCGCGCTTTAGAGCGTTTGTCTTACTTCTACCATGAAGAATCTTGTGGTCAATGCACCCCATGTCGTGAAGGTACTGGTTGGTTATGGCGCATTGTTCATCGCATTGAACATGGTGAAGGGCGTCCAGAGGACTTGGATTTGCTAAATGACGTAGCTGCCAATATTCAAGGTCGTACGATTTGCGCTTTAGGTGATGCAGCAGCAATGCCGGTACGTGGCATGTTGAAACATTACATGGATGAATTTGCGTATCACGTAGAACATAAGCGCTGCTTAGATTCTGCACAACCTTTATAAAGATTTAGAGCACGGGATATCTAAAAGTGAGCATGGTAGAAATCGAATTAGATGGTAAGACTGTAGAAGTTCCGCAAGGTTCGATGGTGATGCACGCCGCGAACAAGCTCGGCACCTACGTTCCTCACTTCTGCTATCACAAAAAGTTATCGATTGCCGCTAACTGCCGCATGTGTTTGGTTGAAGTAGAAAAGGCTCCTAAACCTCTTCCCGCTTGTGCTACACCAGTAACTCAAGGCATGAAGGTGTTTACGCATTCTGCCAAAGCCGTAGAAGCCCAGCGTTCTGTCATGGAATTCTTGCTCATTAACCATCCATTAGATTGCCCAATCTGTGATCAAGGCGGTGAGTGCCAATTACAGGATTTAGCTGTTGGTTACGGAAAATCTAATTCACGCTATGACGAAGAGAAGCGTGTTGTCTTCCATAAGAATGTTGGCCCATTGATCTCCATGCAAGAGATGACGCGTTGCATCCATTGCACTCGTTGCGTACGCTTCGGCCAAGAAGTTGCCGGTGTTATGGAGCTGGGTATGGTCAACCGTGGTGAGCATTCTGAGATCACCACCTTCGTTGGTCAGACGGTAGATTCAGAGTTGTCTGGAAACATGATTGATTTGTGTCCAGTTGGCGCTCTAACCAGCAAGCCATTCCGTTATGCAGCTCGTACATGGGAACTTGGACGTAAACGTTCAGTTAGTCCGCACGATAGCTTAGGTGCCAACACTACAGTTCAGACTAAAGCTAATAAAGTCATGCGTGTAGTTGCTCTAGAAAATGAAGCCATTAATGAATGCTGGATTAGCGATCGTGATCGCTTCTCTTATGAAGGTTTAAATAGTGCTGACCGTGTAACCACACCGATGGTGAAGCAGGGTGGTGAGTGGTTAGATACAGATTGGCAGTCAGCTTTGGATTATGTTGCCCATTCTCTGAAAACAATCTCAGCAGAAAGTGGTCCCGAGTCCATTGGCGCTTTAGCTCACCCAATATCCTCCACTGAGGAATTGCACCTCTTGCAAAAGTTGGTACGTGGCCTTGGCTCCAATCAAATGGAAACTCGATTGCGCCAAACTGATGTAAAAGCTGCAGCATCAGCACCATGGTTGGGTATGTCAATCGCCAAGATCAATGAATTGGATCGTGTATTAGTTATTGGTAGTTTCTTACGCAAAGACCAGCCTGTATTGGCTGCTCGTATTCGTACTGCCAGCAAACGCGCCTTGCAAGTATTACGTATTGATGCGGGTGGTGATGACTGGTTGATTTCAAGTAGCGGTATTTCTGCAGCTCCAAGTGCATGGTTGAATGCATTGAGTGAGGTTGCACTTGCTGTTGCAAAAGCAAAGTCAGTAACAGCGCCAGTAGGCACATTTAATTTAACTATTTCTCCTGCGGCGCAGAAGATTGCCGATAGCTTGCTTTCCGGCGAGTCAAAAGCTGTATTGCTTGGCTCTGCTGCTATTGCGCATCACCATGCTTCAGACTTGCACGTTATGGCGCAATTTATTGCTGATCAGACTAGTGCTACTTTAGGCTTCTTGCCAGTTGGTGGCAATGCAGTTGGCGCATCTTTAGTGAATGCTAACGGCGTAGGTGTTGAGTCAGTCTTATCTGGCGAACGTCGCGCAGTGATCTTGATGAATATCGAGCCAGATTCAGATTTGCCAAACCCAGCAGCTGCTCGTGCAGCTTTGGCAAAGGCTAATACCGTTATTGCTTTGAGCGCCTATAAAAGTGCTGACTTGATGGAGGTAGCTGATGTCATTCTGCCTACTTCAGTGTTCTCAGAGACAGTCTCAACCTTTGTGAATTTAGAGGGAAGAGTTCAAACAGTACAGCCTTCAGTAAAACCTTTAGGTGATTCACGTTCAGCATGGAAAGTATTGCGCGTATTAGGTGGGCTCTTAGGTTTAGATGGTTTCTTGTTTAACGCTCCCGAGGAAGTTCTTGGAGAAGCATTGGATGATGGTTATTGCAATCGCCTAAATAACAAAACTACAAGCTCTTCAATTGCTAATGGAAATTTAGCACCTTTCAATGGTTTCGAGCGTTTGGCTGATGTCAATATTTATGCTGGCGACCAAATCGTGCGTCGTTCTTCTGCTTTGCAGTTAACGCGTGATGCTAAGCGTGGCAATCAGGTAGGCTTAAATAAAATTACTTTCGCTGAATTGGGTCTCAAAGAGGGTGATGCAGTGCGCGTTACCCAAGACTCTCATTCAGTTGATATGCCGGCAACATTAGAAGTTAATTTAGCGCCTGGAGCTGTCAGAATTTCTGCTGGCACCATGGCTAGTGCCAAATTGGGGTCGATGTTTGGTCCAGTAACTATTAGTAAGGCATAAGGGACGAGATGGATAATTTCTTGAACCTCATAACTACTCAAGGCGAGGCTATTTTTGGCTCATTGTGGCCCTTGGTTTGGGCATTGATTCGTATTGTGATCATCGTATTGCCGATGTTTGGTTGCGTTGCCTATCTAACCCTTTGGGAAAGAAAGTTGATTGGCTGGATGCATATTCGTCTTGGCCCAAATCGCGTAGGTCCACTGGGTTTATTGCAGCCAATTGCTGACGCATTAAAGCTCTTGATGAAGGAGATCATTGCACCTGCTCAAGCTAGTAAGGTTTTGTACTTTATTGCACCAATCATGGTGATCATGCCTGCATTTGCTGCTTGGGCGGTGATTCCATTTCAAGCAAAGATGGTTTTAGCTGATGTAAACGCAGGCTTGCTGTACATCATGGCTATTTCCTCTATTGGTGTTTATGGGGTCATCTTGGCTGGTTGGTCTTCTAACTCTAAATATCCATTCCTCGGTGCAATGCGCGCATCAGCCCAAATGATCTCCTATGAGATTGCAATGGGTTTTGCATTGGTAACCGTCTTGCTTACCTCGGGTTCATTAAATTTAAGTGCCATTGTTACTTCACAAGAGCAGGGTTACTTTGCCAGCATGGGCCTTAATTTCCTCTCGTGGAATTGGTTACCTTTATTACCAATGTTCTTGATTTACTTTATCTCTGGCGTTGCTGAAACAAACCGCCATCCATTTGACGTGGTTGAGGGTGAATCTGAGATCGTAGCTGGACACATGGTTGAGTATTCAGGCATGTCTTTTGCCATGTTCTTCTTGGCTGAATATGCCAACATGATTTTGATTGCAGCTGTTGCATCCATCATGTTCTTAGGCGGTTGGTTGCCGATTGTTGACTTGCCAATCTTGCGAGATATTCCAGGGTTCTTCTGGTTATTTGGTAAAACATTCTTCCTCTTATCCTGCGTTATTTGGTTACGCGCTACATTACCGCGCTATCGTTATGACCAAATTATGCGTTTGGGTTGGAAAATATTTATTCCCATCTCAGTATTTTGGGTGGTTGTTATCGGCGCGTGGGTTGTCTCTCCATGGAATATTTGGAAATAAGTTGATAAATCATGTTTAAGAAAATTTCCCAATTCCTCGATAGCTTGATGCTAAGAGACATCTTGGTCGGTATGTCTATTACTGGTCGCTATCTCTTCAAGCCAAAAATTACCGTTCAATACCCAGAAGAGAAGACGCCGTTATCCAGTCGCTTCCGTGGTTTGCACGCACTTCGTCGCTATGAAAATGGTGAAGAGCGCTGTATTGGCTGCAAGTTATGTGAAGCAGTTTGTCCGGCTTATGCCATCACCATTGAAACTGCTGAGCGTGATGATGGCACTCGTCGTACCAGCCGTTACGACATTGACCTGACTAAATGTATTTTTTGTGGTTTCTGTGAAGAGGCTTGCCCAGTAGACGCCATTGTTGAAACAAATATTTTTGAATATTTCGGCGATAAGCGCGGCGATTTGTATTTCACTAAAGACATGCTTTTAGCTGTTGGTGATAAGTATGAAAAAGATATCGCCGCTAACCGTGCAGCCGATGCACCTTACCGTTAATCGAATCGAGCTTAACTAATATGACATTCGATCCTTCTACTTTATTTGCCATGTTCTTTTATGGCTTTGCAGGTTTATTGGTAATTTCTGCACTGCGTGTTATTACTGCCCGCAATCCGGTTCATGCGGCACTGTTCTTGGTGTTGGCATTCTTTTGTGCATCTGGTCTTTGGATGCTGCTTAAGGCTGAATTCTTGAGCTTGGCTCTGATTTTGGTCTATGTTGGCGCGGTGATGGTCTTGTTCCTCTTCGTGGTGATGATGCTGGACTTAGATATTGAGCATTTACGTCGCGATTTTAAAAAGTTTCTGCCAGTTGCCTTCTTAATGGGTGCCGTTATCGTTCTTGAGCTATCAATTGTGATTATTCGAAGCTTCATTGGGACCAACGCGCCAGTCCAGCCAATGCCAGAAGAGATGATGGCAAACAATACCCAAGCTTTGGGGATGTTGATCTTTGTTGATTATGTATACGCCTTCGAAGTAGCCGGCGTGATTTTGTTGGTGGCGATTATTGCCGCTGTAGCGTTGACATTACGCAATCGCAAAGACTCTAAATCACAGAATATTCACGAGCAAGTCAATGTCGTTGCGGCAGATCGAATGCGCATTGTGAAGATGGGTTCAGATATGGCTGCAAAGCAAGACGTAAGAGGGGGGAAGAAATGAATATCACTCTCGCTCATTATTTAGTGCTTGGTGCGATTTTGTTCGCAACCAGCGTCATTGGAATTTTCCTGAACAGAAAGAATGTCATCGTTTTGCTAATGGCAATTGAGTTGATGCTCCTCTCGGTGAACATGAACTTTGTAGCCTTCTCCCACTACTTGGGTGATATGGCTGGTCAAGTATTCGTATTCTTTATTTTGACTGTGGCAGCTGCTGAGGCGGCTATCGGCTTGGCAATCTTGGTTGTGCTCTTCCGTAAGGTTGACACGATTAATGCTGATGATCTTGACCACCTAAAAGGCTAGTCATGCAATTGACCTTAAACATTCCTGTACTTTGCGCTATTCCTTTGGCGCCTTTAGTCGGCTCTATCATCGCTGGTTTCTTTGGTACGAAATTAGGCGGCAATCGCATTGGTCATGGCGCCAGTCAATTTGTGACTATTTTGGGCGTAACCATTGCATTCGTACTTTCCTGCAATGTATTGGTTCAAGTGATGGATGGCTTCTATTTCAATGGAACTGTTTACCATTGGATGCAATTAGGCGAACTCAATTTAGATATTGGCTTCCTGATTGACCCTTTAACGGCAACCATGATGTGCGTAGTGACCTTTGTGTCATTGATGGTTCACATCTACACCATTGGCTATATGCACGGTGAAGAAGGTTACAACCGCTTCTTCTCCTATATTTCTTTATTCACCTTTGCTATGTTGATGTTGGTGATGAGTAATAACTTATTGCAACTCTTCTTTGGCTGGGAAGCTGTGGGTGTGGTTTCTTATTTGTTGATTGGCTTTTACTTTGAGCGCCAGTCTGCAGTGTTTGCCAATATGAAGGCTTTTTTAGTTAACCGCGTTGGTGACTTTGGTTTCATCTTGGGTATTGGCATCCTGTTGGCTAGCACCGGCTCGATGCAATATGACGTGATCTTCTCTCAGAACTCTGCTTTAGCGGCCCAGACTTTGCCTGGCACTAGCTGGAGTTTAATGACAGTTGCTTGTATCTGTTTATTCATTGGCGCAATGGGTAAATCAGCCCAATTCCCGTTGCATGTGTGGCTACCTGATTCCATGGAAGGCCCTACACCAATCTCTGCATTGATTCACGCTGCAACCATGGTTACCGCTGGTATTTTCATGGTGTCACGCATGTCACCATTATTTGAGCTTTCAGATGTAGCTCTGAGCTTTATTTTGGTGATTGGTTCAATTACAGCGCTCTTTATGGGCTTCCTCGGTATTGTGCAAAACGATATTAAGCGGGTCGTTGCTTATTCGACTTTGTCTCAGTTGGGTTACATGACGATTGCATTGGGTGTTTCTGCGTACCCAGTTGCCATCTTCCATTTGATGACACACGCTTTCTTTAAAGCATTGTTATTCCTTGCTGCAGGTAGCGTGATTCTTGGTATGCATCACGAACAAGACATGCGCAAGATGGGCGGTCTCTGGAAATACATGCCAATTACTTGCTTGATGATGTTGTTGGGTAATTTAGCTCTGGTCGGTACCCCATTCTTCTCAGGCTTCTATTCAAAAGACTCCATTATTGAGGCGGTAGCTGCAAGTCATATTCCTGGTTCGGGATTTGCCTACTTTGCAGTTATGGCTAGCGTATTCGTAACGGCTCTGTATTCATTCCGCTTGTATTTCTACGTATTCCACGGCAAAGCACGCTGGGGTCATGAGGATTCACATGCCCACGACCATCATCACGATCATGCTGAGCAGGGTGATGATCATGCGCATCATGGTTTAGCTCCAGGTCAAAAGCCTCATGAATCACCATTCGTTGTAACTTTGCCATTGATTCTTTTGGCAATTCCATCCGTGATTATTGGTTTCTACACAATCTCACCGCTGCTGTTCGGAACTTTTTTTGGTGACTCCATATTTATTGACCTAGCACGACATCCTGTGATGAAGGAGTTGGAGGATGAGTTCCATGGCCCGGTTGCAATGGCAATTCATGCATTCACATCTCCCGTGTTGTTGCTGGTAGTGCTTGGCGTGTTAACGGCTGCGATAGGTTATCTCTGGGCTCCTAAGCTACCAGCAAAAGTTGCTGAAACATTTGCACCAATTAAAAAATTATTTGATAACAAGTATTACCTCGATGAGATCAACCAAGCTGTGTTTGCTAAAGGCCTTATTTGGATTGGCAGCTTCTTATGGCATCGCGGCGATCAAAAGATCATCGATGGTTTCTTTGTTAATGGCAGTGCGCATGCAGTAGGGCGCTTTGCCGGAGTAATTCGTCATTTGCAATCCGGTTATCTCTACCACTATGCCTTCGCAATGATTGCGGGTCTAGCAGTATTGTTAGCTTGGGTTTTGTATGCTTACCTGCCTTTTGTTCGCTAGGCCTTTGTTACTTAAGTAGCCACTATGATTCTTTCTTACGCCATTTGGACCCCGATTGTCTTTGGACTCATTATTCTGTTTTATGGGTCTGAAAGATCAACTGCTGGTGTGCGCTGGTTGACCCTGATCGGAGCTGTACTTAGCTTCATTGCAACGCTTCCATTGTTGATTAATTTTGATATCGCTAATTCTGGAATGCAGTTCGTTGAAAAGGTCAGTTGGATTCCGCGTTACGACATTAACTATTACCTAGGCATTGATGGCATTTCTGTTTGGTTCATTGTTCTAACTGCGTTCATCAATATCATTGTGGTGATTGCAGCATGGGAGGTGATTCAAACCAAGGTATCGCAATACATGGCTTCGTTCATGATCCTGTCTGGACTAATGATCGGCGTATTTTGCGCTCTTGATGCTTTGCTTTTCTATGTATTCTTTGAAGCGACATTAATTCCGATGTACATCATCATTGGTGTATGGGGTGGTCATAATCGTATTTATGCGGCATTTAAGTTCTTCTTGTATACCTTGCTTGGCTCTTTGCTAACTTTGATTGCCATGCTGTACCTGTACAACGTGACCAATACATTCGATATTCTGGCTTGGCAAAATGCCCGACTAGATATTGTTGAGCAGATCCTATTGTTTGCAGCATTCTTTATGGCATTTGCTGTCAAGGTTCCAATGTGGCCATTACATACTTGGCTACCAGATGTCCACGTTGAAGCGCCAACAGGTGGCTCAGTGGTCTTGGCTGCGATTATGTTGAAATTAGGTGCATATGGCTTCCTGCGCTTCTCTTTGCCAATCGCGCCAGATGCAAGCCAGTACTTAGGCCCATTTGTTATCTTCTTATCTTTGGTTGCTGTGATCTATGTAGGTGCAGTTGCTCTTGTTCAAAAAGACATGAAAAAACTGGTTGCCTATTCTTCAGTGGCTCACATGGGCTTTGTAACCCTAGGCTTCTTCCTCTTTAGTCCGCTGGGTATTGAGGGCGGTATTGTGCAGATGATTTCACACGGCTTTGTTGCCGGTGCGATGTTCTTGTCCATTGGCGTGCTTTATGACCGCATGCACACTCGTCAGATTGCTGATTACGGTGGCGTAGTGCATCGTATGCCTGCATTTACTGCATTTGCCGTATTAATGGCGATGGCCAACTGTGGTTTGCCTGCTACCTCTGGGTTTGTTGGTGAATTCATGGTGATTTTGGCTGCTGTTGACTATGACTTTGTCATCGGCATACTGGCTGCTACAGCTTTGATCTTAGGCGCCGCTTATTCCCTGTGGATGGTGAAGCGTGTATTTTTCGGTACCGTTAACAATGCCCACGTTGAAGAGTTGAGGGATTTGAACTGTCGTGAATATTTCTTGATGGCAGTTTTATCTATCTGTGTAATTGGTATGGGCGTCTATCCAAAACCGTTTACCGACATCATTCATCCAGCTGTAATTAATCTGTTGCAGCATGTTGCTGTTAGCAAACTCTGAGTAAGTACAAATGCAAGCATTCGACCTTTACGCCATCCTGCCGGAACTTGTTTTACTCGTAGCAACCTGTTTGTTATTGGTTGCTAGCGTTTATGTTCGCGAAAGAGTGTCATCTACCCCTGGTATTGAGCAAGACATCTTCCATACTCCGCGAGGAGTTGGCTTTGTGTACTTTTTCTCATTGATCTTATTGGTGTATCTCATTTTTGCTTTTATTGGCCGCATGGGAGACCCAGCGCTAGTGGCAATGAATGGTCTATTTCAGTCTGACCCATTTTCTAACTTGCTCAAGGCATGTTCTTGCATCGCTGTTTTGGTGAGCTTAATTTATTCCAAGCAATATTTGATGGATCGCGCCTTGTTCCGTCCGGACTTTATTGTCTTAGCTTTGCTTGCTTTGCTTGGCCAGTTTGTGTTGATCTCAGGCGCAAATCTATTGACTCTATATCTTGGCTTGGAATTAATGGCTTTGCCTACATACGCTTTGGTAGCTATGCGCCACAGCAGCGAAAAAAGTGTTGAGGCTGGCATTAAGTACTTTATTTTGGGAGCATTGGCATCAGGCTTTCTGCTCTACGGCATGTCTATGCTTTACGGTGTAACGGGATCATTAGATCTGATCGAGATCTTTAAAGCCGTTGCTGATCCACGTGTAAATCACCTGGTGATGGCTTTTGGTTTGGTATTTATTGTTGCTGGCTTGGCCTTTAAGTTGGGAGTGGTGCCATTTCACATGTGGGTACCAGACGTCTATCAAGGTGCGCCAACTGCTGTGACTTTGATGATTGCTGCGGCTCCAAAATTAGCCGCATTTGCGTTGTTATTCCGATTGTTGGTAAATACCTTGTTGCCTTTGCTAGGCGACTGGCAGCCAATGCTAGTCTTACTCGCAGTTCTATCGCTAGTTGTTGGTAACGTGACTGCGATTGCGCAAACCAATATCAAGCGTATGCTGGCTTACTCTGCGATTGCGCAAATGGGCTTTGTGCTCTTGGGCATGCTGTCTGTTTTTGATGACCATGCGTTTAGTGCGGCGATGTTCTACGCCATTACGTATGTGTTGACAACGCTTGGCACCTTCGGCTTGTTGATGGCTTTGTCGCGCAAGGGTTATGACTGCGAAACCTTGAATGGCTTAAAAGGCCTTAATAAGAAGCATCCGTGGTTTGCTTTTATTGGTCTAGTAATGATGTTCTCCTTGGCCGGTATTCCGCCTACCGTTGGTTTTGCGTCTAAGTTAGGTGTTTTGGAAGCCTTGGTTGATGCTGAGCATACATTCTTGGCTGTAATTGCGGTGATCGCCTCTTTGATTGGTGCTTTCTACTACCTCAGAGTAGTTAAGGTAATGTACTTTGATGAGCCTGAGCATGAAATTACAATTTCTGGTTCAGGCTTCGCCAAAGGGCTCTTGAGTCTTAATAGCATTTTGGTTTTAGTTATCGGCATTGTTCCTGCAGGCCTCATGAGTCTTTGTTTGGATGCAATGCGTCGCACCTTGCTGGGATCGTAATCCGAATGGATGTCTTGCTAAAGGCTCCGTAAGGGGCCTTTATTATTTCAGTTGCCATCAAAATGACATTGAATTTAGTTAAGCTGATTTAATCATCTACAGACGGAATACATACTAAGACACTATGACTGAAAAATCATTTCAAGATCTGCCGGCTGGTGATAAACATTTACGTGAAGAGCCTCTATCTGGCGAAGATATTTACGGCGGCATCTTCTTAAACATGAAACGGGATAAAGTCTCATTGCCCGATGGTAAAGAGGCGATACGCGAATATTTAACGCACCCTGGCGCGGTAGCCATTCTTGCAATCTTGGATGATAGTCGTGTATTGCTTGAGCGCCAGTATCGTTATCCGATTGCAAAAGCCTGCATTGAAATTCCTGCGGGAAAGTTAGACCCCAAGGAGAATCATCTAGTTTGTGCGCAGCGAGAGCTTGAAGAAGAAACTGGGTATACGGCAAAAAAATGGAGTTTCATTCGTCGTATTCATCCTGTGATTTCGTATTCAACAGAGTTTATAGATATCTATCTGGCAGAGGAATTGATTCCCGGTAAAAGCCATCTAGATGATGAAGAGTTTTTGGACGTATTTGCTGCCCCGTTGGAGCAATTGATTGCTTGGGTTGAGGATGGCGAGATTACGGATGTCAAAACCACGATAGCCACCTATTGGCTTGATCGCTATCGTAGGGGCTTAGTAAAACCGCATCTAATCGAATAGGCGGCATTCAAACCCGATTAAAATGGGGGTATTGAATTTACTATTTTTGCCCTTATATACATTTAATGAAAGTTTATAACTTAGCCTGCCCCCTAGACCATCGCTTTGAAGGATGGTTTGCTTCAGAGGAAGATTGCCTTGCTCAGCAGGATAAGGGGATGCTTGCCTGTCCAGTATGTGACAGCACGCAAATCACCCGTATGCCATCAGCTCCACATATTGGTAAATCAAGCTCTACTGAGTTAGCTTTACCTAAGGCTGAACCTGAAAGTTTGAGTGGGGGTGTTGTTGCTCTGACTGGTAGTGACCATTCTCATCTCGAGGCTCAAGTACAGGCCGCCTTTTTGAAAGGTATGCGTGAGCTAATGGGTCGCTCTGAGGATGTTGGCAATTCCTTTGCTGATGAGGCTAGAAAGATTCACTACAAGGAATCTCCCGAGAGAAGTATTCGTGGCCAAACAACCTTGGATGAGGCTGAGGCCTTAAGGGAAGAGGGTATTGATGTACTCTCGATGCCAATGATTCCAGCCCTTAAAAACACACTCCAGTAAATCTTTACTTCATCCCGGCAAATAAAAAAGCGATCCGAAGATCGCTTTTTTGCTAATGACTTCCTGATATTACTTAGAGGTAGGCATTACAAACTCCGCCCCTTTAGCAATACTCTCAGGCCAGCGTTGCATCACGCTCTTTTGCTTGGTATAGAAACGTACACCTTCTTTGCCGTATGCATGCATATCGCCAAAGATGGATTTTTTCCAACCACCGAAGCCATGCCAGGCCATTGGTACTGGAATAGGTACGTTAATGCCAACCATACCCACTTGTACGCGACGAGCAAATTCACGCGCAATATTGCCATCGCTTGTGAAGCAGGCTACACCATTGCCAAATTCGCAAGAGTTAACCAAGTTAAGTGCGTCCGTAAAGTTAGCGACACGCAAGCAAGATAAAACTGGTCCAAAGATTTCTTCTAAGTAAATCTTCATATCTGGGGTAACGTTATCAAACAATGTACCGCCGATAAAGAATCCATTTTCGTTGCCAGGAACTTTGAATCCGCGGCCATCAACAAGGAGTTTTGCGCCAGAAGCTACGCCAGCATCAATGTAGCCAGTAATGCGCTCAAGAGCTGCTTTAGTAACGATTGGACCCATTTCAGCATCAAGTTCCATACCGTTTTTAACTTTTAGCGTCTTGGTGCGCTCGATCAGCTTTGGCATGATCTTCTCTGCAACATCACCAACCAATACCGCTACAGAAATCGCCATGCAGCGCTCACCAGCAGAGCCGTAAGCTGCGCCAACCAAGGCATCAATTGCTTTATCAATATCAGCGTCAGGCATGATAACCATATGGTTCTTCGCACCGCCTAATGCTTGGGAGCGCTTGCCAAAGTGAGAGCAACGCTCATAGATGTAATTGGCGATTGGGGTGGAGCCCACAAAACTAACCGCTTTAACATCTGGATTTTCGATTAGGGCATCCACTGCTTCTTTGTCGCCTTGAACAACGTTGAATACACCATCAGGTAGGCCAGCCTCCTTGAGGAGCTTAGCCATAAATAATGAAGCGGAAGGGTCTGTGGGGCTAGGTTTGAGGATAAAGCTGTTACCGCAAGCAATCGCAACAGGGAACATCCACATTGGCACCATGACTGGGAAATTAAATGGGGTGATGCCAGCAACCACACCTAAAGGCTGACGCATAACCCAGTTATCGATACCGGTCGATACTTGCTCGGTGTAGTCGCCTTTGAGCAGCTCGGGAATGCCAGTAGCAAATTCCACAATCTCAATACCACGCGTCACTTCACCTTGAGCATCGGTAAACACCTTGCCATGTTCTGCTGTAATGATGGCTGCCAGCTCATCGCGATGAGCGTTTAACAATTCAAGATACTTGAACATGATGCGTGCACGGCGCAATGGGGAGGTTTGACTCCATGACACAAAGGCTGTTTGCGCATTGGCTACTACTTCATCAACCTCTTTGCGACTAGCAAGCGCAACGCGGCGCGCTACAGTTCCTTTGGTTGGGTTGTAAACATCGGCAAAGCGTCCATCTTTAGGGTTAACTACGTTGCCGCCAACAAAGTGGCCAATATCTTCATTTGATTCAAAGGCTTGAGGTGCGTTCATAATCTCTTTTTGTGAGTACTTTTCAGGTTTTTGGTAAAAAAGTCGCTTGGCCAAATAGCCTGCACGACTTCGCTGTCTCGTTTATTCTGCTTTTTAAGTATTCTATCGCTTTACAGCAATTTTCGTATTTTTGACCTATTTTTGGGCATTTCAAGGTATTTTATGAGTCTTTTATTTTCGAGCTATACCCTCACTTCCCCGCAGGGACCTTTAAAGCTAGCAAATCGCATTGTGGTTGCCCCTATGTGCCAGTATTCAGCCAATAACGGAGAGGCAACTGACTGGCACCTCATGCACTGGGGTAATTTGCTAAACAGCGGCGCAGCGCTCTTCATTATTGAGGCTACCGGAGTAAGTCCGGAGGCTCGAATTACGCCTGCATGTCTGGGACTTTGGGATGATCGCACTGAATCGGCCTTGAAAGACAAGTTAAGTCGTGCGCGTGGATTGGCTCCTGCGGTCCCTGTTTTTATTCAGCTAGCCCATGCAGGACGCAAAGCTTCCAGCGCAACCCCTTGGGACGGCGGACAATTGCTTTCAACGAATCAAGGTGGATGGGAAACCTTGGCTCCTTCAGCAATCCCTCAGCTAGATGGAGAGCGCTTACCGCATGAATTGAGTAAGGCTGAATTAAAAAAGCTGATCGATGATTTTGTGGGGTCTGCAAAGCGTGCTGCGCGAATTGGAATTGATGGGATTGAACTCCATGGCGCCCATGGTTACTTGTTGCACCAATTTTTATCTCCTATCGCAAACCAGCGCACAGATGAATACGGCGGCTCATTTGAAAATCGTATTCGCTTTCCATTAGAGCTCTTTGCTGCCGTAAGAGCGGCATATCAAGGTGTGCTTGGCATACGTATTTCGGCTAGCGATTGGATGGAGGGTGGCTGGACTCCGGAAGAAACGGCGAATTTTGCAAAACAACTTAAACCCTTGGGTTGTGATTTTGTGCACATTTCTTCTGGTGGGATTTC
This sequence comes from Polynucleobacter sp. JS-JIR-II-50, assembly GCF_018687895.1. NCBI lineage: Bacteria > Pseudomonadati > Pseudomonadota > Betaproteobacteria > Burkholderiales > Burkholderiaceae > Polynucleobacter > Polynucleobacter sp. JS-JIR-II-50. The sequence goes on along the minus strand of NZ_CP061307.1, from coordinate 1,126,053 downwards.
GCCGAAACAAAAGATTGCGATAGGTCCAAACTACCAAGTCCCTTTTGCAAAGATCGTTAAAGATCAATCTGGTTTGCCAACCATGACTGTTGGACTCATTACCGAGCCCCAGCAAGCCGAAGACATTTTGCAAGCGGGTGATGCGGATCTCATAGCTTTAGCAAGAGCATTCCTATACAAGCCACGTTGGGGCTGGGAAGCTGCAGCAGCTCTGGGTGGCACAGTTACCGCAAATGAACGTTATTGGCGCTGCTTACCTAGAGAAGCCCAGGCTGTATTTGGTGATGTAAAAGTAGGGCAGCGATAAGTACTCAAAAATCATACGTTGGAGACAGTAATGAAAAAATATTCAGTGATGCGCAGTGCGCTTGTAATTTTGGGGTTTGGGATTTCATGTCTAGTTATGGCTGAATCTTTTCCGGATCGTCCAATTACTTTGGTAGTACCTAATCCACCAGGCGGGCTTGTTGATACTTCGGCACGTCTATTAAGTGAGCCGTTGACTCGCGTGATCGGTCAACCAGTGATTGTCGATAATAAACCTGGGGCAAGTGGTAATACCGCCTATCAGTATGTTGCCAAAGCAAAGCCAGATGGTTATACCTTATTGATTTCCTATTCGGGTTATCACGTTGGTAATCCTGCTTTATTCGATAAGCTCCCTTGGGACCCCATTAAAGATTTCTCTCCAATTGCCTTGCTAACGGTTTCTACCAATGTCATTGCAGTGCACCCTTCAGTTCCAGTCAATAATTTGAAGGAATTCATTGCTTATGCAAAGGCTAATCCAGGTAAATTAAATTACGCTTCACAAGGCAATGGTTCTGTGTCGCATATTGGTACAGAGATCTTTAAGCAAACTACCGGCGTGGATATGGTGCATGTTCCATATAAGGGATCTGGTCCAGCTATTCAGGATGTTTTGGCTGGGCAGGTGCAGGTATTTATTAGTACGCCACCCTCAGTCATGCAACACGTCCAGAGTGGAAAACTCAAAGGACTTGCTGTCACCGGTAAAAATCGTCACCCTGGTATGCCAAACGTACCAACCACCGCTGAGGCTGGTCTACCATCATTTCAATTGGAGTCATGGGTTGCGCTCTATGCGCCTGCGGGAACGCCTGCACCAGTAGTGACTAAGCTCACCAATTCTGTAAAGCAGAGTTTGGCGCTGCCTGAAATTAAAGATCGTGCTGATGCTGCTGGCGTTGAACTTCGTTACCTGGGGCCAAACCAAACAGATGCACTAGTTAAGAAAGAGATACCTTTCTGGGCTAAAGCAATTAAAGCGGCAAACATTACCCTTGATTAAGAGCTTGGCTAAGCCTGATCTCGTAAACTGGGATCGGGCAATGCCAATGTAAATGCCCGGGCAGCACTCAATAAGAAATGATCTTTACCTGGGCCTGCAATGAGTTGCACGCCTACTGGCAACCCATTGGGGCCCATGCTTACGTTGATATTGATGCAGGGCAAACCTAGAAGAGTCCAGGCTCTAGAAAAAAGTGGATCTCCCGTGCCATCTTTAATGTTGGGTGCCTCTCCATTTGCACTTGGGGCGATCAAGATATCAAGTTCATTATTAAATAAGTCTTCCATAGCCGCCCTTGACTTATCGGCAAGGCTCAAATCTTTTGCATATTGCTCATAACTAATTTCAGCACCTTCACTGAGTTGCATCAAAAGTTGTGGACTAAGTTTTTTTGCGTAATGTACCCGTTCAAAAGTAAGGCTGCGTGACATTTCAGAAATCATGATGCGCGTTTGGGCTTGGGTGAGACCATCACACGTCTTAGGTAGCTTTTGATCAATTACCGCGCCTTTAGCAATCATCTCTGCAGCATGGCGAGCAACGGCAAGCGCTGTAGCAGTTTCCTTTTGTGCAAACGGCCAGCTAGAAGTCTTACAAATGGCGATGCGGGGTTTGTTATTTAAGACTTCAATTTTTGCGAGTCGATGATCGCCGCTCATAGCCGCTACGCCGAGCCCCACATCTTCTACTGTTCTGCCGAAACAACCCATGGTATCTAAGGTTACCGAAAGACTTTTAATCCCCGCAATACTCACTTTGCCGTGACTGGGTTTAAAACCCACTACACCACAAAAAGATGCAGGGCGAATGATTGAGCCTGCAGTTTGACTTCCGGTTGCAAGTGGGACCATAAAATCAGCTACTGCAGCTGCAGAGCCACTAGAGGAGCCACCCGGGGTGTGCTTTGGATTATGCGGATTCGTGGTTAATCCACTCTTGAATGTTGCAAATTCTGTTGTGACAGTTTTGCCTAAAATAATGGCACCAGACTGTCGCATTAGGGCAACCGCTACAGCATCGGCAACCGGATAGTGATTGGCGTAAATAGGTGAACCATATGAGGTCGGCAAATCATAAGTGTCATAAAGATCTTTAGCCCCAATTGGAAGGCCATGTAATAGGCCCTGAAATGCCCCCTTATCAAGCTGTTTGGCGCGAGATAGGGCGTTTTCCTTCCCTAGGCTTGCCCAGGCCTTAACAACGCTCTCTTTTTGCCCTATGCGGTCTAGACAGGAGAGGAGTAAATCAGTTGCTTTTATTTCCCTCTTTGAGAGGGCTTTGATGGCTTGGGTGGCGCTGAGGCTTTCTAGATCTTTCATGGTCTCATTCTACTTATGGTGGCGTATGATCGCAATTGATGGTTTTTGTCCTAGATTTCGATAGAAGAGAAGTTAAATGAAGCAACATACAGTACGTGAGGCGTGGCTAGAAGACGCCGTAAGGCATCTAGAACCAGTCTTTTCAAAAGCAGGTTATGCCATCCCTCCCGTCAGGGTTTCATGCGGCTTTCCCGCCTCTAGTAGCCCTAGAACAACTCTAGGCCAATGCTGGCCCCGCGAACGCTCAGGCGGTGGCGTAAATGAGATATTTATATCCCCTAAGTTGGATGAACCTGTTCAGCTCTTAGACACCCTGGTTCACGAGCTCTGCCATGCAGTGGATGATTGTTTTAGCGGCCATGGTGAAGATTTCAAGGGTATTGCTCAAACGGTAGGCTTGGAAGGCCCAGCAAGACTGGCTCATGCCACCGAGGAGCTCACTGTGAAACTGATGATGATTAGTCAGGAACTAGGCCCATATCCCCATCAAGCGATTGTTTTCCCGCCTCCAAGGCCTAGCAATGCCAGTCGAAGTAAGGCTAAATGCGGTCAATGTGGCTACGAGGTGACTCTGCTCAAGAAGTGGGCGAGTTATGGAGCGCCAATCTGCCCCAAGGACAATATTCGGATGTTAGAGGCTGCACCAGAGACAATCGAAAATACAACTGATTACGATAGTGAATCGGTTGAAAAAGGCAGTAAGAAGGCGCCGGATGAAATTCGTCGCGCCATTAGCTAGTTATTTGTAAAATTCATCTTCAACAAAATAAAACGAGACACATTATTTATGAACGCAAAGAAAATATTTAAGAATCCCAAGATTGCCGTTATTCCTGGAGATGGTATTGGTAAAGAAGTGATGCCAGAGGGCGTACGCGCTCTAGAAGCGGCTAATCGTAAATTTAATCTCGGTATGCAGTTTGATCATTTTGATTTTGCTAGCTGTGATTATTACCTCAAGCATGGCAAGATGATGCCGGATGATTGGTTCGACACTCTCATGAAGTACGATGCGATCTTCTTCGGTGCAGTTGGCATGCCTGACATCCTGCCTGACCATGTTTCATTATGGGGAAGCTTAATTCAATTCCGCCGCGGCTTTGATCAGTATGTCAATTTGCGTCCAGTACGTTTATTACCAGGAGTGCCATGCCCGTTAGCCAATCGCAAGCCTGGTGACATCGATTTCTTTGTTGTGCGTGAGAATACCGAGGGTGAATACTCCAGCGTTGGTGGCAAGATGTTCCCGGATACCGATCGTGAGATCGTGATTCAAGAATCTGTTTTCACTAGACAGGGCGTTGACCGAATTTTGCAATTTGCATTTGACTTAGCTCAAAGCCGTCCTAAGAAGCATTTAACTTCGGCAACCAAATCAAATGGTATTGCTATCACCATGCCTTATTGGGATGAGCGTGTTGAAGCAATGTCTAAGAAATTTGCCGACGTAAGGGCCGATAAGTATCACATTGATATTTTGGCGGCTCACTTCGTCATGAATCCAGATCGGTTTGACGTTGTCGTAGCGAGCAATTTATTTGGAGATATTCTCTCTGACTTGGGTCCCGCATGTACCGGCACAATTGCTGTTGCGCCATCCGGCAGCATCAATCCTGAGGGTAAATTCCCTTCCTTGTTTGAGCCTGTTCACGGATCAGCGCCTGATATCTTCGGCAAAATGATCGCCAACCCGATTGGTCAGATCTGGAGTGGGGCGATGATGTTAGATCACCTTGGTTATCCCGAGGCTGGCAAAGCAATATTTAGTGCGATTGAGAAGGTATTAGCATCGGGTCCAGGACATGCACCTTTGACACCTGATTTAGGTGGCACTGCTAAGACGGATGATTTAGGTAAGGCGATTGCCGCAGCAATCTAACTACTAAACCACTAATTAGGCAGCAGCATTTAAAGGGCTCCAAACGGGGTCCTTTTTACATGTCTTGGCAATTTCTGCCAAGATTTTTTCATGACTTTGTAGATCATCATCGGAGGCTGAAAGCACCATCAGATTCGTTGGCAATGCCTTGGTATGGCCAGTAGAGTCTGCTCCCACTGTGTAGTCAATCAGATCAATAGAAAGGTCTTCTTGACCCCTAGTCATCGATACGTAAACTTCAGCTAGTAACTGGGCATCTAACAGCGCGCCGTGCAAAGTACGGTGTTTATTGCTAATTGAAAAGCGTTCACACAGCGCATCTAATGAATTGCGCTTTCCGGGGAACATTTGACGTGCGTCGAGCAGGGTGTCGGTAATTTTGGCGGCTAAATTTCTGAATGGGGGGCGCTTTAGAAGGGCAAACTCGTTATCCAAGAATCCCAGATCGAAGGCTGCGTTATGAATCACAATTTCAGCGCCATCTACAAACTCAATTAACTGCTCAACAATGTTTGCAAAGATTGGTTTATCAGATAAAAACTCTCTAGAAAGTCCGTGGACTGCAAAGGCACCGGCATCAATATCGCGTTCAGGATTAATGTAGTAGTGGAAAGTTCTATCGGTAAGACGACGACCCACCATCTCAACGCAACCAATTTCAATAATGCGGTCGCCGGTAGCTGGATTAAGGCCAGTAGTTTCGGTATCGAGAATAACTTGACGCATTAGGCACCCTCTAGAACAGCAGGTGGAATATCCATCGGACCGTTACCGGCATATTTATCCAGATAGAGATAAATCACGGGTGTAATGATCAATGTTACGAACTGAGAAAAAATCAGACCGCCAGCAACGCTAATGCCCAGCGGCTGGCGTAATTCAGCTCCAGCACCTAAGCCAAAGGCAATCGGAATAGCGCCCATCAGCGCTGCAAACGTAGTCATCATGATGGGTCGGAATCGCAAGATGCAAGCCTCACGAATGGCCTTCTCTGGAGTCATTCCCTGATTACGTTGAGCATCTAGGGCAAAGTCGATCATCAGAATTGCATTCTTCTTAACGATACCAATCAAAAGCAAAATACCAATAGAAGCAACAATAGTCAGTTCAAAACCAAATATACGCAAGGCTAATATTGCGCCAATCGCTGCAGATGGTAAGCCAGCCAAAATCGTGAGCGGGTGGATATAGCTCTCATAGAGAACGCCAAGCAGAATGTATATAACTCCTAGCGCTGAAAGAATCAAGATCAGCTGGCCAGATTGATTGCTTTTAAATACAGCCGCATCACCACCGTAGCTGGTAATGATTGAGGATGGTAGATCTATGGCTTTAGTGAAAGATTCAATTTGCTTAGTCGCATCACCCAGAAAGATATCTGGAGCCAAGTTAAACGACAGGGTAACTGCGGGAATTTGGCCTTGATGGTTTACTGCTGTTGGGCCAACAGTGCGCGTAAAGCTAGCAAGGCTTGATAGCGGGATGAGCTTATCTGTTGCCCGTCCTCGCACGAAGATTTTATTGAGATCAGACTCATATTGACGATCTTCAACTGCGCCCTCAAGAATGACGTAATAGGTATTTACCGGGGTGTAAATGGTTGAAACCTGCTTTTCTCCATAGGTGGAGTAAAGGGCTGATCGGATATCAGCAATGCTAACGCCAGCGCTTGCAGCTTTTTCACGATCAATATCAATTTTGACGTTCAAACCCTTCATTTGAGAGTCGCTTGTTACATCTCTAAACATCGGATCAGCGCGCATTTTTTGCATTAATTTATCTGACCACTCATTTACGCCTTCAAAGCCTACGCTTTGAAGTGTAAATTGATAGCGACTCTTGCTGCTCTTGCCACCAAGCTGTAAGTTCTGCACGGGGCGCATATAGACTTGAAGACCTGGTATCTCTTTAAACTTGGTGCGCAAGCCTTCCATGATCTTCGCCATTTTGGCGCGATCGCTTTTGGGCTTAAGAATAATAAATATCCTGCCGGTGTTGTAACCTGAGCTGGCGCCACCGCCAATCACGGAGATAGAGCTGGCCACATTGGGATCAGAGTTAACCAATTCAGCAGCTTGGTCCTGCAAGGCAAGCATGGCTCTGAAGGAGATGTCTTCGGAAGCTTCTGTAGTGGCCAGAATTTGGCCGATATCTTCTTCCGGGAAGAAGCCTTTAGGGCTACTGATGAAGAGCGCAATCGTAATTACAAATGTGGAAAGAGCTCCCCATAAAACCACTTTACGATTTTTCAGGGCTAGATCTAGGTAGTGAATATAGGTTTTGAGCATCCAATCAAAGACACGGTCAAACCTTTTATTAATTGCATACTCTTTAGCATGCTGCCCCGGTTTTGGAAGGAAGCGACTACAGAGCATTGGCACCACGGTTAGGGATACAACCGCAGAGACCAAAATAGATAGAGAAACCACCACAGCAAATTCTCTAAAGAGAAGGCCGATTGGCCCAGCCATAAAGAAGAGTGGAATAAATACAGCTACCAAGGAGATAGAGATGGAGATGATGGTGAAGCCAACTTCTTTACTTCCTTTGAGTGAGGCCTTGAGCGGATCCATACCTTGCTCAACATAACGCATGATATTTTCCAGAACCACAATGGCATCGTCCACCACCAGACCAACGGCCAGGGTGATACCAAGGAGCGAAATATTATCTAGGCTATAGCCCATGAAATACAGCAGGAAAAATGCGCCAATCAGCGAGATTGGAAGGCTAATGGATGGAATTACAGTGGCTGATATATGTTTTAAGAAGAGGAAGATCACTAGGATTACCAGCAAGACTGTCAACGCGAGCGTGAAATTAACGTCATGAATCGCTTCAATAATGGAAAGGGAGCGATCATTTAAGAGTTGTAGTTTGATTGACTCAGGCATTTGCTTTTGCAGCTGAGGCAATAAATCTTTTACCGACCGCACCACTTCAACTGTATTGGCGCTTGGTTGTCTTAGAACTGCTACTGCAATCGATCGTTCGCCATTAGAGCTAGCAAGCGTTTTGACATCCTCATAGCTTTCAACAACATCAGCCACATCTTTTAAATAAATTGGCAAACCATTCTTTTGGCTCACAATCAAATTAGCAAACTCTTCAGGTCTTACTAGCTGAGGGTTAGCGTAGATGGTGATTGCTTGACGTGGTCCATCCAATACTCCCACTGGGCTATTAGAGTTTGCTTTATTTATGGCTAAGGCAATGTCGTCAACAGTCAGGTTTCGATTGGCTAGCGCATCTGGATGAACGCGAACGCGAACGGCGTAGCGTTTTGCCCCATAAACCAATACCTGAGCCACGCCGCTAATTGTGGATAAATTTGGTGAAACAAGATTTTCTGCGTACTGATTGATATCTGAAAGGCTGATTGAAGGTGAGCTCATACGCACAACCAATACCGGTGTATCTGCCGGGTTAATTTTGCGATAGGAGGGCGGCACTGTCATTTCAATTGGTAGCCGCTTTTGCGCTCGTAGCAACGCAGCCTGCACATCCACGGCTGCTTTATCAATGTCCCTGTCGTTATTAAATTCGAGGGTAATGCTGGTGCTGCCTAAAGAGTTGGTCGAGCTGATGACGTTAATGCCGTCAATCGTCGAAAATTCTTTTTCGAGAGGGAGTGCAACTGCAGACGCCATATTTTCTGGAGAGGCTCCTGGCAAGGAGGCGCTCACAGAAATAACGGGAGTATTAAAACTTGGTAGTGCGGCTACCGGAATTTTGACGTAAGCAACTGCGCCAGCTATAACGGTAGCTACAGAGAGCAATACCGTCATTACTGGACGCCGAATACATAATTCGGAAAGTGTCATTTCTTATCTTGGACTGAAGGAGTTGCTGGAGGGGTCGAGCTTGCTGGGGCTGCAGGTGATGGATTCTTCGCTTCCCGAACTTTGCCACCAGGGCGCAAGTTTTGCTTACCCTCCACCACCACTCGATCACCAGCATCAATACCGGTTACAACGGTTGAGCCTAGATATTCATAAACCACTTTGATCGGTTTGGCCACAGCTTTGCCATCCTTATCAACGACATAAACCATTTTCCCGCGGGCATTAATAACTACAGCCTGCGAAGGAATTGCCAAAGCATCCTTTAAAGTGTTTGCAACTAATGATACGCGAGCAAACTGACCGGGCAATAAGGTTTTGTCATCATTGGGAATCTGGGCTTTAACGCGGACTGCTGCGATCGATGGATCTACTTGGTTATCAATCACCAAGACTTTTCCTTCGTATGTCTTTTTACCACTATCGCCAACTACAACTTTGACGGTCATTGCTTCTCCATCAAGCTGATTCTCAAGCATGATGGGGATATCCTTTTCAGGAACAACAAACTGAACATTAATTGGGTTCAATTGGGTAATGGTGACCATAGAGCCTACGCTTGAAGTGGCGGTAGAGCTGGTCGCAGTTGAAACAATGTTGCTGGCTTGAACTAGTGAACCCGGAAACACATTCACAATTCCAGCGCGACCGTCAATAGGTGACTTGATGTAATCAAAGGATAGCTGCACTTCTGCGGAACGGGCGGCTGCTTGTGCAGACTTGGCGTTGGCTAAGGTAGTCTCTAAGGCTGCTTTTGAGATAAAGTTCTTCGCAACAAGCTCCTTGGCTCTGAGGTATTGCTTTTGGGCATCATCGGCAAGGGCTTTAAGCTTTTCATAGTTAGCCTTGTCGTTGCGGTCATCTAAAGTAAACAGCAAATCGCCGGCCTTGACTTCTTGACCATCTTTAACTTCAATCTTAGCTACGGTATTGGTAACCATTGGACGAATATCAACAATACTGTTCGATACGATCGTGCCAGTGGCCTCGATGATGAGAGGAACATCTTTCTTCTCTACTACAACAGAGGTAATGGTTACCGGACCACCTGATTTTTCAGAGGCGGGGAAGAAATAATCGTAAGTCTTAGTGCACGCATAGAGAATAATCAGCACCAATAAGATGCGCCATTTGAATTTCACTACAAATGATTTAACGGTTAGGTAGTCCAGCTGCTTAAGTTGATTTAATCGAGGAGAGTGTTGTTGCCAAAGTGCGCATAAGCGGGCTTTGCCGCTGCTTTTGTATTGCACGAGTTTGACAACAGCCTTGTCGAGTGAGGATTCTATTTTTGACACAGTCTCGTTTTTCTTGATTTTATGTTTGTTTAATGCTGCTTCTAAGCCATTTAGAGCAAGGTCATTCTCTCATAAGATGGCTGAAAAGGAGGCTCTTGAGATGCATTTGCCCTATGGCAAAAACTCCTCAACACCCTTATTGGCTAGCTGGTCGGCCAACTCATTTCCAGGGTGTCCATTGTGTCCCCTAACCCAGTGCCAGGAGATCTGATGCCCGGGGAGCAGGGTATCAAGCTCTTGCCAGAGATCCGCATTCTTCACTGGATCCTTGCTGGCGGTTTTCCAACCTCGCTTTTTCCAGCCCTCAAGCCATTCCGTAACCCCTTTCTGGACATATTGAGAGTCCGTCCATAGCTCAACGGTACTGCGTTGTTTGAGTGCTTTTAGGGCAAAAATAACGGCACATATTTCCATGCGGTTGTTGGTTGTGAGCTTTTCACCGCCATGAATATGCTTTTCATGGCCGCCTGATCGCAAAACAGCCCCCCAGCCTCCAGGCCCAGGATTGCCTTTACAGGCGCCATCCGTGTAAATCACGATGTGAGGGTGCTGAGGATGGGATTTCGAATGCGGCATGGCAATAATTTACTTGGAATTCTCGTTTTTGAGGCTTTTTTGCAGATTGCTTCTCTCGGCGGCAGGACTTAGCTGCTTAATGGCTGGTATGCGGACAAGTGATGCCGGGCCAATGAGGCGTATTCCTTGTTGGCGTTTAATAGCTGAAACTAAAAAAACAGCCCCAAATATGGGCCACCATCGGTTCCCCATTTTTTCAAGAAAATTCATCTTGCCCATAACCGCTTCGCCTTGCAAGGGAAGTTTATAGCAACCAAAGTGACCGCGGTCTAGCGAAAAGTTAAGCAACTCCAGCCAATCTTTTATGCGGATGAGGCTAATAAATTGACCATCTCTAGGCAGGTAGGGAGTACCTACCAATCTGCTCAGATATTGTCTGGCACCCCAGAGGCTTGCTGGGTTGAAGCCGGAAATAATTAAACGACCTTCGGGTCGAAGCACTCGATCGACCTCCCGCAATATTTGATGGGGGTCTGTAGCAAATTCTAAAACATGCGGCAGCACAATCAGATCTAGGCTGTCACTGGCAAAGGGGAGGTCTGTGGAGTCACCTTGAATTAAATGCCAGTTGTAATTACTTGCTTGAGAGCGGCTATCGTTAGAGTGAATGAGGATGGCATGCAGAGGCATACGATTTTCACCTAGCGCGTTAATCTGGGGTAGACCTATTTGCAGCGCATGAAAGCCAAAGACATCGGTAACAATTTGGTCAAAACACCGTTGCTCCCAGGCTAGGACATAGCGTCCTGGAGGGGATTGGAGCCATTTTTCCCATGAGCTCCAGGGAGGTGCAAGTGTCTGAGAGGGTATGGGTGGGGTTGGTATCATCGGTCTATGGATAAGAATACTTTATTGCAGGTTTGGCCCATTCCGGCTTTTGATGATAACTATATCTGGTGTATTCACGATGGCAGCTCTGCTTTAGTGGTCGATCCTGGTGATTCAGCACCAGTTTTGGAGTACCTGAGCTCTAATCATTTGACCCTCAAGGGCATTCTCATAACCCATCATCATGCTGATCACACAGGCGGCATTCTTAATTTATTACAAAGCTTGGGTGCGGATCTACCTGTTTATGGCCCAGTTGGTGACAATATTCCAGGCCGTACCAATGTCGTAATGCAGGACGATAAATTTGAAATTGCCTCCCCACGCATTAGCTTGAAAGTTCTCGAAGTTCCTGGGCATACCTTAAGTCACATTGCTTATTTTGCAAACATGCAAGCAAATGTTGTTGAACCAATGCTTTTTTGTGGTGATACCTTATTTGCCTCTGGCTGCGGAAGATTATTCGAGGGGACACCAACTCAAATGACGGAGTCGCTGGCTAAGTTTGCCGCACTGCCAAAAAATACTTTGGTTTATTGCACCCATGAGTACACCTTATCGAATATTCGTTTTGCTTTAGCGGTAGAGCCTAACAACCTCAATCTACTTTCATGGGCAGAGCAGGCTAAATCTCTGCGAGAGCAAGGTTTGCCAACACTGCCAACGACTATTGGGCAAGAACTCCAGGTAAATCCTTTCATGCGTTGCGATCAAGCCGAAGTCATTGCAATGGCTAAAGAGGTTTCAGGCCAGACATCATTGCCAACGCCTGCACATGCATTGGCAGTCATTCGCGGCTGGAAAGATCGCTTCTAATGCGAATGATGTATGCAGTAGTGGTGATTACTGCTTTGTTGAGTGGTTGCGCTAGCACTGGCGATTGGTCTTCCGATACGCCAACTAAAGCGAATTCAAAGGCTTCCAGGGTCGCAAGGGTTAACCTCAAAAATCAATCCGTTAGCAAGGTTTATGCGCCTTCTGACAACCTGTGGATACGCATTCGTGATGGCTTTCAAATGGAGCCCATGAATTCCCCCCTAGAGATTGAACAGGTTCGCTGGCTGGCGGCAAGACCGGACTATGTGAATCGCTCGATGACGCGTTCTTCACGGTATTTGTTTTACATTGTTCAGGAAGTGAATGCGCGCAATATGCCTACCGAAATTGCACTTCTTCCATTTGTTGAAAGTGCTTTTGTAACCAATGCAAAGTCAAATGCAAAGGCTGTGGGTCTATGGCAATTTATGCCAGCTACTGGCAAAGACTTTCGACTCACGCAAAACGTATTTAGGGATGAGCGTCGAGATGTTGTCCAGTCTACGGATGCGGCTTTAGATTACTTGCAACGTTTGAATAATCAATTTGGGAGTTGGGAATTAGCGCTTGCAGCTTATAACTGGGGTGCCGGCAACATTACGAAAGCGCAAAAGCGTAATGCCGCTGCAGGCTTGCCTATAGATTATGAGAGCTTGACCTTACCGCGCGAAACTAGAAATTACGTTCCTAAATTAATGGCGTATCGTCAAATTGTGTTGGATCCACAGGCATATGGCATTGTGCTTCCTGAGTTAGAAAATCACCCCTATTTTGTTGCAGTTGATGTGGGTAGCGATATCGACGTTGCCCTGGTTATTAAATTAGCCGAAATACCAGCGGATGAATTCCATAGCCTGAATCCGTCTTTTAATAAGCCGGTTATTTTGAGTAATGCTAACCAGCAAATTCTTTTGCCGTTTGCGCATGCTGAGATCTTTCAAGATAACCTCAAGCTATACCCTAAACCTCTTTCGTCGTGGACTGCGGTTCAAGTATCTAAAACAGAAAGTGTTGATCAGGCTGCTAAAACATTGGGTGTGGATGTAGATACTCTGCGCGAGGTCAACGGTATTCCAAGGGGAATGCGTATACGTGCGGGCTCTACCGTGCTGATTCCCAAAACCAGTCGTAGACCGGGCGATGTTTCAACTGCTATGGCTGAAAATGCTAGCCTCAGCTTAGAAAAGCCAGCTCCACCTGCGCCTAAATGCCCCAAACCAGCAAAGGGTGCAAAAGGGACTAAATCAAGTAAATGTGTAGCACCCAGCAACACCAAAACAGGAGATAAGGGCACCTCTAAGGGTAATTCTTCTGGAAAAAATGCTGCATCTCAGCATAAATCCGCATCGACAGGGCTTGCAAAATCTGCGAAAAATGGTAGTTCACCTGCCTCAGCCAGCAGCAACGCTAGTAAAGGGGTGAGCAAGAGCCAGTAATTTGAGTAACTTTTTAAGAGATCAGGTTGACCATGTCCTACAAAGCACACCACGAACGTTCAATTAAAGACCCAGATGGATTTTGGGGTGAGCAAGCGCAGTTAATACATTGGGAAAAACCTTTTAACAAAGTCCTCAATTACGACAACCCTCCATTTGCTAAATGGTTTGAGGGTGGCTCAACGAATCTTTGCTACAACGCAGTTGACCGTCACTTAAAAGATCGTCCAGATCAAATTGCCTTGGTTGCGGTTTCTACAGAAACCAATCAAGAGAAGGCATATACCTTTAAAGAGTTATACGAAGAAGTGAATCGTATGGCAGCAATCTACAAAGCGGCAGGCGTTAAAAAGGGTGATCGTGTACTCATTTACATGCCAATGATTGCTGAAGCTTGTTTTTGCTATGTTGGCGTGCACCCGCATTGGCGCTATTCACTCTGTTGTATTTGGTGGCTTTGCATCCCACAGCTTGGCATCTCGTATTGATGATGCAAAACCAAAGCTTATCGTCACTGCAGAAGCAGGTGCCCGTGGTGGCAAAGCAGTTCCTTACAAGCCATTGCTTGATGAAGCAATTACTCTGGCTGAATACAAGCCTGAGAAGGTTTTGATTGTGAATCGTGGTTTGACTGAATTCACCACCGTCGCTGGACGTGATTTGGATTACGCAAGCGAACGCCAAAAGCATTTAAATGATGTAGTGCCTATTGAATGGGTTGATGCAACTCATCCGTCTTATATTTTGTACACCTCCGGTACAACTGGTAAACCAAAAGGGGTGCAGCGAGACACGGGTGGCTATGCAGTTGCTCTCGCCGCTTCAATGAAACATATTTTTACCGGCAATGCTGGTGAGACCATGTTCTGCACATCCGATATTGGTTGGGTTGTCGGACACAGCTACATCATTTATGCACCATTACTATCTGGTATGGCTACGATCATGTACGAGGGCACCCCCTTGCGTCCTGATGCGGGCATTTGGTGGGAGCTGGTAGATAAGTACAAAGTATCCGTGATGTTCTCTGCACCAACAGCAGTTCGTGTTCTGAAGAAACAAGACCCCGCTTTCTTAACAAAGTACGATCTATCTAAATTGCGCGCTCTGTTCTTGGCTGGCGAGCCATTAGATGAGCCAACTGCCAGCTGGATTCATGGTGCAATAAATAAGCCAATTGTGGATAACTATTGGCAGACAGAAACAGGTTGGCCAATGTTGGCTATTCAGCGTGGTATAGAAGTCATGCCGCATAAATTTGGTTCGCCAGGTGTGCCATCATTTGGTTACAACATGAAGTTGCTCGACGATGCTACCTCTGAAGAGTTGGGCCCAGATCAGAAGGGTGTAATTGCTATTGAAGGGCCATTGCCCCCAGGTTGTATGCAAACCGTTTGGGGTGATGACAAACGTTTTATTAGTACTTATTGGGAGACGATCCCGGGCAAATTGATTTACTCCACCTTTGACTGGGGCATCAAAGACAAGGATGGCTACTTCTTCATCTTGGGTCGTACGGATGACGTGATTAACGTAGCTGGACATCGCCTTGGTACTCGCGAGATTGAGGAAAGTATCTCTAGTCATCCGAATGTTTCAGAGGTTGCCGTGGTTGGCATTGAAGATAAGTTAAAGGGGCAGGCTGCGATTGCCTTTGTGATTCCAAAAGATGCCTCCAATACTGCCACCCTGGAAGCGGAGTGCATGAAGACTGTAGATACCACGTTAGGGGCGATTGCACGTCCCGGACGGGTTTATATAGTTACTGCGTTACCAAAGACGCGTTCAGGCAAGATTGTTCGTCGAGCACTTCAGGCTGTAGCGGAAGGGCGTGATCCCGGTGATATCAGCACGATGGATGACCAATCTGTTTTAGCTCAAATTAAGACCATCATTGAGCAAAGCGCCAAGGCTTAAAACACCGATTTTGGGATAAATTGCTCCTCCAGCCATTAGGCTAGAGGAGCTTTTTACCTTCCAGCCCCCATTCGACCGTATATCCAAGGGTTTACGAGCAAAAATGTTATGATTACAGGGTTCGAAACTTAATATATACCCTAGCGCTTAAAGACACTCACCACCCGCAAAAACATCCCCGGGCTAGTCTTTTTTGGGGTTTTGAGCGTCGGATGGAGCAGGGACTGGAGATGGTTTGTCACCCTTGCTTCCTTCTTTTCCCCCAGCCGTGTTGGCCTTAGCCGACGGCACATTATTTCCCGGTTTTAGCATTGGCGCCCCTGGCGAAACTACTGGCGAAGTCGTTTTCAATACTGCGTTGACTGGATATCAAGAGATCATTACTGATCCCAGCTACTCACGCCAAATTGTTACCTTAACCTATCCACACATCGGTAATGTCGGTATAAATGCTCAAGATGCGGAATCAGATCAGATTCATGCGGCAGGCTTGGTAGTGAAGGATCTCCCAAAACGGGTATCCAACTTCCGTTCAGAAGGCTCTTTGGATGACTACCTTACCAAAGCAGGTGTTTTAGGGATTTCTGGCATCGATACACGCAAGCTCACCAGAATTCTGCGTGACAAGGGTGCGCAATCGGGCGCCATTGTTGCTGGCAAATTAGGTGATAGCCATGAATCTTTAGGCGCTAAGGCTCTAGAACTTGCTAAGGCTTTTCCTGGCATGTCAGGCTTAGATCTTGCGAAGGTAGTAACTACTAAGAAAGCCTATGAGTGGCGCGAGGCTGAATGGGATCTTCATGGTCCAAATGGCAAGCCTGCCTACAGAACATTGGATACCAGTAAGCCAGTTAAAAAGGTAGTTGCTTACGACTTTGGCGTGAAGCGCAATATCTTGCGCATGCTGACTGAGCGTGGCTGTCAATTAACAGTTGTTCCAGCACAAACTAGTGCAGCAGAAGTTCTGGCTATGAATCCTGATGGCGTGTTCTTCTCAAATGGCCCTGGCGATCCTGGTCCATGTGACTACGCCATTGCTGCTGCAAAAGAAATCATTGAAAAGGGCGTACCTACTTTTGGCATCTGTTTGGGTCATCAAATTATGGGTCTTGCAGCAGGCGCAAAGACACTTAAGATGAAATTTGGCCATCATGGCGCCAATCATCCTGTGAAAGATTTAGATACAGGACGTGTTGCCATCACCTCACAGAATCATGGTTTTGCGGTTGATGCTAATACGTTGCCAAGCAATATTCGTGTAACCCATGTTTCTTTATTTGATGGATCCTTGCAAGGTTTGGCATGGAATGACAGGCCAGCACTCTGTTTCCAGGGGCATCCTGAGGCTTCACCAGGTCCTCATGACATTGCCTATTTATTTGATCGTTTTGTGGAGCTAATGAATGCTGCCAAGAAGGAGGGCAAATAATGCCTAAGCGTAGCGACATTAAGAGCATCCTGATTATTGGTGCGGGTCCAATTGTGATTGGACAGGCCTGTGAGTTTGACTATTCTGGAGCGCAAGCTTGTAAAGCATTGCGTGACGAAGGCTACAAAGTTATTTTGGTAAACAGTAATCCTGCAACCATCATGACTGACCCAGAGATGGCCGATGTAACGTACATTGAGCCGATTACTTGGGAAGTGGTTGAGCGCATTATTGCTACTGAAAAGCCTGATGCGATATTGCCAACCATGGGTGGCCAGACCGCACTGAACTGCGCATTAGATCTGCACCGTCATGGTGTTTTAGAGAAGTACGGTTGCGAATTGATTGGGGCCTCACCAGAGGCAATTGATAAAGCAGAAGATCGCCAAAAGTTTAAAGAGGCTATGACCAAAATTGGCCTAGGCTCTGCGAAGTCAGGCATTGCGCACTCAATGGATGAGGCGCATGAGGTTCAGCAGCAAATTCAGAAGCAAACTGGCAGCTCAGGTTTCCCAGTGGTCATTCGTCCATCATTCACCATGGGCGGATCGGGTGGTGGTATTGCCTATAACCGTGAAGAATTTGAAGAAATTTGTAAACGTGGTCTCGATTTATCACCAACACGTGAGCTCTTAATCGAAGAGTCTCTCTTGGGCTGGAAAGAATTCGAGATGGAAGTCGTGCGCGATCGCAATGACAACTGCATCATCGTTTGTTCAATTGAAAACTTGGATCCAATGGGTGTGCATACCGGTGACTCAATTACCGTAGCGCCTGCGCAAACGTTGACGGATAAAGAATATCAAATCATGCGTAATGCATCGATTGCTGTTCTGAGAGAGATTGGCGTTGATACCGGTGGGTCTAATGTTCAGTTCTCAATTAATCCAGTTGATGGACGCATGATCGTCATTGAGATGAATCCGCGGGTATCCCGCTCATCAGCTTTGGCTTCAAAGGCCACAGGCTTCCCAATTGCAAAAATTGCGGCTAAATTGGCCGTGGGCTATACCCTTGATGAACTCAAGAATGACATTACCGGTGGTGCCACACCGGCATCATTTGAGCCTTCAATCGATTACGTGGTTACCAAGATTCCACGCTTCGCATTTGAGAAGTTCCCACAGGCTGATTCTCGTTTAACAACGCAGATGAAGTCGGTTGGTGAAGTCATGGCTATTGGCCGCACTTTTCAAGAGTCCTTCCAGAAAGCACTTCGTGGCCTTGAGGTTGGTGTTGACGGCTTAGATGAAGTATCCACAGACCTTGATGACATCATCAATGAAATAAATGAACCAGGACCTGATCGTATTTGGTATTTGGCTGATGCATTCCGAATGGGGATGGGGCTTGATGAGATTTACTCTGAAACAAAAGTAGACCCTTGGTTCTTAGAGCAAATTGAAGAACTTATCACCATAGAGACTGAGCTTAAGCAGCGCAAGATCGATAGCCTAACTGCACCCGAGTTGCGTTTTGTAAAGCAAAAAGGTTTCTCAGATCGCCGCTTGGCAAAATTATTAAAAGTTGATGCTGCATCTGTTCGTGCTGCACGCCATCGTTTAAAAGTTGTCCCTGTCTATAAGCGTGTAGATACCTGCGCGGCTGAATTTTCGACTAATACTGCTTATTTATATTCAACATATGAAGCAGAGCATGGTGAGTGCGAATCACAACCAACCAATAAAGAGAAAATCATGGTTTTGGGCGGTGGTCCTAACCGAATTGGTCAAGGGATTGAGTTTGACTATTGCTGTGTGCATGCTGCCTTAGCAATGCGTGATGATGGTTACGAAACTATCATGGTCAACTGCAATCCTGAAACCGTTTCTACTGACTATGACACATCAGATCGTCTTTACTTTGAGCCGCTGACTCTTGAAGATGTATTAGAAATTGTTGCCAAAGAGAAGCCAAAGGGCGTCATTGTTCAATACGGCGGTCAAACTCCTCTGAAATTGGCTTTAGATCTGGAACGTAATGGCGTGCCCATTATCGGCACTTCACCAGACATGATTGATGCAGCAGAAGACCGCGAACGCTTCCAAAAGCTATTGCAGGATCTCGGCTTACGTCAGCCACCCAATCGTACAGCTCGTACTGAAGAGGAGGCTCTCAAGCTCGCCGAAGAAATTGGTTATCCATTAGTGGTTCGCCCTTCCTATGTCTTGGGTGGTCGCGCTATGGAAATCGTTCATGATGGGCGAGACCTAGAGCGCTACATGCGTGAGGCCGTTAAGGTATCTCATGATTCTCCTGTGCTACTCGATCGCTTCCTGAATGACGCGATTGAGTGTGACGTGGATTGCATTAGCGATGGCAAAGCTGTATTTATCGGTGGCGTCATGGAGCATATCGAGCAAGCCGGTGTTCACTCTGGCGACTCAGCCTGCTCATTACCTCCATATTCGTTATCCGATGCAACGGTGGAAGAGATTAAACGCCAAACTGCAGCGATGGCTAAAGGACTGAATGTTGTTGGTTTAATGAACGTCCAGTTTGCGATTCAGAATGTAGATGGCAAAGACGTTATCTATGTTTTGGAAGTAAATCCACGCGCTTCACGTACCGTACCGTTTGTATCAAAGGCCACCGGTCTGCAGTTGGCGAAGATTGCTGCACGTTGTATGGTTGGTCAGACTCTAGAGCAGCAGGGTATTAAGACTGAAGTGAAACCGCCATACTTCTCAGTCAAGGAGGCTGTATTTCCGTTTAATAAATTCCCAGGTATTGATCCAATTCTCGGACCAGAAATGCGCTCCACTGGTGAAGTGATGGGTGTTGGCAAGACTTTTGGTGAGGCTTTGTTCAAATCTCAACTCGGTGCTGGAATCAAATTGCCAAAAAGTGGAACAGTTCTGTTGACCGTCAAGGATAGTGATAAGCCAAAGGCGGTTGAGGTTGCTAAGTTATTGCATCAGCTGGGCTTCCCGATGGTTGCCACTAAAGGTACTGCCGCGGCAATTGAAGCGGCTGGCTTGCCGGTAAAAGTGGTTAATAAAGTTAAAGATGGGCGTCCACATATCGTTGATTTCATTAAAAATGGCGAGATTTCACTAGTCTTTACTACTGTTGATGAGACTCGGACAGCGATAGCTGACTCTAGATCGATTCGTACAAGCGCACAAGCTAACGGCGTGACGTATTACACGACCATTAGCGCGGCGCGTGCGGTAATGGATGGTTTACTGGCTTCTGAAAATGGCCGACTCGACTCACTCGAGGTTTATTCCTTGCAAAACTTACATCGGGAGCTCATTTAATCTAAAATTAACCTTTACACGCGTGATTTAGCGCAAGAATTTAAGTTAGGTTAGCTTCATGAGCACAATTCCGATCACCAAGCGCGGTGCAGAGCTTCTTAAAGAAGAGCTGCACCGTCTTAAACACGTAGAACGTCCTTCAGTTATTAATGCTATCTCCGAAGCTCGCGCTCAAGGCGACCTTTCTGAGAATGCCGAATACGATGCTGCCAAAGAAAAGCAAGGCTTCATTGAAGGCCGCATTCAAGAGTTAGAGGGCAAGTTATCGGCAGCTCAAATTATTGACCCCGCTACTTTGGATGTTGCTGGTCGCATAGTATTTGGAGCTACTGTTGATCTTGAGGATTTAGAAGATGGCACTAAGCTCACGTATCAAATTGTTGGGGATGATGAGGCTGATATCGCCGTTCAGAAAATCTCCATCAGCTCACCGATTGCCCGTGCTTTAATTGGCAAAGAAGAGGGTGACGTTGTTGCTGTACAAGCCCCAGGCGGAAATCGCGAAGTTGAAATCTTGGCCGTGCGATACCTCTAATGCAGCAGATCCGCTCCCAGAGAATATTTAGCCTGATTTCAGGTCTCTGGGTTGGTAGTTTCATCACCATTGGATTTTTAGTTGTGCCTGTGCTGTTCTCTAGTTTAGGAGACAGGCAGGTTGCCGGCTTGGTTGCAGCAAATCTCTTCAAAACCACTGCTTATATCGGCGTTGCCTTAAGCGCATTTCTAATGGTGATGGCAAATCACCTAGTAAGACAGGGTGACGAGCATTACCGTATCATTCGTTGGATTTTATTAGGAATGCTCGCATGCGCAGTTGGAGCTGCATTTATCATCATTCCTTGGATGGATTCGTTGAGAGATCAAGCGCTCTATTTAGGCTTGTCGGTTCGCGAGTCTACTAATGCTGCAATATTTGCTCGCCTACATGGTGTTTCTAGCGCAATCTTCATGATTCAGTCGGTACTCGGTCTAGCCTTGGTTTGGCGGGCAACAAAAAACGCCGACTAGCGGCGTTTTTTGTATCTCACTTGCTTGAATTAAGAGCCAAGTGATTTTTTCTTTGTGCTGCTCATTCTGACTTTACGTTTCTTAATTGGTGCTGGTGCAGCAACTGCTTTTCTGTAGCCGGGAGAAGACCAGCCAATTTTTGATTCCGCCGCTTCAGAGCGTAAAACCCGCTTCTTAGGTGTTGCAGATTTCACTGCGGCAGCACGTGCAAATGGTGCTGCATTTGAGGCAGAACGTCGATCCGATCTTTCGGAGGTGCTTGTACGAACACCAGCTTTTACTGGAGCACGATTTGGTTGACGTTTTGTGCGGGGAGCTTGCAATGATTTTTTGGTTTGCTTGCTTGATCTACCTAGATTGCTAAAAGCTTCATCCACCATATCTTTTGGTTTCCACAACACGAGCAATTTGCCGATATGTTGAACTGGAGCAGCATCAAGTTTGTCGCAAAGCTCTTCATAGATGGCAATACGAGCTTCGCGCTCATCACCAAAAACGCGGACCTTGATTAGGCCATGATGATTGATGGCTAATTTGGCCTCTTTGATTACAGCAGGGGTTAGTCCGTCGCCACCAATCATGACAACAGGACTTAAGTCGTGAGCGTCAGCTTTGAGGGATTTACGTTGTGCTGGGGTGATAGTTAGTGCAGTCATAGGGTCGATGATAGAGCATTGAGGGTCAAAATTGCCCTTTTAGCTTGAATTTGCCAGCATTTTGATCGATTCCTTTTGCTTTAGAGCTCAGAAACCAGGAAAATAGAGGGCGAAAGTGGGTAAGTTGTGGCAAAGAATAAATTTAATAAAAGTTGGTTACAGGATCATCTAACGGATCCCTATGTAAAGATGGCTCAAAAAGAGGGCTATCGTGCAAGAGCGGTCTACAAGCTCAGTGAAATTGACGAGCAAGATCATCTCATCAAGGCTGGTATGACTATTGTGGACTTAGGGAGCGCTCCTGGAAGTTGGTCTCAGTACGTTCGCAATCGCCTTACTGAACTTGGTAAAAGCAATCCTAAAATTGAGTCTGGCAAACCGGATGGGCAAATTATCGCCATCGATATTTTGCCAATGGAAGACATAGCAGATGTGAGCTTTATTCAAGGTGACTTTAGAGAGGATGAGGGGCTTGCCGCTTTAGAGGCGTTGCTACCGATGAGTGCTGAAGGCAAAGTTGATTTGGTTTTATCGGACATGGCGCCAAACCTTTCTGGGGTTGGTGTGGCTGATGCTGCCAGAATGGCTTTTTTGGCAGAAATAGCCCTGGACTTCGCAACCGCCCACTTGAGGCCTGAAGGCGCTCTTTTAATAAAGTGTTTTAACGGAAGTGGTTACAGCCAAATCGTAGAATCTTTTAAAAAGGTCTTTAAAACAGTGGCCTCCCGCAAACCCAAAGCATCAAGGGCAAAGTCCTCTGAGATCTTCCTGTTAGGAAGAAACCTGAAATCTTCAAAATAATCATTTACTGAGACACTAAATTTGCCTAATAACCCTGAAATATAGGGGGTTTATTAAATAAATATGCCATTAGCCCTTGAAAAAGGGTGGTAGTAGAATCAAATACTTAGGAAGCAAATCGCTTTAACTCCTGGATCAATCCAGAAAAGGACTCATTTTGAACAGCAATATGTTCCAAAAAATCGGTGTGTGGCTCATAGTGGGCTTGGTGCTTTTTACTGTTTTTAAGCAGTTTGATAAGCCTAAGGACCAAACTCAGGTCACGTATTCCCAATTCATGGATGATGCTAAAGCCGGCAAAGTAAAGCGTGTGGATGTACAAGGTCGCACATTGCAAGTAACGCCTGCTGATGGTAATAAATACTCCATCATCTCTCCGGGTTATATCTGGATGGTTGGCGACCTCATGAAGTATGGGGTTCAGGTTACCGGTAAGGCGGATGACGAACCGAATATGTTGGTTTCTGCTTTGTATTATCTTGGCCCTACCTTATTAATTATTGGCTTTTGGTTTTTCATGATGCGCCAAATGCAAGGTGGCGGTAAGGGTGGTGCATTCTCATTTGGTAAATCTAAAGCGCGTTTGATTGATGAAAATAGCAACACGGTGACATTCGCTGATGTGGCTGGTTGTGATGAAGCAAAAGAAGAGGTCTTTGAGATTGTCGATTTCTTAAAGGACCCACAAAAATTCCAAAAGCTTGGTGGCCGCATTCCACATGGTGTATTACTTGTAGGGCCTCCGGGTACTGGTAAGACCCTTTTGGCCCGCGCTATTGCAGGCGAGGCCAAGGTTCCCTTCTTCTCAATTTCAGGTTCAGACTTCGTTGAGATGTTTGTTGGTGTTGGAGCATCGCGTGTTCGCGACATGTTTGAAAACGCCAAGAAAAACTCCCCCTGCATCATCTTTATTGATGAGATTGATGCTGTTGGTCGTCATCGTGGCGCTGGTATGGGCGGCGGTAATGACGAACGCGAACAAACGCTAAACCAAATGCTGGTTGAGATGGATGGTTTTGAAAGTAATAGCGGCGTGATCGTAGTTGCTGCCACAAACCGATCTGATGTTCTTGATAAAGCTTTATTGCGTCCAGGGCGTTTCGACAGACAAGTTCACGTAGGTTTACCAGACATTCGTGGTCGTGAGCAAATTTTGCAAGTGCATATGCGCAAGGTCCCCATTGATCCTGACGTAAACGCTGCTGTTTTGGCTCGCGGCACTCCAGGCTTCTCAGGGGCAGATTTGGCGAACTTAGTAAATGAGTCTGCACTATTTGCAGCGCGTCGTAATAAGCGTGCAGTTGATATGAAGGACTTTGAAGACGCAAAAGACAAGATCTATATGGGTCCTGAGCGCAAGTCGGCCGTAATGCGCGAAGAAGAGCGTCGAAACACCGCATATCACGAGTCTGGTCATGCTGTAGTTGCTAAGGTTTTACCTAAGGCTGATCCTGTTCATAAAGTTACCATCATGCCCCGAGGCATGGCTTTGGGCGTTACTTGGCAGTTGCCTGAGTTTGATCGCGTGAACTTGTATAAAGATCGCATGATGGAAGAGTTGGCTATTTTGTTTGGTGGCCGTGCTGCTGAAGAGGTGTTCTTGCATTCTATGAGTACTGGTGCATCGAATGATTTTGAGCGAGCTACGAAGATGGCTCGCGATATGGTCACTCGTTATGGCATGAGCGATAGCTTGGGTACGATGGTTTATGTTGATACTGAATCCGAAAGTATTTTTGGTCGTAACAGCACCAAAACAGTTTCTGAGCTCACTCAGCAAAAAGTGGATGCCGAGATTCGCACCTTAATTGACAGTCAATATGCCTTAGCACGATCCATCTTGGAGGAAAATCGAGACAAGGTGGAGGCAATGGTTGCTGCTTTGCTCGAATGGGAAACCATTGATGCAGAACAAATCACTGACATCATGGAAGGTCGCCCGCCACGAGCACCTAAAGCACCACCAGCAACTCAGTTTGGTAATTCCGCTGGTACCCCCGGCCCTGCGACTGGCAGCGCTCCAGCTACCGCTTAAGAGCTGTATTTAGCTGTAGTATTTGATGCGTTTTCAAAGTCTTCGAGAGATGCCCACAACTTGGCGTTGTGGGCGTTTTCTTTTTGACTTCACCAAACGCAAGCGCCCGATAGTGATGGGCATCCTAAACGCAACCCCAGATTCTTTTTCTGATGGCGGAAAATTCAGAAGCGCTAATGATGCAATTGCGCAGGCGGAATTGATGATTAAAGGTGGGGTTGACCTCATTGATATTGGCGGTGAATCAACCCGTCCTGGTGCTGAGCCTGTTGAGCTGCAAGAAGAACTAGATAGAGTACTTCCGGTAATTGAAGCCCTTAAAGATTGTGGCGTGCCTTTATCAATAGATACTTATAAAGCAGAGACGATGCGTCAAGCTTTATATGCTGGTGTAGATTGCGTGAATGATATCTGGGCCCTCAGACAAGCGGGGGCTTTAGAGGCAGTGATGGAAAGTCGCGACTGCGGCATTGTATTAATGCACATGCAATGCGACCCCTTAACAATGCAATTTAACCCTGAATATCAGGACGTCATTGCAGAGGTAAGGCAGTTTTTACAGAGTAGGGCGGAGCTTTTACTATCCAATGGCATTGGTGGGGACCGCATTGCTATTGATCCGGGATTTGGCTTCGGTAAGAGCTTAGAGCATAACCTCAATATGCTGGCAAACTTTGCCGACTTCTCGACTTTGGGTCTTCCTGTATTGGCAGGAATTTCACGTAAATCCATGATCGGTAAAATAACTGGTAAGGACACAAATGAGCGTGTAGCCCCAAGTATTGCCGCAGCAATCATGGCCACTGATCGTGGCGCCCAAATTGTCCGAGTTCATGATGTTGCCGAGACTGTCGACGCCCTAAAGCTTTGGGAGGCTATAAATACTTAGTGACGCATCTAAGTTTTATAATGAAATTCATGAAAAAACAATACTTTGGCACTGATGGCATTCGAGGAGAAGTGGGGCTATTTCCAATTGTTCCAGAATTTATGACTCGCCTTGGCTATGCTGCTGGCAAAGTATTAACACGTGATGCTAAGTCGGGTGAGCGTTGCAAAATTCTCATCGGCAAAGATACTCGGGTATCAGGATATTTATTGGAAGCAGCATTGGAGGCTGGTTTTGCTGCTGCTGGAGTAGATGTGATGCTCTGCGGTCCTATTCCAACTCCTGGCGTTGCTTACCTCACAAAAGCATTGCGCCTTTCTGCTGGCTTGGTAATCTCAGCCTCTCATAACCCTTATCAAGATAACGGCATTAAATTCTTTTCTGCAAATGGCGATAAATTGTCCGATGATTTTGAGTTGGCAATCGAGGCTGAATTGGAAAAGCCCATGGGTTGCGTAAATTCAAAAGAGCTAGGCAAAGCTTTTCGATTAGATGATGCTGCAGGACGTTATATTGAATTTTGTAAATCAGCATTTCCAGGCGAACTAAATCTCAAGGGATTAAAGCTTGTAGTCGATTGCGCTAATGGAGCTGCTTACCATACAGCTCCTCATGTTTTTCATGAGTTGGGCGCCGAGGTGATTTCAATTGGCGTGAGCCCAGATGGTCGTAATATCAATGATGGTTGCGGAGCAACGGCACCGGCAGCTTTAATTGCCAAAGTTAAGGAAGTAAATGCAGATTTAGGCATTGCTTTAGATGGTGATGCTGATCGCTTGCAAATGGTTGATGCTTCTGGTCGTTTATTTAATGGTGATGAGCTTCTGTATGTTTTAGTAAAAGATCGCTTGGATCGCGGCCAGCAGATTGGTGGTGCTGTAGGTACTCTGATGACCAATCTTGCAGTTGAAAACGCTATTAAAGACCTGGGCATTGGTTTTGAGCGCGCCAATGTAGGCGATCGCTATGTTTTGGAATTACTCAAACAAAATGGTTGGATTATTGGTGGTGAAGGTTCTGGTCACTTGCTTTGCTTGGACCAGCACTCCACAGGTGACGGCACAATTGCGGCACTTCAAGTGTTAGCGGCAATGAGTCAAAACAAAAAAAGTCTTGCTCAATTATTGGACTCCGTCAAAGTATTCCCGCAGGTACTGTTAAATGTGAAATTCAAACCTGGTTACAACTGGAAAACGGATGAGAAGCTAAAAAACCAAATTACGAAGGTTGAGGCTGAACTCCAAAATATTGGCAGGGTTCTAATACGCGCTTCTGGGACTGAGCCTCTGCTGCGAGTGATGGTGGAGACTCAGAATGGCGATGTTGCTTTGAGCGCTGCTAAGAGTATTGCTGACTTAGTCCCAACTGCTTAATGCCTTGTTAAAACGCAGCCCTAACGCCAACCATCAAACTTCTTCCAGGTTGCGGAGCATATAGCCTAACCGCCATCGGTGAGGTTGCATATCGAATCTCCTCATTCAAGAGATTTTTCAATATTAGATATCCAGTCCAATTTACCTTTCCAATGCGCTCCGTATAAGAAAGATTGGCATTCACTAGGTTGTAACTTGGCGTAGGACCAATTTCCCAACTGGCTAATTTATTTTGTTGATAGCTGTAAATATAGGTAGCGCTTGTTAACCAGCCATTACGTTGGTAAGCTAATTCAGTGCCTAGACGTGGTGCTGGTTGAAGTGGAAGATTGCCTCCAGAGGCAAATGTTCCTTGGGATACATCCCCAAACAATCTACCTCCAACACCGGTTTCGTTCCAGTTATAGCTAAGCTCTGCTTCTGCACCTTGAATAGAGGCATTTGCTTGAGTGGCCTGAACCACGGAAAAGTTTTCATTTGCTTTGCTGTAGGCGCCAGTGTAGTAGCCATAGATGTAGTTGCTAAATTGGTTCCTGTAAATGCTGGCTTTGCTACGGATTAAACCCAAGCTTTTCTGAAAGCTCAGCTCTAGATTGTGTGATGTTTCGGTGCTTAGATTTGCATTTCCGATATCAAATGTTGCTGTTGAATCATGCGGCCCATAGGAGTAAAGCTCTTGTGCAGAAGGCGCTCTTTGGGAGACTGTATAGGAAAGACCTATGCCGTAACCTTTGGCAATATCGAACATTCCACCAGCTGAATAGGACATTAAATTAAATTGTCTACTCTGTAGTGATGGAGGACCATAAGATGTCGGGACAAACTCCTGACTGCTTGCACTTGGAAACTGTGTCCCGGAATTGGGATTTTGGGTGGTATAGCTATAGCGAGCCCCAAGACTTGTTTTTAAAGGGCCGTATCGGCCTTCTTCAACTAAGAATAGGGCAGTTGCATTAGATTTTGTCTGCGGAACAATGGCGTAATTATTCGTAGATAAATCCGTGGCATTCAGAGTTGCGCCGGTAATTTGCGCGCCTACTATGCCCTTAGATCCCAGCAATTCTTTGTGTGCCAACTCTAACCTAGCTTCAGTGGCAGTGTTGTTCCATTGTGTGGAGGCAACCCCATTGTTAGTAAATTCGGTATGTTGATAGTTGGTATTGGCGGCGCTTATTTTGACTGAGCTAAAGCCATCAAACGGGTCATTAGTTTGGTGAGCAAAATCGTAACGATTCTGCGACTGCTGAATAAAGCCACCTTCTGCAGTTGGAATTCCGTAGTTATGATTCATGCGCTCTAATGAGATGCCGGTGTATCCATCGGAGCGAACATAACTTGCACCTAAGCCCATGCTATTTTCATTGCTAAAAGAGAAGGGCAACTTGCCGCTATAAGGAATATTCACTGGCTGACCAGGATTAATAGACCAATTGGCATTTGGCCCGCCTTGTTCTGCAAAACCTGGGATGCGATAGTTATTAGAATTGCTAATCGCCGAATCAAAGTGGAGCGCTAAAGGTCCAGCGGGTGCATCTAATTCTATATTGGCAGTCTTACCTTGATTCACTGTTTCATAGCTAGTATTGAGTGCGCCCGATGTTGCATCTGGCATCGTCGTCACAATGCGGTCGTTAACAACGTTTACCAGTCCGCCGCTAGAGCCAGATCCATAGAGTAGGGCGGCAGCTCCTCGTAAAATCTCAATTTGGTGAGTGTTTTGCATTGGGCTAGCAACCGCATGGTCTGGTGAGATACTGGAAACATCACCAACTGATAAGCCGTTCTGCAGGATCTGCACACGTGCACCATCTAGGCCGCGAATAACTGGTCTTGAAGATCCCGCCCCATAACCCGTCGCAGATATTCCCAACTCATTGGCAAGTGTTGCTCCTAGTGTTCCGGAAAGCTTATTTTGAAGTTCATCTCCGGCTAATACTTTATTCGGCGAGAGGAATCCTTGGCCACCTTCTCGCACGCCTGTGACATCCAATTGAGGTAAGGTCTCCGCTTGGTTTTGAGACCAGGCAGGATTTATTAGCAAAATGCAGGCCAGCGCTATTAGGTGGGCGCAAGAAAATTGTTTAAAACGATAATTCATATTCATCCAGATTCACTAATAAATAGTGAGTAATTAAAACGGAGGTGCGCAATGAAGCGCCTTGTTTTAAAGGATGAAAGTAGGGGGCGCGCGCGAGTGGTATGAGTTACCAACCAAACTTCGTAACGAAGGATTGCTTGAGTTTTGTAGATCTGAGGCGCCGACGAAAATGACTTCAGCATCTGCGTGATTACTCGGTACAAATCCTGCAAGTGAAAGCGCATCAAACAAATGACATGTATCAGAGCTATGATTGAAGCTCTTTTCAATATTGCTCGATGCATTAGCCTCTATAGTTTGCTTTTGGAAGCCAGCGTGAGATATGGCATGTGAGAGGCCTACCCAGTGGGTGCCTAGCAAGCAAAAAACTAGCAATGCTGCTGTAAGCGCAGCATGAATTTGCTTCGTAAATTTGCTTGAAAAATAGGCAACCATGGGATGAATCTTACAGGATTTGCCTCGAATGGCGCTCTCGGTGTAGAATATCGATTCCGTCGGAGTGTAGCGCAGCCTGGTAGCGCACCTGCTTTGGGAGCAGGGGGTCCAAGGTTCGAATCCTTGTACTCCGACCACTTTCCCTCATTGTTCTAGATATACCCAGCACATAACTGCCCATAGCTCAGCTGGATAGAGCAACGCCCTTCTAAGGCGTAGGTCGCACGTTCGAATCGTGCTGGGCAGGCCATAAATTCCCCACATTCCTAATGCTATAAATTGCGGCTTATTTCGCCCTTTTTCTTGCGCACATTGCCTTAGAATGATCCGATGAATACCAGTTTACTTAGAGCTTCCTTTTTGGCCTCCTGCTCCTTGCTTCTTGTTGCCGCTTGCTCGACAGCCAAACTAGAGGCACGTCTTGAAGCTAACCCCCAATGTAAAGATGTTATGAACCCTAAAACGGGTGCTTTAATGCCTTGTCCTGGTTCGGATAGGGCCTTTTATAGAGAGGTTGGTTTAGCTCCAGCAAAGCCGGCCCCGGCAGTGAGCAATCCAATCGCTTCGTCGCCAACGGCAGCAACTTCAGTGCAAGCACCATTAAATAATGCTCAAACGTCTGCACCAGTGATATCAACTCAGACGACTCCCATTCAAGTTGAATGCAAACCCCAGATACATAAAAAGACGGGTGGAACTTTGCCTTGTCCAGCCCCGGACTAAATTGATATAGGTATGATCATCTTTATTAATAACGGTCTTACAAATAACTTAACCAATCACTCGGAATCGCCATGAATAAAATGAAAGTGCTGTTAGCTTCTTTTGCTGCAGCAATGACTTTAGCTGCATGTAGCAATGCACCTAAATTGGCCACGCAGCCAATGCCTAGGTCAGGCTTCTTGCCTGATTACAATCTCTTAGTTCCAATGGCTAGTAACGATAGCGATACCCGCATCTGGAGATACCGCATTTCAGGCGTGAACCCTGGTGTATACACCGCTGTAATCTTGGACCCTATTTACCTAAATCAAAATGCCACCAAGTCAGTAAGCATGGATGATATTAATAAGGCTAAAGCTGCCCTACAGGCATCTATGGTTGAGGCTGTTAATGCTCGCGGCACTATCAAGATTGTTAATAAGCCAGGCCCCGGAGTTGCACGTATTTCAGTAGGCATTACTGGCGCAGAGAGTTCGGCCGATAGTTTGCAACCATGGAATTTCACTCCAATTGGTTTGGCAATGAATGCTGCTGCTTATGCTGGCGGTATAAATTCTAAAACACCAGCGCTCTTAGTTGAGAGCAAAATTACGGATAGTCAATCAAAACAATTATTAGGAGAAGGTTTGATTACTATTCAAGGTGAATCCTTCAGAACTAATGCTGGATCTGCAGATTCATTTGTTGCAATGGCTAAGAAAGTGGTCCGCTCTGCATTGGAAACATCAGCCAACCCAGTGCCAACTGGTCAATAAGCCACCGCAATGAAATCACTCATTAAAAAAATAGTCGCTACTGCCGTGTCATTCTTCGTGGCAATCCCATTGTTAGCTCTGGCTGATGATGCGTCTCGCGATAAAGAAATTGCTGAACGATTTGCTAAATGCGATGTTAATCATGATGGCAAGTTAACTCGTGAAGAGGCCAATGGTTGTATGCCTCGTATTTATGACCACTTTAGTTACATTGACTCAAGCAATAAAGGATATGTGACCGTGGCTGAAATTCAGGCTATGGCTAATCGTTAATATTTAAAATACAAGAGTCTTCTGGGAGGCTCTTTTTTATTGGGTGAATGATGTCTGTATCTTTTCCTGGCTTTGAATCTAAAACATTTTCCACTGACTCTGAAGACGGTTCTATTGAGATCTCATATCTCATCGGTGGTAAGGGCCCTCCATTGTTGTTGCTTCATGGATTCCCCCAAACGAAAGCTATCTGGAGTCAAGTAGCTCCTGAGTTAGCCAAAAACTTTACGGTAGTTGCTGCTGACTTGAGGGGGTATGGCGCGTCATCAAAGCCCCATGGCAAGAGTGATCACTCAACGTATTCAAAAAGATCAATGGCTGCAGATCAGCATGCACTGATGGCAAGTTTAGGTTTTAATCAATTCTTCTTGCTTGGACATGACAGGGGCGGAAGGGTTTCTCATCGCCTCGCAATGGATTTTCCTGAAAGTGTTTTGCGCTTAATGGTCTTAGATATATCTCCAACATTAACAATGTATGACAACACCACAATGGAATTTGCTAAGGGATATTGGCATTGGTTCTTTCTCATTCAACCGGAGCCAGTACCAGAAACATTGATTGGCGCGAATCCAGAGTTTTGGTTAAAAAACCATATGGGTCGCCATGCGGGCACGGGGATATTTTCCCCAGATCGATGGTCGGAATATTTGGCTGGGGCTAGTTATCCAGAAAGCATGCATGCCATGTGTGAAGATTACCGTGCTGCTGCTACGATTGACCTCATGCACGATCGCTCTGATCGTGCTGCAGGCAAGATGCTAAAGATGCCGCTGAAGGTGTTGTGGGGTGAGCATGGTTTAGTAAACCAGTGCTTTAAACCCATAGAAGACTGGAGTGTTATAGCCAAGGATGTTGCTGGAAAAGCCGTTCCCAGTGGTCACTACATACCGGAAGAGGTTCCCGAGCTTTTACTGGAAGAAGTCAGGGAATTCTTTGGCTAAACAACCAAATAAGTGAGCTGTAAAACAAAAAATCCTAAATAAATCAAATATTTAGGATTTTTTCATAATCACTCTGGGTGAAAATTATTGCTAGCCATGAAGCTGATCGTACGTTCAAAGCCGAGGATGCGGATATATCGCCAAGCGATATCACGATATTTGCTATCTAAATAGCCAATAGCAACCTCAGGCGTCCTTTTGGACAAGTCGATCTCTTGAATTGCACGGGCCCAACGTTTGAGTCTTGTTGACATATTTGTCACCTCCATGGCTATACAACGCATGAAAAAGCGGTCGAGATGACACGAATTACAAAATATTTATGAAAAAAGCAGCTGTTTTTCTTAAATGGAGACAACTTTATGGGGATTAAGGATATTTTGGGGGTCTAAAGCTCTTTTGAGTGTCTTCATGAGCTCGTGAGCCACTTCACCCTTATGAGCCCTTAAGCCTTCTAATTTAAGCTGTCCTACCCCGTGTTCTGCCGATATTGAGCCGTTACAGCGTTCGACTTGGGCATATACAAGTTCATGAATAGGTTTTTCATGGATTTCATTGAAGGTCTTGGGGTCCGCTCCCAAGGGTGGGGCAATGTTGTAGTGCAGGTTTCCATCCCCTAAATGGCCAAAATTGATGATTCTGACACCCGGGAATTTTGTCCTCATCAAGGCATCGGTTTCCTTGATAAAGCTATCAAGCGATGACAGGGGGATAGTAATGTCATGCTTTAGATTGGCGCCTTCTTCAGCCTGCGCAAGCGTGATGTGTTCCCGCATATGCCAAAAAGCATTAGCTTGACTTAAGTTGCTGGCGATCACTGCATCGCTGATCAGTCCAGATTCAAAAGCTTCTTCTAAAATGGTTTCTAGAAGTTGCCTGACATGTTCCTCGCTCTCATGATCTGATAATTCAATCAGCACGGTAAATGGTGGATTACCTTGCAGGGGATTTGCCATTTGAGGAAAGTACTTTTCATTTAAATCCAATGACTCTTGCGTCATCATTTCAAAACCGGTAAGCAATGAGGTGGCCCGTTTTTGAAAGAGATTTAAAAGTGCAATTGAAGATGCGATGGTTTCACATGCAACTAGGGTGGTCCATTGAGAGATCGGCAGGGGATACAACTTCATGACTGCAGCAGTGATGATCCCAAGAGTACCCTCAGACCCAACAAACAAATCACGCAAATCGTAACCGGTATTGTCCTTACGCAAACCTTTAATACCATTCCAAATCTCACCTGTGGCGGTAACAACTTCGAGGCCCAAACAGAGATCACGCGCATTACCGTAGCGCAGCACATTGGTTCCGCCTGCATTGGTTGCTAAATTACCGCCAATCATGCAGCTACCTTCGGCACCAAGACTTAATGGAAACAAAAATCCTTGTTGAGCAGCTTTTTCTTGGACGGCTTGCAAAATGCATCCAGCCTCAAGTGTGATGGTCTGATTGGCAATATCGATCTCACGAATCTGATTCATGCGCTTGAGATTGAGGACGATTTGCTTACCACTGTTGTCGGGGGTCGCGCCACCACAGAACCCGGTATGACCACCTTGAGGGACTATAGCAACCTGGCTTGCGGCGCAGAGCTTGACGATATTTGCTACTTCAGCAGCATTACCAGGCAAAAGAACTGCAAGTGCTTTTCCCGTAAAGCGTTTACGCCAATCAGTTAAGTAGGGCGCTTTATCCTCATCTTGAGTCAGAATATATTTTGTTTCAAGGACTGTAGATAACTGATCTATGAAGTTTTGCATTCTTACTCCGCAGCCGCCTTCTTCAGGGCCTTAGCTTCTTTTTTGATGGGCTTGAGATACATGAGTAAACAGGCAAAGCCGATAGTCGAGAGAATAGTTTCTAGCAGCGCAAGCCAAAAGTTGGCACCTGTTTCGAGAATGCGGACCAAGCCTTCTGTTGTATATAGCAGTATCAACATTGAGGCCCACTGCATTGTGTAAACCTTACCTTTCCATATCCCAGGAATAGCGAATAGCAAAGGTATTCCTTTCAGGATTAACCAGGATCCACCAGGTCGCAGAGGGGAGATGAACCACTCCCAGCATACGCATAATATAAATAAATCAATAAAAGCAGCTGTTGCTATTAGTTGGTAAGGATTTTTGTCGAGAAACTTTTTAATCATGATGAATACTTAATACATTATCTTTTATTTTGATGAAGCATTAATGCGGCCTCAGCTAGGCGCTTGCCTTGTGCTTTTGCTAATCGCTGCTCTTCGGGGCTGATAGGCGCACGTCCATCAGCATGAGCCAGATGGGTAACTCCATACGGACTACCGCCTGTACTTGAAGACATGAGGTCGGGCTCACTGTAAGGAATGCCCATCAGCATCATGCCGTGATGCAGCAGTGGGATCATCATGGTTAGCAGGGTGCTCTCTTGACCACCATGCATGCTGCCGGTACTCGTAAAGACACATGCCGGTTTACCAATCAAGGCGCCATTCAACCACTCCGAAGAACTACCATCCCAAAAGTATTTCATCGGCGCTGCCATATTGCCAAAACGAGTAGGAGACCCCAAGGCAAGGCCAATGCACTCCTGTAGGTCTGAATATTCAACGTAAGGTGCTCCATCCTGGGGAACAGCTGCCTCAGTAGCTTCACAAACCGCAGATATGGGGGGCACGGTTCTCAAGCGGGCATTTACCCCTGGTACGCTCTCGATTCCCTCGGCAATCAGGCGCGCCAGATCCTTGGTTGCACCATAACGGGAGTAGTACAAAACTAAAATATCGTGTTGGCTCATATTGATCTCTTATGATACGGCGATGCGCCTTATTCGTAACCCCCAATTATGGCTCTCTCTGGCTAAAGAGATCTGGGAGCGTAATCGCGGTCAAAATTTGAAGCAAATTGCAGCTAGCCTAGCATTTACGACGACTTTATCCATGGTGCCCATGGTGACGATAGCCACCATGCTCATTGGTCACCTCCCAAGCGTTATCCAAGTTAAAAATACCTTTAGATCCTGGCTTTTGGATACTTATATGCCAGGCGGCATTAATCAGCAGGCATTTATCTATTTAGATCAATTTTCATCCCAGGCAAAAGGCCTGACCTATGTAGGTTTAGCTGGGCTGATCATTACAACAATCATGACTTTAGCTGTAATTGAAGGTGCCTTTAATCAAATATTCAAGGTCACTGCAAGACGTCCTTTGTATAAAAAAATTGTGATTTATAGTGCGGCAACTATTCTGGGCCCAATATTCCTAGGGGTTGGAATTTACTTGAGCGGTGTCTTATTTAGTGCCTCAGAGGGCTGGATCAGCGCGGTATCGTTTGGCTTTCAATTGGTAGCTGCTATTGCCCCAATCTGTTTGGCCATTCTGGTCTATGCGGTGGTTTACAAAATTCTTCCGTATGCCAAGATTTTATGGCGAGATGCCTTTGCGGGCGCTCTTGTAGCAGCGCTTGCCTTTGAGTTAATGAAGTTTGGCTTTGCAATTTTCTTGGGTAATACCGCCTTCTATAAGACGGTATATGGCGCTTTTGCGATCTTGCCCTTGGGTTTAACGTGGATCTATATGACCTGGTGGATTACCTTAACCGGAGCGGTATTGGTGGCTAATTTGCCGGATATTCGAAGCGGTGTCATTAGGGTTATTCGTTACTAAAAGTTGCGCCTAAGCTCTTGATTCGCGGAGACCTTGAGTCTATATTGGATCTATAAATACATTGTTTTCGGAGACCAAATGAAAGTTCGTGACATATTACGCGTCAAGGGAAGCACCCTTTTTACAGTAGCCCCCGATACAGCGCTGCAAACTGCAGTGCTAGTAATGAGTGAGCACGACATTGGTTCATTGGTGGTCATGGAGTATGACAAGCTAGTTGGCATTCTGACCTTCCGTGAAGTCATTGCCGCCTTGGCCAAGCATCACGGCAAGCTTGAGGGTCTTCAAGTGAATACTGTGATGAATCAAACCCCTTTGACCTGCAATATGGAAACCGAGATTGATGAGGTCCGTCGCATGATGTTGGTAGATCATGCTCGCTATTTACCGGTAGTCGATCAAAAGATGTTGATGGGCGTTATCTCTTTTTACGACGTAGCAAAATCAGTTGTGGAAGCCCAGGACTTCGAAAATACGATGCTCAAGGCCTATATTCGAGATTGGCCAGAAGATACTGAAAAAGCGGCTTCCTAGGCGCTTCTAGCCATCATTTACTGACAAATGACATAATGTCGATATGTCAGGAAATACTTTAGGCCTCCTTTTTACTGTTACCACTTTTGGTGAATCCCACGGTCCCGCAATCGGGGCGGTGGTTGATGGTTGCCCACCAGGCATGAATCTTTCTGAAGCTGATATTCAGCTAGATTTAGATCGTCGCAAACCAGGCACATCCCGTCACGTTACGCAGCGCAAAGAAGAGGACAAAGTCGAGATCCTTTCTGGCGTCTTTGAGGGCAAGACAACAGGTACGCCTATTGCGCTATTAATTCGTAATACAGACCAACGCAGTCAAGACTATGGCGACATCTTGCAGACCTTTAGGCCTGGTCACGCAGATTATGCGTATCAAAATAAATATGGCATTCGTGATCCCCGTGGCGGCGGTCGCTCATCGGCTCGCTTAACAGCGCCCGTTGTTGCTGCGGCAGCGATTGCAAAAAAATGGCTTCATGAAAAATATGGCACTGAGTTTTATGGCTACATGAGCCAATTGGGCGAACTTGAAATTCCATTTAAAGATATTGCTCAGATTGATCAGAATCCATTTTTTGCCGCAAATGCAGAAATCATCCCTCAGCTTGAAGGCTATATGGATGACTTGCGTAAAGCAGGGGACTCTTGTGGGGCACGTATCGAGGTACGAGCTCGTAATGTGCCTGCGGGTCTGGGTGAGCCTTTGTTTGATAAATTGGATGCCGATATTGCGCATGCCATGATGGGTATCAATGCAGTGAAGGGTGTTGAGATTGGTGCTGGCTTCAAGTCAGTGTCTCAACGTGGTAGCGAGCATGGAGATGAACTTCATCCTGATGGCTTTGCAACGAATAATTCTGGGGGTACCCTGGGTGGCATTAGCAGCGGTCAAGACCTCCGTGTTTCTATAGCAATCAAACCGACTTCTAGCATCATGAGCCCAAAGCAATCCATTGATTTAGATGGAAAGCCGATTACAGTTCAAACCAAAGGCAGACACGACCCTTGCGTTGGTATTCGTGCAACACCGATTGCTGAAGCAATGTTGGCGCTTGTTTTAATGGATCATGCTCTACGCCATCGCGCTCAATGTGCTGATGTTCCAGATGCCGCATCTATTCCAGCCTCTCAACCAGGCTCATTGCGCGATTAATTGGCTTAATCGATGACGCCTTCGCTACGCTGGGCCTTCGGGTCCTTTTTCTTTTTATATTTCGCTTATGTTGGGTTGGTTTCTCCATATGCCAGCTTGTTCTTTTTAGAACGGGGCTTTAGCGTTATAGAAATTGCTGCATTGATGTCTATGTTGCAGATCACCCGCATTGTTGGTCCATTTTCTTGGGGTTGGCTATCAGACTATCTTTCTAATCGGATTAGCATTATTCGATTCTGCGCATGTCTTGCAGCGCTTGTTTTCTTATGTATTTATTTCTTGCACAGCTATATCGGATTTTTTATTTGGATGTTTGTGTTGCACACCATTTTGAGTAGTTTGATGCCGCTTGGTGAGTCAGCCACTATTCATGCCTTATACAAAGATAATTCCTTTGATAAGCGTTACGGACGCTTACGTCTTTGGGGGTCTATTGGCTTTATTGCCATGGTCCTTGCTGCAGGAGAGTTATTCCAGCGCAAAAGCATTGGGCTTTATCCCATTGTTGGCACCGTTGTTTTAATTGCCCTAGCTCTTATTACTTTTTGTCTACACGAGCCCAAGATGGAGCGTCGCAAAATGGTGAAAGGGGAGTTATTGGTTGTGCTTTTTAATCCAGATGTTCGTTGGTTTTTAGTGTCTGGATTTTTTATGATCTTTGCCCACGCTGCTTTATATGTTTTTTACTCTCTTTATCTTTCAAACCTTGGCTACAACAAATTTCAGATTGGCCTGTTTTGGGCTCTAGGAGTTTTTGCTGAAGTCATTTTCTTTTACTTTCAAAGTAAAGTATTGAGTAGGTTAGACGCTGAGGTGATATTGCAGGCCGCGTTTGGAATTGGCGTAGTGAGATTTGCCTTAATCGCCTTTTTACCAATTACTTCCGTATTGATTGTGGCGCAATTGATGCATGCCGGTACATTTGCTGCACACCATAGTGCTGCTACAAAACTTTTGCAACGCTGGTTCACAGGCCCGGTACAGGCTAGAGGTCAAGCTTTGATGGCTACCATCTCTTATGGTCTTGGTGGAACACTCGGAGGCTTATGTGCTGGCTGGATATGGGAAGCATCTCAACCAAGAGATGTATTCGTAATGTCCGCATTTGCTTGCGGACTGGCGGGTATGGCGATCCAAAAACTCAGACCGCGACGTTACCCCGCCAGATAGAGCTAATTAGTTTTTTATTGAATCTTTGCTTTAGCGCGTAGTTTTTGCATCATTTCTGAGAACTTCGCCTTTTGCCAATTCTTATCAGAGATGATCATCTGCTTCAATTGAGCCTTCATTTCTTCAAAACTTGGGGCTTGAATATCACGAGAGTCAATCACCTTAATGATGTGCCAACCAAACTGTGATTTCACAGGCTTATCAGTGATTTGCCCATTTTTGAGCTGCACCATTGCTTTAGAAAACTCTGGTACTAATGCTTTATCGCTAACCCAGCCAAGATCGCCGCCATTTTTAGCAGAGCCCGGGTCCAGGGACTTTGCTTTAGCGATATCTTCGAAATTAGCGCCTGCCTTAAGCTGCGCAGTGATTGCCTTGGCATCCGCTTCTTTTTCTACCAAGATATGTTCTACGTGATATTCCTTACCGCTGTATTGCGCCTTTGCGGACTCATAAGCAGCTTTCAGATCAGCCTCAGCAACACCTTCTTTTTCAACATAATCCTCAAATACGGCACCCACCAAAACTCCCATGCGTGCTTGTTCTAATTGCTCTCGTACCATTTCATTTTGAATGACGCCGCGCTTGTCAGCTTCCTGCAATACCAATTCACGAGTCACCAACATCTCACGAGCTTGATCGCGTACTTGTGGATTATCGGGCTGTCCTGAACGTTGAACTAGCTTATCTAATTGCGCTTTAGGAATTGCTTTACCATTGACAATGACGGCGTTTTGGGCGATTGCATTTGTCGATAGAAGAGTGGCACCAAGAAGGCTGATTGAGAGTAATTGACGTTTATTGATCATGGTTTTGA
The DNA here is from genome assembly GCF_018687895.1 of Polynucleobacter sp. JS-JIR-II-50. Lineage (NCBI taxonomy): Bacteria > Pseudomonadati > Pseudomonadota > Betaproteobacteria > Burkholderiales > Burkholderiaceae > Polynucleobacter > Polynucleobacter sp. JS-JIR-II-50. The sequence goes on along the minus strand of NZ_CP061307.1, from coordinate 1,086,828 downwards.
TAATTAAATTAAAAGGAATGGAGCCATTCTAAAGTAGCCCTAGACAGCAACTTCGTCTGGAGCTAGAGCGGCAATGGTTAGAGCATGAATTTCCTTGGGAATATGGCGATTCAGGGCAGCATAAACAGCCCTATGACGAGCCACTAGGTTCAAACCCTTAAACTCTGGGGCGATGATTTCAACTCGAAAGTGCCCGCCGCCACTAGCTGCGCCCGCATGGCCAGCATGAAGATGACTTTCATCTTCAATTTTTAAGGCTTGTACCTGAAAAGCTTTGCGTAGATCTCCATCGAAAGCGGCAATCCGTTGTTGATTGATGCTCATTCGCCTGGATGCTCCATATGCTTGGATAGCCAAACTCCTTGAAGGATGACAAAAACCAATAGGAGGCCAGTGCTACCGAATAATTTAAAGTTAACCCACGTTTCTTCTGAGTACTCAAAAGCAATATAAAGATTAAGAGTGCCCATGATGAAAAAGAATATTGCCCAAGCCATATTGAGGCTATGCCAAACTGAATGCGCAGATTCTGCTTTGAGCGTTACCTGCTTTCCCATTAATACTTTTATCCAATTTTTTTGAAAAAACTGAGCGCTGATAAATAGAGCTCCTGAAAAAAGCCAGTAAAGAGCAGTTGGCTTTAGCTGAATAAACATTTTGTCATGCAGGAAGATCGTAAGGCTACCGAAAACAACAATCATGACCAAACTTATCCATTGCATGGCATCGATCTTGCGATGGCGGTAATAGACCCAAAGAATTTGCCCGATAGTGGCAACCATGGCTACGATGGTCGCTGTGTATATGTCACCTAGCTTAAAGGCAACAAAGAAGAGAATGATGGGGAATAGGTCGAATAAAAATTTCATAAGAGGATTATCCAGCTATTTATTTATTTTTCAGTTTTTACGGGTATGGCGTTGGCACCTGGCTCAAAACTCAAGGATGCAGAGTTAATGCAGTAGCGCAATCCAGTTGGCATGGGGCCATCCTCAAATACATGCCCTAAATGGGCATCACAATTTGCACAACGGACTTCGGTGCGAACCATGCCATGAGTAGTATCTCGAATTTCTTTAATAGAGGATGCAACTTCTGGGGCGTTATAGCTTGGCCATCCGCAACCAGCATCGAACTTGGTCTCTGATAAAAAGAGTGGTGTACCACAGCAAACACACTGATAGCGACCCTTGTCCCAATGATCCCAGTACTTGCCGGTAAAAGGTCGCTCAGTTGCTGCTTCTCGAGTGACTCGGTACTCTATATCACTTAATGATTGCTTATATTCTTGATCTGTTTTTTTCATTTTGACTCCAATAATATGATTTTCTTAATGAACATTTATGAGGAACAGCTTACTTCGACCATATCCATATCTGGTGGTGGAGCTAGCGAGTAAGAGGCAAATTCTGGCTGTTCATCAAAGGGGCTACTTAAAACCTTAAGAAGCTTTGATGCTTCAGAAAAGTCTTTTTTCTGCGCCAGCTCAATGGCAAACTGTGCAAGATGATTTCGCAGTATGTATTTTGGGTTGACTCGATTCATTGCTAGGTATCGCTCTGAATCATTGCTAGATTCACTCTGTAAGCGAGCTAAATAATCAACGAACCAAAGATCAATTGCATCACGGTCCATAAAATCATCTCTTAAGGTAATCTGCGAAATAGAAAGGTTTGAGTTAACCCTTCCAAGGTTGCGAAAGAAGTTCGTGAAATCCACCTTCGAATCATGCATTGCCTGCAATAACCGTTCAATCAGGGCGACGTCTCCATCTTGCTCAGTACTAAATCCTAATTTATTACGAAATAACGATTGCCAAGTTTGCGCATAAATTATCGGAAACTCTTCAAGGGCAGCCCGTAATTGCTCTTGCGCTTCTTTTTCGCTATGGCGGAGCTCGAGCAGTGGAATAATAGCGCTGGCCAAGCATGCCATATTCCAATGCATGATTTGTGGTTGACGATGGTAGGCATAACGACCACCTTGATCGCTATGGTTGCAAATATGATCGATCTGAAACTGGTCTAAAAATCCAAAAGGGCCATAGTCAATAGTCAATCCAAGTACGCTGATATTGTCACTATTGAGAACCCCATGACAAAAGCCCACAGCCTGCCATTGAGCGACTAATTTGGCATTGCGTGCACTAATTCTTTTGAATAAATCTAAATAGGGCTCGTTAGCCTGCAGGGATTCTGGGTAATGTATTTCTATGAGGTAATCTGCGAGCTCTTTTAACCTTGCATGGTTTTGTAGTGAAGCGTAATGCTCAAAGTGTCCAACCCGAATAAAGCTTGGCGCCAAGCGAGCACAAACGGCTGCAGTCTCTAAGGTTTCCCTTCTGACAGGCATGTCTGAGCCAACAATTGATAGCGCTCTTGTAGTTGGAATTCCCAAAGCATGCATTGACTCGCTGCATAAGAATTCTCTTATAGATGAGCGCAATACAGCGCGACCATCACCCATGCGGGAGAATCGCGTTATCCCAGCTCCTTTGAGCTGTAACTCTTGTCCAGCAATATCGCCTAACAATATTGCCCGCCCATCACCCAGTTGACCAGCCCATACCCCAAATTGATGTCCGCTATAGGCTGTTGCCATAGGATTTGGAAATTGATGGTTGGCTGTATTTAAACCGTTACCAGACAATACCTCTAGCCATGTTTTATCTACGGGCAAATTATTTTCGTCCAGGTCGATACCCACCAATTTGGCGGAAGAGGGTGAAAATGCGACCCAGTAGGGATTGGGTATCGGGGTGGGGAGAGTTGCTTGGCAGGCATCTTCGCCGCGTAAAGTAAAGGCCATAGAGGTATTCTAGGTGGATTTACTAAATCACGTGCATGGCTCTAAAATTAATCTATGAACAAACAAGTCCAAATGAACCCACAGACCCAGTTAGCTAATTTAGGCGAGGAATTGAATGTGCCTTTTTTAAAGCTTTTAGGTGTTCGTTGTTTAAGCGCTGAAATGGGCAAAGGGGAGATTTTGCTAGCCCTCAAACCCGAGCACAACAACACCTGGGAAGTAGCACATGGAGGTGTGTTGTTAACGCTAATGGATGTAGCTATGGCCGTTGCAGCACGTTCCGGCGATCCCGGTGATCGTAGCGTGGTGACCATTGAGATGAAGAATAATTTCATGCAAGCTGCAACCGGCGTGTTGAGGGTCAAGGCTGATACCGTTCGCAGAACTGCAACGATGGCTTTTTGCGAGGCCAAGCTTTACAACGATCAAGGTGAAATTTGCTGCATGTCTACCGGTACCTTCAAGTACCTTAAGCGCTTAGCAACTCGCAATGCGGATGGTGACCGAGTTATAAACAATGATGGTCGCTCTGAATAATCCTAAACGGATAAATTTGAATCTGATGCAGAGCTAAGGGCACCTGTAACAACGTCATGGCCTACAGTTCCTGAAGCATCAAAGCGACGCTCCACCATCTCAAACTGACCATCTTTCCGCACCCGCAAAACTGTACTTGAGCGCGTCCCATAAGCGGGAGTTTTAATAAATGCGGGAGAGAGTGCCTTCTCCCACTCACGACTAACCCCAGTGCTAGGAAGTTCGTTATCACTGGCGTGATGGGTATCCGCCAATAGCTTTAAATATGGATCTGCATTTTTAAGCTGTCCTTGATCCATAGCCAAAGCCTGAGCAAATGCGGCCACACGATGATTTACTTTTGGCCACGGGGTATCGAGCATGGCATTGGACAAACCATAAACTCCTGGCTCTAACGTCTGCTGTGGAAAAACTTTGCGTGGACGAATACTTTGCCCCATCATCATACGATTGCTGACCCAATGCATTTCGGCATTGGCAGGGTCACTTAAATCCGCCATTAAAAGATTGAAGCCGTTGTATTGCTGAAAACGTTTTGCATTACCCTGAATAAATTCGGAGGGGCGCTCATTGCCGGTGAGGTACATCAAAGATAGTTCACCACGCGTTCTAGAATCGGGATTTTTCTCGCTAGGCGCCCTAACATTCGTTAAGGCTGCAAATTTGCCGGTCTTGGTAAATCCAAGCCAGGTGCCAGGACTCCCCAATACATCGGCGCGATCTCTGCCTGCTAAAACATGAGGATGTTCAGACCACCAAGAAACGCCATCGGTATTGCGTTCATAAAACTCATCACGGTTCGCTGCTACCACCAGCGAATATTCTGGGTGAGAATTCCAAGCGAAGAGAATAAGGCACATAAGGACTATTAAATTTCGAGCAAAGGGTAGGGCAATAAATCTATTTTTAACACAGGTCCTTCAGGGCTACCAAGATGAATTTCCCCATTTTCAAGCGCCTCTAACTTGCACTCGATCTGAAGGTCAATACGCTGCTTATCCTCTGGAGAATGTGCAGATAAAACTACCATTCCTGATGGCTGGGAGGGATCATTGGAGTGGAAAAGTTCAACGCCCGGCATTGCCAAGTTTTCATCTGAACTACTTTTATCTATATGGGCAATTTGTAGTCTACGTTTGATGGCGCCGCGATATTGACTACGAGCAACGATTTCTTGGCCTGGATAACACCCTTTTTTAAAATCTACCCCAGCTACAGATTCAAAATTAATCATTTGTGGTACAAATTGCTCCTGTGTTGCTTGAACAATTCTAGGGATGGCACTTAAGACCTCAAGCTCATTCCATGTTTGAAGCATTTCACTAGAATCGCGTGCACTTGCTTGCCTATCAACAGGTATTGCAAATAAAAGACGGGCAACCGATTGATTGTTTGCCAAAACATCTGGCATGCGTAAAGCTATAGCGCTGGGATCAAGCTTAAATTCGACAATCTGCTCCTCAGAACCATGTAGTCCAGAGATAATCCAATCCTCGGATACATCGATAATCTTAACCTTTGAGCGCAAAACAAACATGGATAAACGTTTTGCCGTACTTGCGGCAATATCTTTTGAAATAAATAAAGCAAAGCGATCATCAGTGTTCTCGCCAGATGGAAACAATCCAAGCCATGCGCTTGCTAGCAGTCTTCCTTTGGGGCTGCAATAACCTACTAGGCGGACACCCGAAAAATTTTGGGCTATTTGACTGGGTGGAGTCCGGTTAAGCCCCAATACTGAATTTGTTAATTGATTTTGTAAAAAACTTGCAGCGTCTGAGCCCTCAACCAGGACCAATCCCCACTGCGGCAAATTGCAGGGTAGGGAAGTGGGGTTATTTAGCCAGTTTTGCTCAATTTTGGGGTTATTTATCATGACCCTTTTATCATAGCCTGATGAGCAGAAAAATTCAGAGCAGATCCCTATTTATTAAGAAAAAGTCAAAAGATCGAGGTCTAAAGTATTGGTTGACCCTTCTGGTAATCTTTCTAGGTCTAATTTACGGTGTAATTTTTTTATTGCCAGTGGTGCCCAGTACCCCCAATGTCGATAGTGCACTTGTTTATAAAGTAAAGATTAATCCTAATTCCAGCCTTTCAAGCATTGCCGATCAGTTGGGTGAACAAGGCTTATCGATCAATAAATTCACTATGCAGGTAGGGGCTAGAAGTCTTTTCGTAGGATCAAAACTAAAGCCAGGCACGTATATGCTCCCAGCGGGAGGAAGTCTCGGCAAAGTGTTGCTACAAATTGCACGCGGCGATCGAGTGAGGGAGAATATTGCGATTATTCCAGGCATGACAATTTGGCAACTGCGGGGCATCATCGATATGCACCCAGCTCTTATCCATCAAACCAAGGGTATGAGCAATAAGGACTTGCTGCAATCCCTCAATTTTAGCTACCCCAGTGACGAAGGACTTTTTCTTCCTGATACCTACGTATTTGATCCAGATGAGCCGGATTTAAATATTTATCGCAAAGCGGCACAAGCCATGCAAAAGCAACTAAATCTGGCTTGGGACCAAAAAGAAGCTGGGCTTCCCCTCAAAACACCCTATGAGCTTCTGATTCTCTCTTCCATTATCGAAAAGGAAACTGGCCGCGCAAGCGATCGGGATATGATTTCTGCGGTATTTATAAATAGACTCAATAAAGGAATGCCTCTTCAAACCGATCCCACGGTTATCTACGGAATAGGCCCTAAATTTGATGGAAATTTACGGAAAGCGGATTTACGTAAAGACACTGCCTACAATACCTATATGCACAAAGGTTTACCTCCCAGCCCCATCGCAATGGCCAGTAAAGAGTCTATTTTGGCAGCTGCGCATCCCGCTAAAAGCGACGCCTTATTTTTTGTGGCAAAGGGCGATGGTAGTAGCCACTTTTCACAAAACCTAAAAGAGCATGAGTCAGCAGTAAATCGATATCAACGCAAAATTGCGCCCGGAAATAGCACCAACTAAATTTATTTGACTATGACATCAGCACAAAACGGATATTTCATTAGTTTCGAAGGCATTGACGGCGCAGGAAAGAGTACGCACGTCGATGCGTTTAGAAATTTAATGCAAGAGCGCTACCCAAAGAAAGAGGTGGTGATGACACGTGAACCCGGTGGAACTGGTTTGGGCGAGCAATTGCGCAATCTACTTTTAGATGCCCCCATGAATTTGGAGACCGAGGCCTTATTAATGTTTGCTGCACGTCGCGAGCATATTGCACAGGTCATTGAGCCAGCGCTGTCGGCAGGAAAGATTGTGATTTCAGACCGCTTTACAGATGCTAGCTTCGCCTACCAAGGTGGTGGTCGCGGCTTGAGCTTGGCAAAGTTAAATGATTTGGAGCGCTGGGTTCAGGGTCGCCCCGACGGCTCTCTTTTGCAACCCAACTTAACAATCCTATTTGACTTACCTGGTGAGGTTGCAGAGGCCCGTCGCTCCAAGGTTCGTGCTCCAGATAAATTTGAAAAGATGGATCTAGATTTTTTTGAAAGAGTTCGTCAGGAATACCTGCGAAGAGCCAAGGATGATTCATCACGCTTTCATCTAGTCGATGCTACGAAAACCCCTGAAGCTATTTGGGATGGTCTGAAACTTATTCAGATTGCAATTTAAGTGGAACAAGATAATCTGATGGCGCCTTGGCTTAAACCATTGTGGGAAAGCTTGGATTTTGCCAACTTTCCCAATGCGATTTTGCTGCATGGCCAGTCTGGTATCGGCAAGTTTGCGTTCTCTGTTGAGCTTGCTAAGGCACTTCTTTGCGAGAATTCAAATGCAGCAATAAAACCCTGCAATCAATGCGAGGCCTGCCACTGGTTTGATACGGGTAACCATCCGGACTTTATTGCTTTAGTTCCTGAAACGCATCGAAGGCTCCTACCTCACGCTGATTATGAGGGTGACGAAACACCTAAAAGAGGTAAAACGGCACGTGACGATGACAGTGATTCAAGCGAAAAAAAGGAAAAGAAAAATATCTCCATTGAAGAAACCCGTCATGCCATAGAAAACCTTTCAATTGGCTCGCATCGTGGCGGTAATCGAGTGATATTGATTTATCCATTAGAAATGTTACGCACGGACTCCGCTAACACTTTATTAAAATCTCTAGAAGAGCCTCCAGCCAACACCATCTTTATATTGTTAGCTGATCGTGTTGATCGCGTCTTACCTACGATTAGATCGCGCTGCCGACTTCTGACTGCACCACGCCCTGATCGCGAGCAAGGATTGGCTTGGCTAAAAACCCAATTGATTAATATTGATGGCCTAAAAGTAAATGATGGGGATGTCGAAACCATTTACGATGAGCAGGGCGGGGCGCCATTTTCAGTGTTGAGCTCTTTGATCGCAAGACACAATAAAGATGAGAAGGATGAGCTCACAATATCAATTCAGGCATCACGCTACTTATTGCAATCGATGGCTCAGGGTGCGGGAATGAATTGGCTAGATGCAGCTGAGAAGACATACAAGGCTCAATATGGCTTTCTTTTGGCAAGCATGCAACGCTGGGTTTCAGATTTGCAGTCAGTTGCCCAAGGTGGTGCACCACGCTATTACCCAAAGCACATATCAACGCTTCAGGGCCTTTCAAAAGCAGCGAACGTTCAAAGAATGCTCCAGCTATGGAAGTCTCTGGTACAGGCTCGTCGCCATGAAAATCATCCTCTAGCCAACCGCATCCAGTTAGAAGCATTGCTTTCCCAATACCAACAGATTTTTGGCTCATAGAATCAACCCAGGCAGTCTAAAATAACGAGTCATGTTCATAGACTCCCATTGCCACCTCGATTTCCCGGAATTTCAATCCCGTTTAACGGAAGTATTGAGCAATATGCAGTCGGCCAAAGTAAGTCACGCTTTGTGTGTATCGGTTGATTTGCCGGACTTTCCTAATGTACTTAAATTAGCACAAGATCATGCCAACCTCTTCGCTTCGGTTGGTGTTCACCCTGATTACGAAGACACTCCTGAACCTACCTTTGATTTTCTGGTTGAGACGGCTTTAAAGCACCCTAAAATCGTTGCAATTGGCGAAACAGGGCTCGATTACTTCCGCATGGGTGATCGCAGTTATGAGTCCATGGAATGGCAAAGAGCACGATTTAGAACCCATATCAGAGCTTCTATCGCATCTAAGAAGCCTCTTATCATCCATACAAGGGCCGCCTCCGAGGACACTATCAAAATCCTCAAAGAGGAGGGCGCCCAACAAATTGGTGGGGTAATGCATTGCTTTACCGAGTCCTACGAGGTTGCAAAGGCAGCCATGGAAATGGGGTTTTTCATCTCTTTTTCAGGCATTGTGACATTCAAAAGCGCTAAAGAACTACAAGAAACCTGTAAGCAGGTGCCCTTAAACAGAATGCTCATTGAGACAGATTCGCCTTATTTGGCTCCCATTCCATATCGTGGCAAAACAAATGAGCCTGCGTGGGTATCTAAGGTAGGTGAATTTATTGCCGATCTTAAGGGCATATCCGTTGAAGACATAGCAAAGCAAACTACAAATAATTTTTATGAATGCTTTCAAATAGATAGAAAGTTTTCATGAGAAATAAAATTAAGATAATGGCCTATATTTTAAGCTTTTTATTCGGCTTAAATAACTTCGCTTTAGCCCAATCAGACGGCGACATTGCAGATTTTGCAAAAGCCGCCAAATTTAATGATGTCTCGACCGTAAGATCACTGGTATCTAAAGGCGTTAACCCAAATTCACTCGATGCCAAGGGAGAATTAATGCTGAATCTAGCAATTAAGGACAAGTCCGAGGATGTCATCACGTTTCTGCTGACTAATAAGACTACTGATGTGGATATTTCCAATAAGTTTGGTGAAACTCCACTCATGATTGCATCCATTGAAGGCAATTTACCCCTTGTAAAGAGGCTTATACAGATACAAAAGGCTCAAATTAATCACATAGGCTGGACTCCTTTGCATTACGCATGCGCGAGAGGCCATCTAGAGGTCGCTCAATATTTACTCGCCAATGGAGCTATTGTTGACGCACTTAGCCCAAGCAATACAACGCCATTAATGATGGCGGTTCAGTCCGGTAATGAAGCATTGGTTAAGTTATTGCTTGATAAAGGAGCTGATCTGCAGGTGCGTAACTCGCAAGGATTTACTGCTATCGATATAGCACTGATTTATGAAAAACCATGGATTGCTGAGGGCTTGAGTTCACGTTGGCAGAAGCTTTATAAACAGCCTTATGTAGCGCCAAAAGTTCTTGGGCAACCTAAATCCTGATATGACTATCTGCGTATAATCATTATTATGTCAAATAAGATATATCTGTAATCCAATCCTCTAAAAAATACCATGCTTAGCCTTTTTCAAAATACTGACCTTCCTAGCTTTGGAACCCTATTTAATGAGATCAATACAGATATGGGCAATGGTCAGATCTGGGTGATTGTTGTAAGCGCATGCCTGATGCTGGCCGTTCATGCGGTTGCCGTTCTAGGTATTGCTGGTGCATTTCATGCAATCGATGAAGTCATGACCAGACGGCGCATTGTTGGGGCAAGCTTTCTGTCGTATTTCGTGGCCATACTCTTAGTTATTGCTATCCATTTAGCTGAAATCGTAGTCTGGGCCTATATTTGCGTAGCCTTAAAGGTGTTCCCGACCAACCCACAAACCTTTTACTTTGCCGGTGAAATGTATACCACTGTTGGATATGGTGATTACAAGCTATCAGAGCAGTGGCGCATTCTGCCCATCATCATCTCTTTTTCAGGGATTTTTGCAGTATCAATGTCAGGCGCTGCCTTGTACACAATGATGGGTGCACTGCTAGGTCACAATAATCAAAACCCAAGATCTGGATCTGGCTTTTAAAATTAAGGCGTAACTACAGTTGCAATAGGGTTCTTTTGCTTGAAAACCAGCTCAAGCACCCTTCCGTTCGACTCTTGAGAGCGAATACGCCCTGGTAGCCACTCAAGGTCTTTTGCAAGCCAGATGTCTACCTGGCGCTTGTAAGGGTCGTTTTCTCGTTGCATTAAGGCGTAATGACGGTTTACAGCCTTGCCTAGACTGGGAATATCCTCCGAAGTCGTTTCACCATAGCTTTTAAAGTTCCACATCTCCAGTGTGTTGTAGTCAACCACCGGTATTTGCCGAATTGACCCTGCCTCATCCAATTTGCTATCTCCATTTAATAGTGAGGCTAACTGGAACATTAAACTGAAGCGATCTTGGGTTCCAGGCAATATTTCAGGGGTGAACTCAGGTTTCTCAGAGAAGAACATCCGCCCTCGCCCACTTTCATTTCGATCGAAGCGCGAATAACGAGGGGGTTTTGAACCCCGTTGTGACCAATAGAGAATTGGGGCTATTCCATAGGAATCAACCGAGCCACGAGATTCAAAAACAAATGGGCCAACAAATGCATACGGGATATTGATATAGAGGCGATAGTTATTGCCATCGACCATCCAATCGATCTCACCGGTTTGGTACTTTTGACCATCCACATATGAGTCGTAATAAATGATGCCTGACTCGGGTAATTTAAAAGCTACGCCCGCCAGATTGGAGTCGCCACCCTGCTGACCGGTTGTAGTTAACTTTAAGCCTTCAGCCACGTTGGTCGATTCAGATTTCTTTGGAATCTTCTTTGGGGCTTTTGTAATTTGAATCTTCTTTGGAGGATCTACTTTTAGATCGGTCCTAATAATTAAGTCATCTGCGATTGGCGCAGGTTCAGAAAAAGAGATAAATGGAAGTCCAAAAAAAAGAATGAGATGCCCTAATACCGATAGCAGCAAAGCTGCAAGGATGATTCTGATGGAATGTATCTTGGGAAGATGAAAAAAATTACACCGCCCTATTCTTGGGCTCAGAGCAGACTCTCTAAAAGTCGGCTATTTTTAGGGAGATTAGCTGCAAGGAAGTCCATTTGATCGGCCAAAATGTTGCGCCCTTTTAGAATCATGTCTTCATAAAGACTGGGTAAATATGGCGTATACAACAAGGACATGCCCGCTTGCTCTGGTATGCGATTACCCTTGCGTTGATTACAAGGCCTGCACGAGATGACTAAGTTCATCCAGCTATATTTACCACCACGACTATTGGGTATGATGTGCTCGGCTTCAGCTTGGTTTTCGTGTATGGGGTCACCACAATAAGCACATAGTCCGCGATCACGCTTGAACAGTTTATGTTTTGTAATGACGGGAACCACATCAAAGAGATTAATCTTGGCACTGCCCTTTACCGCAATGATGGAGTGCAATTCGATAATGGACTGCTTGCCAGTAGATCTCGAAATGCCACCGCGCATTTGAAAAATGGGGTCACCTAAAGTCCACAAAACGCTTCTATCAGCATATTGTTTGGTGGCTTCTTCTGCATTAACCCAGCCCTGGGGAATTCCACCTGCGTCTAATTTCAAGATGCTCAGCACAAACTCTCCTTTCTAGGTAGCGCAAATGAGCTGCTGCCGTTTAGATCATCTTACAGAAGAAGCGAGCAGCAATCAATCCACTATCTAGAAATGAAATTCAGAACTTTGGGCAAATGAACTGGGTAATCTGAAATACCATGGTCACCCCCATCAAGCACCAAATGCTCTGAACCCTTGTAGAAATCAACCATTTCCTGCCAATCCAGGAGCTCGTCACCTTTTGCGGCGATCAGAAAGTAGCGCGACGGGTTGCTAATAGATTCAACCTGTAGCGCCTTTAGTTCATCAATATATTCTGGACGAAAATCGTAAGGCTCGTTGGTATCGTATGAGGTTAGCATTCCAACATGCGGCGCCAACTCTTTTGGCGCTCTGACTGCCGGGTTAAGAATGACAGCTTTACAGCCAAATTTTTCGGCCAAGTAGTTGGTGTAGTAGCCACCCAAAGAGGATCCGATAACCACTAAGTGATCATGAGTTGATGCTTCAATATGCTGTATCACCATATCCATGCTGGCCTTTGGTGAAGCTAACAACTGAGGGCAATACCACTCAATTTGATTCTCTAATGTGGATAATGCTTTTATTGCATCCCCCGTCAAGATCGCTTTACTCGATCTTGGGGAGGAGCGAAAACCATGCAAATAGACTACTAAAGTTGAAGGCATGTGAGTGCTTATGCCTTTTGCCCAATTTCAAAATTTGCAAGCTTCTCTAAAGCGCGCACCATTGCTGAGTGATCCCAGGATTTACCACCATGAGCTGCGCATGAATTAAATAATTCCTGTGCTGTTGCCGTATTTGGCAATGAGACACCCAGAGCTCTCGCACTATTGAGAGCGAGGTTCAAATCTTTTTGATGCAATTCAATTCTGAAACCAGGATCAAATGTGCGCTTAACCATTCTTTCGCCATGCACCTCTAGGATCTTGGAGCTAGCAAAACCGCCCATTAAAGCCTGACGCACCTTTGCAGGATCTGCGCCAGCCTTAGAAGCAAACAAGAGTGCTTCTGCTACAGCCTCAATATTCAAGGCAACAATGATTTGGTTGGCCACCTTAGCGGTTTGACCATCTCCATTTCCACCCACGAGATTAATATTTTTGCCCATCAACTCAAATACAGGCTTCACTTTCTCAAAGACATCCTCATCTCCGCCAACCATGATTGAGAGGGTCGCATTTTTTGCACCAAGCTCACCGCCAGAAACTGGGGCATCCAAGTAATCGCAACCTAATGCGTTAATTTTCTTAGCAAACTCTTTAGTAGAAATTGGTGATATGGAGCTCATATCAACAACAACCTTCCCTTTGGTAAGACCAGAAGCTATTCCGTTGTCACCAAATAGCACCTTCTCAACATCAGGAGTGTCTGGGACCATAGTAAAAATAATGTCGGCTTTGCTAGCAACTTCTTGAGGTGAGGAGCATTGGACCGCAGATGAAGACGCTAGTCCTTCCGGCACCTTGCTGCGAGTGTTGATAAAAACTTCGTGCCCTGCATTAACTAAATGGCCTGCCATGGGCGCACCCATTATTCCTAGACCAACAAATCCTAGCTTTAATTGCTTACTCATAATGTCTCCGTATTGTTATTTATTTAGACTTTTAATCCAACCTAATCCTGCTTCGGTATTAGATGCTGGCTTATATTCGCAACCAATCCAGCCACGATAACCAATGCTATCAATGAACTGAAATAGATGCGGGTAATTAATTTCTCCAGTACCTGGCTCATTTCTGCCGGGGTTATCCGCCAATTGAATGTGAGCGATTTTAGAAAGATTGGTTCCTATAGTTTTGCACAGCTCACCTTCCATGCGCTGGGCATGGTAGATGTCATACTGAATAAATAAATTATCTGAACCCACCTCATCGAGAATATCTAAGGCCTGCTGCGTTCTGAATAAATAAAATCCAGGAATATCGAATGTATTGATTGGCTCTATCAGAAGTTTGATATTGACATCTTTAAGGGCGCTGGCCGCATAACGTAAGTTTGAAATAAATGTTTTATGCAATAACTCTTTATCAGCACCGGCGGGAATTTTTCCAGCCAAACAATTTAACTGCTTAACATCAAGCGCTTTTGCATACTGAATAGCATTAGCAACGCCCTCCTGAAACTCTGCGACACGATCTGGCAAACAGGCAATGCCGCGTTCGCCTGCATCCCAATCACCAGCAGGTAAATTATGAAGAACTAATTTGAGTCTATTTTGCTCTAGATTTTGCTTGATATCTTCAGCAGAAAAAGCGTAAGGAAACAGAAATTCCACAGCCTGAAATCCAGACTTCGCTGCTTTTTCAAACCGCTCCATAAACGGCACTTCATTAAAAAGCATGGTGAGATTGGCAGCGAATTGTGGCATTTACATTCCTTGTAGACAAAATGAGGCAAAACAATGTGATGGGAGATATTAACAAAAGATAACTATTTAAGCCTCATCAACGAATATCTGACTTTAGGGGCCAATTTAGCTCTCAAAATAGACTAAGATTGAATTTAGTACCTTTTACATACAAGGAAAATAATGAATACTAAATTTGCCCCGGTCGCCTTGATTATTGCAACCCTTTTTATTGGATCCTCTTCGGCTTTTGCTCAATCTACGCCAGCAGCCAAGCCAACAGTGATCGATGCTGCTGTAACTGACAATCGTTACCAGCTATATGAAGGTGAAGTAGTGAAGATCGACAAGAAGACTCGCACCATTATCTTTAAAAACAAGGAGGGCGAATCCAAGTTTGTTGCCGGTCCTGACATCACCAACTTTGCACAGATCAAAAAAGGTGATCGAGTTAGCGTAAGTTATGAACTCGCTGTAGCTATTGAGTTAATTAAGACTAAAAGTGATGGTGTTCGCTCAAAGGTTGAAACCAATACAGTAACCAAATCTAAGGCTGATGAAAAGCCATCTGAGACGATCACCAATAAAACAACCATCATCGCTGATATTGTGGAAGTGAATCGCGAGAAAAAACTGGTTTCCGTTAAGGGCCCCAGCGGCAAGATCACCACTGTTACAGTAAAGAACCCTGCTCTATTGGCGGATATCAATGTGGGCGAGCAAGTGAAAGTAATTTACTTTGATGCGATGGCTGCATCAATTAGTACCCCTACGAAAAAGTAGTTTTATTTACTCCAGACTTGTAATTAACATCAATCTAAAATGATTGAAGTACAAGTTTATTTTTTTGATTGTTTCTCGGGCTTAGCAGTGGGAACCAAAACTGGCGCAGGTGGCTTGTTCGGTTGAGTGTTTGGCGACGGCTGAGTAACGGGGGGCGGCTTCTGAGCGGCTCCGCTTGGAGACGTCGGAGATAATGACTTTTGAAATGGATTAAAGCCTAACCCCGCACTAGATGCGGTGAAAGATAAGCCTAGCCCAAAAAGAGTAATTAATAATTTGATGTACATCCATCTGAGATTGTCACACAATTTAACGGTTTTTGATGCATGCACCGTCCTAGCCAGTTAAAAACAGCTAAATAGAGGTATTTTAGCTAGAATCGCGCTCTTTCTTGAGATAAACGCTAGCCTGACTGAGCATTTGAAAATTACTATTACTTACCCTGGAGATAAGGATGGCCCTATAGCGCTCTCTTTGTAGCCATTCAACAACCCCCACCGCTATAAAGGCGATAAGAATATAGGAAGCAAAAACAAACGAATCCTGGGCAGTCGGCGTTTCAAAAGAATCAAATGGCGGAACAAAGAAAAAGAACGCTAACGGAATGGAGATAGCAATTGTTAAAACGCTAGGTAGGTAACCATAAAATAGTGCAATAACGATAGTGTTTAGTATGAAAACTGTCATAGGCAAATTGCTTTGCAAAAAAGGATGCAGGGTATACCTAATTGCAAACGCAATACAAACTCCGCAAAAAGCTGCAAAATAGCCTTCGAGACCGGGCTTTGCCCAGCGCTTAGCGTTATTAATTTTCATGGTTAATAATATAACAACAAATCATTAAAACAGAATATTGTCGAATGACTGATCCAATACTAAATTCCGACCGCTGCCTTCTATTTCAGCAGGGAAGCAATGGGCATGCTGTTGTTCTGTTACCTGGGTTATGCGGGTCCGAACTAGAAATGGGCGCCATTCCTAGATTACTGAAGCAATCAGGATATAGCTACGCCATTCCCCGGATTAAGGGTTACTCTGCGCATACCGGCATTACATCCTATAAAAACTGGATTGATGATGTGGAGCAATTTGTTATTGATTTGATGCAAATGCATACATCAGTATCGCTAGTGGGGCTCAGTATGGGCGCAACCCTTTCCCTGGCTGTTGCAGAGCGCAATTCAAATATTCAAAGCTTGAGCTTACTTTCACCAGTGCTTATTTTTGATGGATGGTCAGTCCCCTGGTATTACCCTCTTCTTAAGGCTATATATTTTCTGGGTATTCGAAATTGGCATTACAAGGAAACAGCCCCGTACGGAGTAAAAAACCTCGAAATGCGAAAGCGCATCAAGAAAGCTGTGGAAGCCAACAGCGTCAGCGAGCTTGGGGCGGCACATTTACCTGCAAGGCATTTGATTGAGTCTTTAAAATTAATTAAAGAAACCAAAAAAGACCTACCTTCCATTAATTCAGATGTTTTGATTATTCATGCAGTTGACGATGAAACGGCTTCCCCCAAAAATCCTGACTTGATTCTTAATTCCATTTCATCCGAGACTAGACGTACGATTTGGCTGGGAAACTCATATCACATAATTACTGTTGATAATGAGCGCGAGATTGTAGCCAATGAAACCATTAACTTCATAGCGCAATCCATCAAAAAAGAAGAGATCTCAAGAGAAACGAATCTTAATACCTCTAGCTTAATAATTAGAAATCGTAATGAGAGTTAAGCAATGCAAATGCCCTCAAATTTTTTTACCTGTATTTTTTTAGCCTTACTCTATGACACACAAGCCGGGGCTCAATCACTTCCCGTCTTCCACTCAAGCAACACCCAATTCCGACCAATAGCGCTTTCTGCCTACATTGGCGAGGTGAATTTGGATAACCCAACCATCAAGATAAAAAATCTAAATTCTGATTCTGCGGCCTCAGTTGCAAAGCAAGCAGGTCGACCCTATATAAGCCCAATTTTGACCTATGTACGCGGCAGTATGTATACCCAAACGCCATACGTTGGATATACAAATCCCTCCTCAAATACTTACGGTGCCTCTATTACTGTTGAGGGTTGGGGTAAGCGCTCCGCCAGGGAAGCTCAAGCACAAGCTGACCTGAATCGCCAAATGGCCGAAGCCTTAACGGAAAGCAAGTCTGTTGAAACCCAGGCAATTTTTGCTTACATAGATGCCTTACGCACTAAATTACTGTGGCAGTCTTATCAAGCTGCAATTGATCGACTCAAGCCGTTTGCATCTGATGAGGCCTCAAGAAACAAGGCAGAGTTTCAGGTTGCTCAGGGCGTTCTTAGTAATGACCTTAAATATTATTCATACACTTTGGTGAGTTTTGTTGGCAATGCCGAGAAAGAATTGCCATTGCCTGTGGGCACATTAAATATGCCGCCAGAAAATTTTAATGTGAAGACGTTGGTTTCAGAAGGATTGGAAAAAAGAACTGATGTACGCCAAGGAAAGGCTTCAATAGATTCTGCAACTGCTAATTTAGAGACGATTAAAGCCAGTAAAGGGGTCGATCTAATGCCCGGTATTTACTATACTGAAACGCCCTCTTACTCTACAGGCGGACTTGATTATGGCGCTCAAAAATCGTTTAGTTTTTTATTATCCATACCTATAGGTAATGGCTTCATGATCGATTCTGATGTCATCGCGGGATCCAATTCGATTGCAGAACAGGAGGTTAACTTAGTGGCCACTAAAACTAGAGTGATCACAGAACTTAACCAAACTTATTTGCAATATGAAGCGGCTAAAGAGCGCCTAGAGAGAGCTAATTTAGCCTATAGCGTTACTAAAACTTCCAAGAAAGTTGGTATACAGGCCGTTTTACAGCTCAGAGAGGCGGAGTATGAGCTATTTGATGCGCGCACGGTTCACGCTAAAACGCTTATACTTTTGAAACGCCTTAGTGGTAATTTTGATGTCCCCAATCTGAATTGAGGTAACCATGCATTATTGCAAACTTTTCCAATACATAACTGCTGGTTACCTATGCATCCTCTCCCCTATTCTTGCTATAGCAGCAACAAGCTCCACCACCACTGATATTGCCGCTCAAAATGCTGCTGCACAAAAAGCTGCTGCCGCTGCCGCTGCTGCACAAAAAGCTGCTGCCGCTGCCGCTGCTGCACAAAAAACTACTGCAGCACAAAAAGCTGCTGCACAAAAAACTGCCACAGTTGAGACTGCTGCAGCTCAGAAGTCCGCAATAACTTCCTCAACCACTAAAACAACCGCCACCGCAAATACAGCTAATTCGATTAGCTCTACAGCAAAGCCTTCTACCAGTACGACGTCAGGTGCGAAGACCTCAACACAAACTAATCCCAGCAATAGCACTAGCGGCGCCAGCAGTACAGCCAATGCCCCTGCAAACCTAACATCAAAATCAATGCAATTTACCCCCACCTATCCATCGGTTAACGTAAATAGCTCTGTAGGAGCGGGAGCTAATTTTGGGGGTCCAACTGATTTAAATGCAAATTACATAACGCCTGCGCCTACTGCAACCAAATAAACATTCAGTAAAGAGGCGGAAAACGTATAAAGAATTATTTTTTATCAAGAAAAAGCCCCCGATTAAGGGGGCTTTTTATTTGTCTTGGCGGAACGGACGGGACTCGAACCCGCGACCCTCGGCGTGACAGGCCGATATTCTAACCAACTGAACTACCGCTCCAAATACATCGCGTAACACAACATCATACAGCTTTACTTCTGCCAGAAGAATCTGGCGTCCCCAGGGGGATTCGAACCCCCGTACTCACCGTGAAAGGGTGATGTCCTAGGCCTCTAGACGATGGGGACCTGGACTACAACAACAACTATTTTAAATGCTTGGTGGAGATAAGCGGGATCGAACCGCTGACCTCTTGCATGCCATGCAAGCGCTCTCCCAGCTGAGCTATACCCCCGAAATCTCGCGATAAAACTACAAGACACTCAAAACAATCCAAGATTTTATCCTATTTTTGTGCGGGTACGCAAGTTCTCTATTGGACTACCTTGGAAAGCCTTTTGACAGCCTCCTCCTTGCCCAACACAACCAGCACAGAATCAATGGCTGGGGTCTGTGTAGTGGCAAATAATGCGAATCTCACGGGCATTGCTAATGCTGGCATTTTAATTTGATACTTTGCCAATATTTGCTTAAAAACAGCCGCATAAGCTTCTTTAGTCGGCTCAGCTGATGAAATAGCTTCAACCAAATCCTTCAATGCAGGAATAACGGATTCGGCTATATTTTCTTTAATTTGATCTGCGCTTAAATTAGGCGCTGGTGAGTAAAACAGCTTTGCCCCTTCTGCAATTTCAATCAGGGTATTGGCGCGATCTTTTAACAAGCCAACTACTTGAACAAAGTTTGGGCCGGATTCTGTATCAATACCCATCTCATGAGCAAATGGCTTAGTTGCAGCTGCTAGTTTGGCTGGTTCTGAATTCTGAATATATTGATGGTTTAACCAAAGTAATTTTTCTGGATTATGTTGCGCTGGTGAGCGCCCCAAACTTTCCAAATCAAACCAGTCTACAAATTGCTCTTTAGTAAATATCTCAGCATCTCCATGAGACCAGCCTAAACGTGCCAGGTAATTCAGAATTGCATCAGGAAGATAACCTGCTTTTTGGTAATCCCTTACGCTCATCGCACCGTTACGCTTGCTCATTTTTTCACCAGCATCATTGAGGACGGTTGGCAGATGGGCGTAGACAGGCGGAGTTCCACACAGCGCCTTCATGATGTTGATTTGTCTAGGGGTGTTATTGACATGGTCATCACCCCGAATAACGTGGGTGATGTTCATATCCATGTCATCAATCACTACGCAAAAGTTATAGGTAGGCGTTCCGTCTGGTCTAGCAATAACCAAATCATCCAACTCATCATTGCTAATTTCTATTTGACCTTTGACAGCGTCATTCCAAATAACAGATCCGCCAATTGGATTCTTAAAGCGAATTACTGGGCTTACACCCTCGGGAACAGGTGGCAATGTCTTACCAGGTTCAGGTCTCCATAGGCCGTTATAGCGAGGCTTTTCTTTATTTGCCATTTGCTGATCACGGAGTTTATTGAGCTGCTCTTCGCTCATGTAGCAAGGATAGGCCAATCCAGAATCTAGCATTTGCTTTACTACTTCACGATATCGATCAATACGCTGCATCTGGTAGATCGGACCCTCATCCAAATCTAGGCCGAGCCACGCCATTCCTTCGATGATGACGTCTACAGCCTCCTGTGATGAGCGCTCAAGGTCAGTATCCTCAATACGAAGAATGAAGTCGCCTTTATTGTGGCGCGCAAAAGCCCACGGATATAGAGCGCTGCGAAGATTTCCCAGATGAATAAAGCCCGTGGGACTTGGGGCGAAACGTGTACGTATATGCATAAATCACATTATCTCAGGTCAGGCTTGCTGAGACTAAAACCGAAAAAAAGTGGATACTTTGAAATATGAATGAATTACTAGTCTTTATGTGTGATGGGGCCCCGGTTCGCGGGGAAATAGTATCTATTGGAAGCGCCTGGCAGGCCGTTCTAGAGCGTCGTAACGACCCCCCTGCCATCCGTACGATTCTGGGTGACTTTGTTGGCGCTGCCACCCTTTTAAGTGCCAGCCTCAAATTTGATGGAACCCTCATCATTCAAGCGCAAAGCAAGGGCCCCATTCAGCTTCTAGTGGTTGAATGTAAGTCTGATTTATCCATGAGGGCTACAGTCAAGCTTTCTGTTGACCCCTCTGAAATAGGGTCAGATGCAACTCTAGCCGATCTACTGGATGTTAGTGGAAGCGGAAGATTGGTTATTACCTTAGATCCAGCTGACCGTGAACCAGGACAGGCACCCTACCAAGGCATCGTAGCGCTTCAAGATCATCAAGGAGCAGTCATTAAACCGGTCACTAGCGCTGCAGAGGCTATAGCCCTGTATATGCAAAACTCCGAACAATTGGATACACGCATTTGGCTTGCATCAAGTGATACCCATGTTGGCGGCTTATTGTTACAACGATTGCCAAATTCTGGAGGCCATGCCCATCTGGATCCGCAGGTTGCGGCTGAAGGCTGGTCACGCATTCAAACGCTTGGTGAAACAATTACTAATGAAGAATTGTTAACGCTTCCGCCAGAGACTATTTTGAGGCGTTTATTTTTGGAGGAGTCCGCCGAAAATGGTGTACGCAGCTTCCCTACTCGCCCCATTCGTTTTGCTTGTAGATGCTCTCGCACTAAGGTTGCCGATATCTTGCGAATGCTTGGTGAAGAAGAGGTTCAAAGTATTCTTGCCGAGCAAGGTGCTGTAGAGACCGTTTGTGATTTTTGTGCAAAACCATACCGCTTTGATGCGGTTGATTGCCTTCAGGTTTTTAAAACAGATTTATTGAGTGACGCTACGAGGCTGCCATCTAGCGGTCATTAAATACTACTGTTTTGTAGCTTGGGTGTTGGATGCTTTATCGGTCGGTAAGATTTGCACGAAAAACTCACCTTCCTTAATTAACCCATGCTCAACACGGGCCCGTTCTTCGATGGCTCGAGTGCCATCTTTCAGATCTTTAACATCGCCAGATAGCTTGGCATTACGAAGGGCCAAGAGGCTATTTTTAGCGTCTTGGAGTTCGACTTGTCGCTCCATCTCGTAAACCTTTAGCCATCCACCCTTACCCAGCCAAAGCGGGTACTGAATTGCAATCAGCAATACCAGCATGGAGTAGATGACAATCCGCATAAGCTAATAAGTAATCAGACTTAGCGCTTGAGGTTATAGAAAACAGATTTGCCTGGATAAGTGGCCACATCACCCAGATCTTCTTCAATACGCAATAGCTGATTATATTTAGCGATGCGATCAGAGCGAGATAAAGAGCCAGTTTTAATTTGACCTGCGTTGGTACCAACGGCAATATCTGCAATGGTGCTATCTTCAGTCTCGCCTGAGCGATGAGAAATTACTGCAGTGTAGTTTGCGCGCTTAGCCATCTCAATTGCAGCAAATGTTTCTGTCAATGTACCAATTTGATTAATCTTAATCAAAATAGAGTTCGCAATACCTTTATCTATCCCCTCCTGGAGGATGCGGGTGTTCGTAACGAATAAATCATCGCCAACCAATTGGATTTTCTTGCCAAGCTTTTTAGTGATGTCAGCCCAACCATCCCAGTCACCTTCATGCATGCCATCCTCAATCGAAACAATTGGGAACTGATCCGTCAAGTTACCAAGGTAGTCAGAGAACTCGCTTGAGCTTAATTGGAGACCCTCGCCTGACAAGTGGTATTTGCCATCTTTATAGAACTCACTAGCAGCGCAATCTAGAGCCAATAGAACGTCTTCGCCTGCCGTATAGCCTGCACCTTCAATTGCTTTCATGATGGTTTGTAGGCATTCGTGATTACTCTTGAAGTTTGGTGCAAAGCCACCCTCGTCACCAACAGTAGTAGGCATACCTTGGGCACCTAAGATCTTTTTGAGCTCATGGAAAATCTCTGCACCACAACGGAGTGCGTCACGGAAGTTTTCGGCGCCAACTGGCATCACCATGAATTCTTGAATATCAAGGCTGTTATTAGCGTGAGCACCACCATTAACGATATTCATCATGGGTACCGGTAACTGCATGCCGCCAGAGCCGCCAAAATAACGATATAAAGGCAAGCCTGCTTCCTCAGCTGCTGCCCTAGCAACAGCCATAGAAACCGCAAGCGTTGCATTTGCACCTAAGCGTGCTTTGTTATGAGTGCCATCTAATTCAATTAGGGTGCGATCAAGGAAGGCTTGCTCACTTGCATCTAGTCCAAGAATGGATTCAGCAATCTCAATGTTGATATTTTGAACTGCCTTGAGTACGCCTTTGCCTAGGTAACGCGTCTTGTCACCATCGCGTAACTCAATCGCCTCACGGGATCCCGTGGATGCTCCAGAAGGCACAGCCGCACGACCCATAACACCTGACTCAAGCAAAACATCGCACTCAACTGTTGGGTTGCCGCGTGAATCCAAAACTTCTCTACCGATGATGTCAACAATGGCGCTCATGCACCTTCTCCTTAAAACAATATGAAATGGGTTGTAATAACTTACTTGAAGCTGTCTTCTAAAAAACTTCCCGTTGATTTAACAGCGCCGTCGATAGCCAATAGTGATTCAAGCAAATCTTTCATGCGATCCAACGGAACAGCATTTGGGCCATCAGATAGCGCTTTTGCGGGGTCTGGGTGTGTTTCCATAAATAGGCCACTAATGCCGACTGCAACAGCAGCACGAGCTAACACTGGTACGAATTCGCGCTGACCACCACTTGAGTTGCCGTGACCACCAGGCAATTGAACCGAATGAGTAGCATCAAAAACTACTGGCGCATTGGATTCCCGCAAAATTGCCAAGCTACGCATATCTGAAACTAGGTTGTTGTAGCCAAAAGAAGCTCCACGTTCGCACACCATAAATTGGTCTGGAAGATTTTTTTCAGCTGCGGCTACTCGAGCCTTCTCAATAACATTCAACATCTCGTGCGGAGAAAGAAACTGACCCTTCTTAAAATTAACGGGCTTGCCACTTTGAGCGCAGGCGCGAATGAAGTCAGTTTGTCTGCATAAAAAAGCTGGGGTCTGCAATACATCTACAACGCTAGCTACAGAAGCAATTTCGCTGATGTCATGAACATCTGTAAGCACCGGAACATGAACTTGCTTTTTAACCTTAGCCAAAATCTCTAAGCCCTTCTCCATACCTAGACCACGGAAAGACGTTCCTGATGAGCGATTGGCTTTATCAAACGATGACTTGTAAATAAACGGGATCTTTAGAGCGGAGGTAATTTCCTTTAGTTGACCCGCAATATCGATAGCCGATTGCTCTGACTCAATGACACAGGGGCCAGCAATTAAAAAGAAGCGATGATCTAGACCAACATCAAAACCACAAAGCTTGAATGCGCTCATATTCTTCCCTTATGCAGCCTGCTTTTCAGCGGCTGTTTGGTGCTCAAGTGCGGCACTGATAAAGGCTGAGAACAAAGGGTGCCCATCCCGCGGAGTTGAAGTAAATTCAGGGTGAAACTGCACACCAAAGAACCAAGGATGCATTGATGCTGGTAATTCCATCATCTCAGGCAACTCTTCATTGGGGGTTCTAGCTGAAATAATCAAACCAGATTGTTCTAGTTGCGGCACGTAGGTGTTATTTACCTCATAGCGATGACGATGACGCTCATTTACCTCTGGACCGTAAATGCGATGGGCTAAGGTTCCAGCTTTAACTGGACAGCGTTGCGACCCTAGACGCATAGTGCCGCCCAAATCAGAATCGTTAGTGCGTTTCTCTACTCGCCCTTCTCTGTCCAACCATTCGGTTATTAGAGCAACAACAGGCTGCTCTGACAGAGGATCAAATTCAGTGCTGTTCGCCTTCGTAAGGTTCGCTACATGGCGTGCAAATTCAATCACGGCTAATTGCATACCTAAACAAATTCCCAAGTAAGGGACATTGTTTTCGCGTGCATAACGAATGGCAGCAATTTTGCCTTCAGTACCACGCTTACCAAAGCCACCGGGAACCAAAATCGCGTCCAACTTTTGCAAGCAATCAATTCCATCTTTTTCAATGACTTCAGAATCGATGTAATTAATATTGACGCGAGTATGTGTATGAATGCCTGCGTGACGCAAAGCTTCAATAAGTGATTTGTATGACTCTGTTAGCTCCACATACTTGCCAACCATACCAATAGTCACTTCGTGTTGTGGGTTTGCCATTTCATAAACTAGGTTGGCCCATACGGAAAGATCTGCTGGCTTGGCTTTTAAATCTAGTTGACGGCAAATTAAATCATCCATGCCTTGGGCTTGGAGCATCTCAGGAATCTTATAAATCGTATCTACATCCCAAACTGAAATCACCGCTTCTTCACGTACGTTTGAGAATAAAGAAATCTTTGCGCGCTCATCTTCTGGAATCGGGCGATCAGCACGGCAGAGCAATACTGTCGGCATGATGCCAATCTCACGAAGCTTCTGAACAGAGTGTTGCGTTGGTTTAGTTTTTAACTCGCCAGCACTATGGATATAAGGCACGAGAGTCAAATGGACAAAGGCGCAATCATGCAAAGGCAGACGCAAGCTCATCTGTCTTGCAGCCTCTAGGAACGGTAGTGATTCAATATCGCCAACAGTGCCGCCGATTTCGCAGATAGCAACATCTGCTTTGCCGTCATGACTAGCTTTAGCTCCACGCTCTACAAAGGCTTGGATTTCATTTGTAATGTGCGGAATAACTTGGACAGTTTTTCCAAGATACTCACCTCGACGCTCTTTGCTAATGACTGACTCATAAATCTGGCCAGTAGTGAAGTTATTACTTTTGCGCATCTTTGCAGAAACAAAGCGCTCATAGTGACCCAAGTCCAAGTCGGTCTCAGCACCATCCTCGGTTACAAAAACCTCTCCGTGCTGGAGCGGGCTCATGGTACCCGGGTCAACGTTGATATAAGGGTCTAATTTTAGGAGGGTGACTTTCAAGCCGCGGGATTCAAGAATCGCGGCAAGCGAGGCAGCTGCGATTCCTTTCCCTAAAGAAGAAACCACACCACCAGTGACAAAAACGTATTTGGTCATCGCTTAAGCTCTGTTGGAAAAAGTAATTATAACGATAGCCATCAGGGGCGGGGAAATTTCAAAATCGTTAATATAGGATCTCGTCCACCCCAATCTAACGATTTAATACCTATGCGCCTTTTATTTGCGATATTAATCACCGTTCTCTCCCTATTTTATTTCCTCCCTTTTGCCATAGCATTTCACAAAAAAAGGGCAAATACAGGGGCTATTTTTGCCTTAAACCTGTTTTTAGGATGGTCCCTGATTGGCTGGGTAGTGGCACTAGTTTGGGCCCTCAAGGAAGAGCAAGTTGTGTAATTGCTCCATTTTCAAAGTCATGGGTCCAAATAAAGTCCTGATTTTGGCTAATTTGCCGATTTTTTAGGGTTTAAACTCTTATATAAGACTTGATTTAGCAACTATAATTTGGCAAAACGGGAGAGAATTCCCTTTTGGCCTTTCTATTGATCACTTTTACACCATAGGAAACATAATGTTAGAAGCCTATAACGCCCTCGTCGCTGAACGCGCAGCTCTCGGTATTCCAGCCCTGCCTTTAACCAAGGATCAAACCTCTGAATTGGTGAAATTGCTGAAAAACCCACCTGCCGGCAAAGAATCCGAGCTAGTTGAATTAATCACAAACCGCGTTCCTGCTGGTGTAGATGATGCAGCTAAAGTTAAAGCTGAGTTCTTAGATGCTGTTGCCAAAGGTACAGAAAAATCTCCATTAATTTCCCGTGTACGTGCTACTGAACTTTTGGGCACGATGTTAGGTGGTTACAACATCAAACCTTTAGTAGAGCTTTTATCTGACTCCGAGTGCGGTGTTGCTGCTGCAGAAGCGCTCAAGAAAACACTCTTGATGTTTGATTATTTCAACGACGTTCAAGAGCTTGCTGAAAAAGGCAATGCGAATGCTAAAGCGGTAATGCAAAGCTGGGCCAATGCAGACTGGTTTACTAGCCGTCCTGCAGTTCCAGAGAGCATGAAGTTAACTGTTTTCAAGGTAACGGGTGAAACTAATACCGATGACCTTTCTCCCGCGCCTGACGCATGGAGCCGCCCTGATATTCCACTGCATGCAACCATCATGCTCAAGAACCCCCGTCCTGGCATTGAGCCAGATGAGAGTGGAGTTCGCGGTCCGATGAAGCAAATCGCTGCTCTCCAGAAAAAAGGTAATCAAATTGCCTACGTTGGAGACGTAGTAGGTACAGGCTCATCACGTAAATCTGCAACAAACTCTGTTCTCTGGTGGACAGGTCAAGATATTCCATTCGTACCAAACAAGCGTTTTGGTGGTGTGTGCTTAGGTACCAATATTGCCCCGATCTTCTTCAACACAATGGAGGATTCCGGAGCATTACCAATCGAATTAGATGTTTCTCAAATGAATATGGGTGATGAGATTGAACTTCGGCCCTACGAAGGAAAAGTATTTAAAAACGGTCAGGAAATCACCACTTTTGCATTGAAGTCGCCTGTCATTCTGGATGAAGTACGCGCTGGCGGACGTATCCCTTTAATCGTTGGTCGTGGCTTAACTGCTAAAGCACGTGCTGCACTGGGCTTGCCTGCTTCTGCTGAATTCCGTTTGCCGGTTAATCCAGTCGACAACAAGAAGGGCTTTAGCTTGGCTCAAAAAATAGTTGGTCGCGCCTGTGGCTTACCAGAAGGACAAGGCGTACGCCCTGGTACTTATTGCGAGCCGCATATGACTACTGTTGGCTCACAAGACACAACAGGCCCAATGACGCGCGATGAATTGAAAGACTTGGCTTGCCTTGGTTTCTCTTCTGATCTCGTAATGCAGTCGTTCTGCCATACCTCGGCTTATCCAAAGCCTGTAGATATTCGCACCCAACATGAGCTTCCACCATTCATGACTAATCGTGGTGGTGTTGCCTTGCGCCCAGGTGATGGCGTGATCCATAGCTGGTTGAACCGCCTGCTCCTCCCAGATACTTGTGGAACTGGTGGCGATAGCCATACACGCTTCCCAATTGGTATTTCATTCCCCGCTGGTTCAGGCTTAGTTGCTTTCGCAGCAGCTACAGGTGTAATGCCATTGGATATGCCTGAGTCTGTTTTAGTTCGCTTCAAAGGCAAGATGCAACCTGGCATCACTTTGCGCGACTTGGTGAATGCAATTCCTTTATATGCAATCAAAAAGGGTTTGCTCACTGTTGAGAAACAAGGCAAGAAGAATATTTTCTCTGGCCGCATTCTTGAAATAGAAGGTCTACCCGACCTGAAAGTTGAGCAGGCATTTGAATTGTCTGACGCTTCTGCTGAGCGTTCTGCTGGCGGCTGTACTGTTCACTTGAACAAAGAGCCAATCATTGAATACATGACATCAAATATCACCTTGATGAAGTGGATGATTGCTAATGGTTATGAAGATAAGCGTACTCTTGGTCGCCGCATCAAAGCCATGGAAGCTTGGATTGCTAATCCACAACTACTCAAAGCCGATGCGGATGCTGACTACGCAGAGATCATCGAAATCAATATCGATGAAATCAAAGAACCTATCCTTGCCTGCCCTAACGACCCAGATGATGTAAAAGTATTATCTGAAGTAGCTGGCGACAAGATTGATGAAGTGTTTATTGGCTCATGCATGACCAATATTGGCCACTTCCGCGCAGCTGGTCAGGTTTTACAAGGCAAGAAAGATATGCCAACCCGCTTATGGGTAGCGCCTCCAACCAAGATGGATGCTATGGTCTTGATGGAAGAAGGCTACTACGGCATGTTAGGCGCCGCTGGTGCCCGCATGGAAAGCCCAGGCTGCTCACTTTGTATGGGTAACCAAGCGCAGATCCGCAAGGGCTCAACAGCTGTATCAACCTCTACACGTAACTTCCCAAACCGCTTAGGTATCGATACTCGTGTGTATTTGGCATCTGCTGAATTAGCTTCTGTCGCCGCCCTCTTGGGTCGCCTACCTACTCCTGCAGAGTATTTAGAGCAAGTGAAGGCGCTCGATGCTAAAGCTGGTGATGTATACAAATACATGAGTTTTGATAAGCTCAAGTCATTTAGCGATGTTGCAGATACTGTGACTGTGTAATATGTATCACCCTCAACCTGGCAATAGGTTGAGAAGCAAAAAAGGCGATCAAACGATCGCCTTTTTCTTTTTTTATCTCGAATAATTAAATCGAGAGCTTACTTTCTTGTCTGGCGTTCTCTCGACTAATGCCCGAGACCCATTTATTGGTTGGCAGGCCTGTTTTTTCAAGGATCAGTTTTGCCCGCTTTGAAACATCCTTCCACTCCGCTTCAAGCTTAGGGCCCTTAAATGCGATTGCGACGACATTGCAATCATGGGACTCTGGAAATAAGAGCACCCTGTTGTCAAAAGCTTCACAGATATTCTTAAGGTTTATATCAAAGCTTTTGTGTCGTGAGAATAAATTCACCGTCATGACACCAGGCCCCTTAAGAATCTCGTAGCAACCTTTATAGAAATCCAGAGAGCTTACTGAAGGACCATCGCAAATGGCATCATACAAATCCACCTGAACGGCATCAAACTGACCCTGATACTTCTTATTCTTTACAAAAAGCTTTGCATCAGTTTGTAGCGTTTCTAAGCGGCGATCATCGTCAGGCGTAAAAAACATCGATCTCGCAGAAACAATTACAGCGGGATTTAACTCCACAACAGTAGTTTTAACGGCTGGGCAATGTTGATGCTGAAACTTAGCTAAGGCCCCCGTGCCGAGCCCAAGTTGAGCAATTTGCATGCCAGGTTTGGTCTCTAAAAACAAAAGCCATGCCATCATTTGCTGGTTGTATTCGAGGTAAATCTCTTCAGGATCACGCAAGCGCATTGCCCCCTGAATAGATTCTGTTCCAAAATGCAGGTAACGCACGCCACCACTTTCGGAAAAGGTGACCGGCTCCATTAAGCTCTCAGAGGACAATTTAATTCGCCCAACGACGTGCGTTGCGGAATAGACGCAACCACGGGCTAGCGCCATCCGGAGTATCCAACCATTCGGGCGGACACCAACTCATCTGTACAGCCCTAAATACACGCTCTGGATGAGGCATCATGACCATAAAGCGGCCATCAGGTGTTGTAACCCCAGTTAATCCATTAGGTGATCCATTTGGATTCATTGGGTAAATTTCTGTTGGGTTGCCTTGATGATCCACAAAGCGGAATGAGGCTAAGCCCTGCTTTTGAATTTTCTCTAAGCTGCCTTGTTGGCTGAAGTTGGCGAATCCTTCACCGTGAGCGATAGCAATTGGTATCTGACTACCCTCCATGCCCTGGGTGAATATTGAAGGTGAAGTCATGACCTCCGCCATCACTAAGCGTGCTTCATATTGCTCTGATTGATTACGCGTAAATTTAGGCCATGCTTCTGCACCCGGAATGATTCCCGAGAGATTGCTCATCATTTGACAACCGTTGCAAACACCTAATGCAAAGCTGTCTTGACGCTCAAAGAACTTAGAAAACTGATCTCGGAGCTGCTGGTTAAATAGAATTGTTTTTGCCCAACCCTCACCGGCACCCAATACATCTCCGTAACTAAAGCCACCACAAGCGATTAAACCTCTAAAGTCTTCTAGCTTTGCCTTGCCACTAAGTAAATCAGACATGTGGACGTCATAGCTATCAAATCCGGCCCAATTAACGGAGTACGCCATTTCAACATGGGAGTTAACCCCTTGCTCACGCAAAATAGCAACTTTAGGACGTGCATTTTTACCAATAAATGGCGCCGCAATATCTTCAGAAGGATTGAATGTGAGTTTAGGATTCATGCCCGTGTCGGCAACATTGTCCAAGAGCGAGAATTCACTATCAGCACAGGCAGGATTATCGCGTAAACGCGCTATTTGATAGCTAGTGTTAGTCCAAATCTTTTGCAGCACTTCACGCGGCTCAGCAAAAATATTTTTAGCGTCACGCCAAATTTCAATACGACCGTTGGTATTGGGCTTGCCGATCACATGACTATGAGCACTTAAGCCCAACTTTCTCAATACGGCGAATACCGCATCCCGATCTTCTTTGCGAACTTGAATTACTGCGCCTAACTCTTCATTAAATAACGCGCGCATGGTTTGTTCATGGCGACGACCAGAAACCTGCTGCGCCCAATTCTTGGCATCACCATAATCAGGCTCTTGCCCAGCGTCCATGGCGATCATATCTACGTTAAGTGAAATTCCGCAATGGGAGGCAAAAGCCATTTCGGCAATGGTGGCAAACAACCCACCATCAGAACGGTCGTGATAAGCCAAAAGCTTATTCTCTTTACGTAGCTCAATTATGGCGGCAGCAAAAGACTTGAGATCTTCTGGATGATCAATATCAGGCGCTGATTTTCCGGACTGATCGAGCACTTGAGCCAAGATACTTCCCGCCATGCGATTCTTGCCACGCCCTAAATCGATCAAGATCAGCTCAGTCTCTTGTGGAGATCCGTCTTTACTCTTCAATTGAAGCAGAGGTGTCAATGTTTTACGGGCATCTAGTACGGATGCAAAAGCAGAAATAATTAAAGAAACTGGGGCGACTACTTTCTTAGCTTCATCACCATCTTGCCATGCGGTAGACATAGATAATGAATCTTTACCAACGGGAATCGATATTCCAAGCGCAGGGCACAGCTCCATGCCAATTGCTTCAACAGAGTCATAGAGCTTGGCGTCTTCACCAGGAGCACCACATGCCGCCATCCAGTTTGCAGAAAGCTTTACGCCTTCGAGGCTGACAATATCAGCAGCTAAAAGATTGGTAATGGCTTCACCTACTGCCATACGTGCAGCAGCTGGGGCATCTATCACTGCCAATGGAGTTCTTTCACCCATAGACATTGCTTCACCACGATAACCCTTGTAATCCATCAGAGTTACGGCGCAATCGGCTACAGGAACTTGCCATGGTCCAACAAACTGATCTCTAGCATTTAGACCACCAACAGTTCTGTCACCAATCGTAATCAAGAATGATTTACTAGCTACAGTGGGTTGTTGCAAGACCCACGCTATTGATTGCGCAAGATCGGCATCCGTTACGTCTAATTCTTTAAACTCCTGGGCAACTCTTGTAACGTTACGATGCATCTTTGGAGGCTTACCAAGCAAAACTTCCATGGGCATGTCAATTGGAAGAGCTGCATCATCAGATGATGGCTGCTTTGAGTCACTTAATTTCAGTTGACGTTCCGTAGTTGCTTCTCCAACTACTGCAAAGGGGCAGCGCTCACGTTCGCAAAATGATTTAAATAGATCTAAGTCCTGGGCGTCTATGGCTAAAACATAACGTTCCTGAGATTCATTGCACCAAATCTCCGCTGGACTCATACCACTCTCTTCTAGCGGTACGCTCCGAAGATTAAATGCAGCCCCTAATCCAGCCCCATCTGCCAGCTCGGGGAATGCATTTGATATACCACCTGCGCCTACATCATGAATAGAAACAATTGGATTGCGATCACCCAGAGCGCGGCAGGCATTGATTACTTCTTGTGCGCGACGCTCCATTTCTGGATTGCCTCGTTGTACAGAATCAAAATCAAGATCGGCAGTGTTTGTCCCGGTCGCAACAGAGCTGCCCGTAGCGCCGCCCATGCCGATTCGCATACCTGGGCCGCCCAATTGAATGAATAGGTGCCCTGCTTGAATTGCTTTTTTCTCGGTATGGATTGAATCAATGCTTCCGATACCGCCAGCAATCATAATGGGCTTGTGATAGCCGCGACGTATGCCATCTAATGTTTGCTCAAAGACCCTAAAGTAACCACCTAAAATTGGGCGACCAAATTCATTATTGAATGCAGCGCCGCCTAGTGGCCCTTCAATCATGATTTGTAAAGGTGTAGCGATGCGCTCAGGCTTGCCGTATTTCAGATTCTCCCAAGGAAGATCTGTGCCAGGAATATTTAAATTAGATACTGAGAAACCGGTAAGGCCAGCTTTGGGACGTCCGCCAATACCAGTAGCACCCTCGTCACGAATTTCACCGCCCGCACCTGTAGATGCGCCAGGAAAGGGAGCGATCGCAGTCGGGTGATTATGAGTCTCCACCTTCATAAGGGTATGGACCAAGCGCGTATCTTTTTCATAGCGTTGATCTTTGCCCTGGGGAACCCAGGTTTCCGCTTCGCAGCCAACCATGACTGCGGAGTTATCAGAGTACGCAACAATCGTACCTTCGGGTTGTAATTGGTGAGTATTGCGGATCATAGCGAACAAGGATCGCTCTTGATCATCGCCATCAATTGTCCAGCTGGAATTAAATATCTTATGGCGACAGTGTTCGCTATTTGCTTGCGCAAACATGATCAACTCAACGTCTGATGGATTGCGCTGCAGGCGTATAAAGTTTTCAACAAGATATGCCACCTCGTCATCAGATAAAGCAAGGCCTAATTCCTGATTAGCTTTATCAAGGGCAACTCTGCCTTCAGTCATCACTGGTATGCGAGTGAATGGCTTGTCCTCGAGTGATTGGTATAAAGCATTGGCTGCATCCGTAGAATCAATCACCGCTTCAGTCATTCTGTCATGTACAGCAGCTAGCACTAATTGTTGTTGCTCTGGGGTTAACGCCTTTTTGCTTTTCCATGAAAACTGAACGCCACGCTCAATCCGCAACACATCCAATCCACATTGACGAGCTATATCAGTAGCCTTGCTGGCCCAAGGAGATAAAGTCCCAAATCTTGGGATAACGATGGCGCCTAGATTCTCGGCCTTACCGGTTCCGAACCAAGATTTTCCTGGATGTATTTTGGAGTGAAACAGCTGGCCATAAGTCAATAAACTAGCCATGACATCTTGATTTTTGGCATTCAGCTCAGCCTCCGACCAAATGAAATGGAGGTATTGAGCTTCAATAGACTCAAGATCAACCCCTTGGGCAGCCAAAGTAGCCAAAAGTCGCTGTTGGCGGAAGGGGGAAAGCGCATCAGCGCCAGGCAAAAAGTGGAAAAAAGACATCCCTAGATTATAAGGTTTTGCCTACAACAATCGCCCGCCTTGAAGGTGCAACTGTCGCTGGCACCGTTCAGCCAAGGCCTGGTCATGGGTGACCAAAATAAGGGTGGAATGATTGGCTCGATTTAGCTCAAAAAGCAGCTCAATAACCCGATTCCCGCTAACCTCATCTAGGCTGCCCGTGGGCTCGTCAGCAAACAAAATTGCTGGCTTCATGATGAAAGCCCTTGCCAGGGCCACTCGTTGCTGCTCTCCGCCTGATAAGGTTTTGGGGAAATGGTTGGCTCGCTCACTTAAACCTACCTGGTCCAGGCAGGCCAGAGCATTTTCTTTGGGCTTTGCCATATCGTTCAGCTCAGCTGGAAGCATGACATTTTCAAGTGCCGTTAAATGAGGCAGCAATTGAAAGGATTGAAATACAAAGCCAACCTTTTGCCCCCTTAATTGCGCCCGCCCATCTTCATCCAGGTCATTCAGATTTTGAGAGACCAACTCAACATGCCCACTAGAGGGAGTATCCAACCCGGCTAGAAGACCGAGCAATGTACTTTTCCCAGAACCCGACGCACCAGTAATAGCAACACTTTCGCCATCAAAGACGTCAAAGCTAATGTCGTGCAAAATGGTTAACGATCCATCGCTAGATAGAACTTGTTTACCTAAATGTAGTGCGCTAAGGACTTTGACTGGAATACTCATAAATGATTCAAAATATTTGGTTGAGATTCTTGAGTAGAAAAATGAGAGCCATTTTGATGGCAACCGGTCTATTTTGCCTGTTTATTCCTTTTAGTACACAGGCTCAGACCAATCCCGTTATTTTGGTTATGGGGGATAGTCTCTCGGCAGAATATGGATTGGCGCGCGGTGCCGGGTGGGTAAAGCTCCTGGAAGACCAACTTCATAAAGAAGCTAGTCCTTGGACTGTTTTTAACGCCAGCATTAGCGGGGAAACTAGCTCTGGAGGTCTATCGAGATTACCAAAACTATTGGAGCAAAAGAAACCGGGAATTGTCCTTTTAGAGCTTGGGGCAAATGATGCATTACGCGGACTATCAATCCAAGAGTCAGATAAAAATTTACGCAAGATGATTCAATTAAGCAAAATATCAGGAGCAAAAGTTCTATTGTTTGGAATGCAGATTCCACCCAATTATGGGCAAGAGTACACCAAGCAATTTCAGAATCTGTATCCTAGGCTTGCTCGCCAGGAACAAGTTGAACTTGTACCGTTTTTTTTAAAGAACGTTGCCTCTGACATCAATTTATTTCAATCGGATCGGATGCATCCTAATGAAAAGGCGCAAGCCATTCTCTTTAAAAACGTATGGGGCGCTATGGCCCCATATCAAACACTGCTGAAGAGTAATAGGTAGCCTAGATTAGCTACCCGAACTAGATGATGGCGGCTTCAGTGGGTTGATTATCTTAACCCCAGCAACATCACGCCAGTAAGCCATAAAGCCAGCAAACTCAGACTGAGCTGCCAATGCTTGAATTTGTTGCGCTTGTGCCTTGTGGACCTTGGCATCTATACCTGTGGTCTGTCTTACCTGATCAACACGATACAGAATAGTACCGACCCCTGGATTTTGAACAGAAACCAGTGCAGGTAATTTATCAGGGTTAGTGGACATTACCTGATCCAGCGCTCCACCTACTAAGTTTGCAGGTTTATTGCGAGAAACCCAGATTGGGCTAGCAAAACCGGTGGCACCTTTAGGATCTTGTTCGAGTGAAGCATAGCGCACAGCTGCCGCACTTATGGCAAGCTTTTCAGCCATGCGCTGGCTAACTTGACGCTTCACTTCAGCAGCAACATCTTTGTAAGGCAAAGTTTGAGCGGGATGAAAAATAACTACTCTTGCCGAAACAAAAACGCCTGGAGAGGTTTGTACAGCTTCAATATTGCGTTTGTTCTTTACTGCATCATCGCCAAACAGAGATTGAACTACCTTTGGATTGGCCAGCGGATGATCTTTTGCAGCGCCCGTTACGCCAGAACGCGTTACACCCTTCTGTGTTTGAACGCTCAGCTTTAATTTATCTGCAGCTGGCTTAAGACTATCTGACTGGTCATAAGTCATATTGGCGAATTGATCCGCTTTCTCGCCAAACACTTTGGCATCTTCTTTTGGATCGGCCTTGAGAACGATGTACTCGACATCCACATACTCTGGACTCTCAAACAGCTTTGTGTTGGCGTTATAGAAAGCCTGTAGGTCTTCTTGGGATGGATTTACCTTACTTAGATAATCTTTCGCATCAAATGATAGAGCTTGAACTTGACGCTCAGTTTCATACAGCGTTGAAATGATTTCAGATAATTTTGGACTGCCGATTTCAGTGCGCGCTACAGAGTTCACTAGTTGACTAATTTTTAAGTCAAATGCCTGGCTCGCATAAAACTGATCTTCATTTAAGCCATTGCTAGCCAAGAGCTGTTTAAAACGTGCGTCATCGAAACTGCCATCTTGTTTGTATAACGCACGAATCTGCGGAATATTTTGCAAGCTCTTCACAAGAGCTTCTTTACCAACTTGCAAACGCAAATTACTGACTGCAAAGCCAAGGATGCGTTGTTGCAATAACTCATTCAAAATTGCTTGTCTAAATTGGAGGCTTTGAGCAATCTGCGCATTTCCACCAACGCGCTCCGCCTGACGTTTCGCAGCTGAATCTACTTCTTGAGCAGTGATAGGTTTGCCGTTAACTTTGACAATGTCGGTTTCTTTGTCCAGGAAGCTGGAATAACTAGAAATTCCAAAGAAGGCAAAAGATGGAACGATCAAAAGCATTAATACAAGCTGCAAAATTCGCTGGTGCTTACGGACGGTATCAAACATGTAAAAGTTCGCTAGTAAAAAATATCAATACCACGAGTGTACTAGGCGCTGGGCTGGAGGTATTGAAATGCCCGAGTAGGCTAAGAAAGGCTGGCAAGAGTAATAGATTGGTGGGCGCTGAGAGGCTCGAACTCCCGACATTCTGCGTGTAAGGCAGACGCTCTACCAACTGAGCTAAGCGCCCCAAAATATTACAGGTGAGATTGTAACCTAAGCGTGAGCCTTGGGTGGATTTTCCGCTAAACCCGCCTCAATAGATGAGGAGAATTTAACGAAAAATCGCCCTATTTTCAGTGCTTAAGAACGTCTGGCGCAGCACCCTTTTCATTTGCCTTACTAGCTTCAGCGGCCTTTTTGGCCAACTCTTCAGGCGTAGGATCTGGCAAAGCTTCAGGCATGCGCTCTAAAGCCAACTCCAACACTTTATCGATCCAGCGAACTGGAATAATTTCAATTGCATTCTTAACATTATCTGGAATATCAATCAGATCCTTAACGTTCTCTTCAGGAATTAAGGCAAGCTTAATACCACCACGATGGGCGGCCAAAAGCTTCTCTTTTAATCCGCCAATAGGCAAAACTTCACCACGAAGCGTAATTTCACCTGTCATCGCAACATCTGATCGAATCGGAATTCCAGTAAATACAGATACCAGGGCTGTAGTAATCGCAATGCCGGCAGATGGACCATCCTTTGGTGTTGCGCCATCCGGGAAGTGAATATGAATATCTTTCTTCTCAAAGGCCTCGTCCGTAATACCAAGTCTTTTAGACCTGGAGCGAACCACTGTTCTCGCAGCCTCAACGGATTCCTTCATTACATCGCCAATAGAACCAGTTCGGGTAATAACGCCCTTACCTGGCATCACAGCGGCTTCAATGGTGAGCAAATCGCCACCCACCTCAGTCCAAGCCAAACCAGTCACCTGACCCACTTGATTTTCTTTACCAGCCAAACCAAAGTCATACATGCGTACCGACAAAAACTTCTCTAAGTTGTCCGCATTCACAACGACTGGAGCTGCTTCTTTTTTCAAGAGCAACAGCTTTACAACTTTGCGACAAATCTTACTAATTTCACGCTCTAAAGAACGGACACCAGCCTCACGCGTGTAATAACGAATCATATTGCGTACTGCGCTGTCTTCAATCTTAAGCTCGTCCTTCTTTAAGCCATTATTTTTGATTTGTTTAGGAATCAAATAATTAACAGCAATACTGGTTTTCTCATCCTCGGTATAGCCAGCTAAACGAATAATCTCAAGACGATCTAACAATGGACCAGGAATATTTAAGGAGTTCGAGGTAGCCACAAACATAACATCTGACAGATCAAAATCAACTTCTACATAGTGATCTTGGAAGGTGTGATTTTGCTCTGGGTCTAAAACCTCCAACAAAGCACTGGCTGGATCTCCACGGAAATCCATACCCATTTTGTCTACTTCGTCCAAAAGGAATAAGGGATTGCGAACACCAACTTTGGTAAGGCTACTCAAAATCTTGCCAGGCATCGATCCAATGTAGGTGCGACGGT
The DNA here is from genome assembly GCF_018687895.1 of Polynucleobacter sp. JS-JIR-II-50. Classification (NCBI taxonomy): domain Bacteria; kingdom Pseudomonadati; phylum Pseudomonadota; class Betaproteobacteria; order Burkholderiales; family Burkholderiaceae; genus Polynucleobacter; species Polynucleobacter sp. JS-JIR-II-50. Next base: position 1,048,929 of record NZ_CP061307.1, on the reverse strand, counting down.
GACCGCGAATTTCAGATTCATCACGTACACCACCTAAGGCCATGCGTACAAACTTTCTGTTGGTAGCGCGCGCGATAGATTGACCTAAAGAGGTTTTACCAACGCCGGGAGGCCCTACCAAACAAAGAATCGGCGCCTTAACACGATCAACACGCTGTTGAACTGCGAGGTACTCCAAGATACGCTCTTTGACTTTATCCAAGCCGTAGTGGTCTTCGTCCAATACTTTCTCAGCATTAGTAAGGTCGTTATTGATCTTGGTTTTTTTCTTCCAAGGCAGATTTACCAGGGTATCGATAAAGTTACGGATGACCGTTGCTTCTGCAGACATAGGCGACATCAACTTGAGCTTCTTCAGCTCTGATTCTGCCTTTTTCAATGCTTCTTTAGGCATGCGCGCAGCCTTGATCCGCTTCTCGAGCTCTTCGAGATCAGCGCCCTCCTCGCCTTCACCTAACTCTTTCTGAATCGCTTTTACCTGTTCATTGAGGTAGTACTCGCGCTGACTCTTTTCCATCTGACGCTTTACACGTCCACGAATACGCTTCTCAACCTGCAGAATATCAATTTCACTCTCTAGATCAGCCAACAAGCTTTCCAGGCGCTGTACAACATCCATCATTTCAAGTAGGCGTTGTTTTTGCTCCAACTTGACCGGGAGATGAGCGGAAATAGTGTCAGCTAATCGGCTTGGGTCATCTATTCCACCCAGAGAAGACAGTATCTCTTGAGGTACTTTTTTATTGAGTTTTACGTATTGATCGAACTGCGCCATGATTGCGCGACGTAAAGCTTCAGTTTCGTGTGCATCAATCGCAGTAATAGCGGTCGGCGTTGCTTCGCAATTGAAGTAACCAAGGCTATCCTCAATTTGACTAACTTCTGCGCGCTGAACACCTTCAACGAGCACTTTCACAGTGCCATCAGGCAGCTTGAGCATCTGCAGAATATTGGCGATACAGCCAACCTCATAGAGATCCTCAATAACAGGCTCATCTTTAGCGGCCGTTTTTTGAGCTACCAAAAGAACATTTTTGCCAGTTTCCATGGCAGCCTCGAGGGCTTTAATCGATTTTGGGCGACCCACAAACAGCGGGATCACCATATGAGGAAATACAACTACGTCCCGCAATGGGAGCAAAGGTAGTTGAATTGGTTCAGAGGGTAACAATAAGTGGCCAGGCATGGGGCAAATCCTCCAAAGTAATCAAACCTCAAAAGTCTTCTTTAGTGGGAATTGAATCAACAACCACTAAATAGAGACATTATTCATGAGTAGCATACTACCTATATGGGTAGGCTTTAGAGAAAAACAAGGGGTAAAAAGACAAAAAGGGGGCAAAAATGCCCCAAAAATAGCAAAAACCCTAGGAATTTAAGCTTTTTTGCTTAAATCTGCTTGATCAGCATCCTGTTTATAGACTAAAAGCGGTTTTCCGCCCTCAGCGATACTGCTCTCGTCGATAACCACTTTTTGGACATTCTTCAGGGATGGCAGGTCATACATGACATCCATCAAAGAACCTTCAAGGATAGATCTCAGGCCACGAGCACCAGTTTTGCGGGCGATTGCCTTCTTGGCAATAGCTGATAGAGCCTCGCGACGTACCTCGAGCTCAGAGCCCTCCATAGTCAAAAGTGCCTGATATTGCTTAACTAAGGCATTTTTAGGTTCGGTCAGAATCTGAATTAAAGCCTCTTCATCCAATTGAGCCAAAGTCGCTACAACTGGCAAGCGTCCAATCAATTCGGGAATCAAACCAAACTTAATGAGATCTTCTGGTTCAACCTCAATCAAGAGATCGCTTACACCACGGTCATCTTTACCAGGAACAGTTGCATTGAATCCAATTCCTGTTTTAGCAGTGCGCTGCTGAATGACTTTCTCAAGACCATCAAATGCACCGCCACAAATAAACAAAATATTCGTTGTATCTACTTGCAAGAAATCTTGATTAGGATGCTTTCGTCCACCTTGAGGCGGTACAGAAGCCATCGTGCCTTCAACCAGCTTTAACAGCGCTTGTTGAACACCCTCACCAGATACATCACGAGTAATAGATGGGTTATCCGACTTACGTGAAATCTTATCGATCTCATCTATATAGACAATGCCGCGCTGCGCTTTTTCTACGTTGTAGTCGCAAGCTTGTAATAATTTTTGGATGATGTTCTCAACGTCCTCACCAACATAACCCGCTTCGGTAAGGGTGGTAGCATCAGCCATCACAAATGGAACATCTAACATGCGCGCCAATGTCTGCGCCAATAATGTTTTACCTGAGCCAGTTGGGCCAATTAACAAAATATTGCTCTTTGCAAGCTCTACGCCATCAACCATTGCTTTAGCAGGTAGCTTAGATTCTTTCTTCTCCGCTCCCTCTACCGGCTTGCCATCCTTATCTAACTTCTCTTTTTTTGGCTTAGGCAAGTACTGTAGGCGCTTGTAGTGGTTGTATACGGCAACTGCTAATGTTTTCTTAGCATGATCTTGACCAATAACGTATTGGTCTAAGTTTTCACGAATTTGATGTGGCGTTGGCAAAGAATCATCACCTGCATCTTTAGGAAGCTTGGCAATTTCTTCTTGAATGATGTCGGTGCAAAGATCAATGCACTCATCGCAAATAAAAACAGACGGGCCAGCAATCAGTTTTTTAACTTCATGCTGACTTTTGCCGCAAAAAGAGCAATACAGAACTTTGTCTGCTGAATTAGTGGTGTTGGTATCGCTCAAATTAGGCTCTGTATGTATAAAGAGTTAAGGACGCTTCTCGATAACCTTGTCGATCAAGCCATAATCACGAGCTTGCTCTGCAGACATAAAGTTGTCGCGATCAGTATCCTTGGCAATTGTTTCGATTGACTGACCAGTACGATCAGCCAAAATTTTGTTCAAACGCTCACGCAAATACAAAATCTCACGTGCCTGAATCTCAATGTCAGAAGCTTGGCCACGTGCTCCGCCTAATGGCTGATGAATCATGACGCGCGAGTTTGGCAAAGCATAGCGCTTACCTTTTTCACCGGCGCACAATAGGAATGCGCCCATACTTGCAGCCATGCCCATGCACAATGTGCTGACATGGGGCTTGATGAATTGCATCGTGTCGTAGATAGCCAATCCTGCAGAAACTGAGCCGCCCGGGGAGTTGATGTACAGAGAAATTTCTTTATCTGGATTTTCACTCTCAAGGAATAACAATTGTGCGATTACCAAATTAGCGGTTTGGTCATTTACTTCGCCGACCAAAAAGACAACGCGTTCACGCAATAGTCTTGAGTAGATATCGTAAGCGCGCTCTCCTCTACCAGAGGTTTCAATCACCATCGGAACCAAGCCCAAGCCTTTTGGTTCTAGATTTTCAGACTGAGAATGGTTGTAGATCATTGCGAAACCTCTTGTGGGTAAATGGATGACTTAGTAGTTAACTTAGTTTAGCTTGCTGAGTTCTTCGAAGGTAACCGCTTTATCAATTACCTTAGCTTGGGATGTGAAATGCTTGATTACGTTGTCTTCAAGCACGAGATTTTCGATATCCTTCAAGCGACTTGGATTACTGTAGAACCAACGCACTACTTCTTTTGGATCTTCGTATGTAGCAGCCTGCTCATCAATTTCAGCTTTAATTTGGTCTGCGGTAGCAGCCAAGTTTTGCTTTTTAACTAACTCGCTAAGGATCAAGCCAAGGCGAACACGCTTGGTAGCTTGCTCTGCAAAAATTTCAGCAGGGATAGGGGCATCTTTAGCATTCGGAACACCGCGTTGCATTAAGTCTTGACGGGCACCTTCAACCAAGCGCTCTTGCTCGGAAGCAACCAAAGACTTAGGAACATCCAGTTCACATAAACTATTGAGCTTGTCCATGACTTCATTCTTGAGCAAAGAAGTAATGCGGCGCTTCACTTCGCGATCTAAATTCTCTTTTACCTCAGCACGCATTTTTGCAACGCCGCCTTCAGTAACACCCAAAGATAATGCGAATGCATCGTCAACAGCGGGTAAATGTGGCCAATTAACTGACTTCACAGTAATAGTGAACTCAGCAGTTTTGCCAGCAACGTCTTTACCATGGTAATCAGCCGGGAAGCTCAATGGGAAAGATTTGCTCTCGCCAGCCTTAAGACCCAATGTTGCAGCTTCGAACTCAGGGAGCATGCGGCCTTCGCCCAGTACGTATTCAAAGTTTTCCGCCTTACCACCGGCAAACTCAACGCCGTCAATCTTGCCAACAAAATCGATCACTACTTGATCACCGCTTTGAGCTGCAACGTTAGAGCCGCCATCGCCATGGGCGCCAGCTTCACCGCGTGGGTGGTAATGAACCTGCTGCTTACGAAGCACATCTAAGGCGCGGTCAATTTCTGCCTCGCCGATATCAGTTGTGTGTTTGGTAACTTCTGCCTTGCTAAAGTCGCCAATTTTTACTTCTGGCAACACTTCAAAGAAAGCATCAAACACAATCTTGTCAGCATCAATTTCGCTTTTTGGCTCAAGGCGTGGTTGGCCAGCCAAAGCAACACCTTCTTTTTGAGCTTGGTCATAAAAGAGTTCAGCAGCCTTATCAAATTGGAGCTCGAAGTCCACTTGCATGCCATGTTGTTTTTCAACGAGGTTCTTTGGCACCTTGCCTGGGCGAAAGCCGGCCATTTTCATGGTCTTACCAACTTTAGCCAAACGGGCTTCACGCGCTTTTGCCAAATCGGCACGAGCGAATTCCAAAGTCATTTTGCGGTCTAGTGAACCTAAATTTTCTATCTGCACAGCCATTCTCGTCTCTTAATTGAAGATCTGGAAATGTGAAGTCCAAGCCAAGTAGCAATCTTGTGGTGCGAGGAGGGGGACTCGAACCCCCACACCATTTCTGGCGTCAGGACCTAAACCTGGTGCGTCTACCAATTTCGCCATCCTCGCGATATCCGCAAACTGCCAAGCTTAGACTTCACTCTAAAGACCGTAATTCTACAATGCCTAGGGTTTTAGAGGATCATTTAGGCCTTGTAGAGCAAAGCGACGGCATGGACGGCAACGCCCTCGCCCCTGCCTAAATGGCCCAGAGATTCATTCGTCTTAGCTTTGAGGTTAACGTGACTAGGGGTCACAGCCAAATCAGCGGCAATATTGCGGACCATTTCTGGCAAAAAATCTGCTAATTTAGGCTTTTGGCAAATGATGGTGGCATCTACGTTGCCAATCTGAAAGCCCGCTGCCTGGATCTTCTGCAAGGCCGCCCTCAGCAAGATTCGACTGTCCATATCCTTAAATTGAGGATCCGTATCCGGAAATAACTGCCCAATATCATTCAAGCCTGCAGCCCCCAATAAAGCGTCTGTCAAGGCGTGCAATAAGGCATCCGCATCCGAGTGGCCCAATAAACCCTTTTCATAGGGCACATGAACCCCACCCAGAATCAACTTTCGGTTCGCTACCAATGCATGTACGTCATAACCCTGGCCAATACGAAATTGCGGAATATGGGGATTGCTCTGAGTCATATTGGATTTCTCATTGTTTGGCGTGTGAACTTAAAAGCAATTGCATTAATTCCCAATCAGCTGGATGTGTGACCTTAAAGTTACGAGCGGCACCTTCAATTAATAAAGGTTTAGCTCCAGTTAACTCGATTGCGCTAGCTTCATCAGTAACGTCAGCCTCAAGGCGGATTGCGTCCTCAAGAGCATCATGCAATTGTTTCAAACCAAACATCTGTGGCGTTTGTGCTTGCCAGAGATGCTCACGTGGAATAGTTCTCTCTGAGTGCGGGATGTTGCCCGCAACCACTGAATCTAAATCGGCCTGCTTTAAGGTGTCAGCTAATGGAACAGCTAGGATGCCCCCACTATTGGATGTTTGTACTGCACTAATGAGCTTCTCAATTAACGCGGGGGTGATGCCTGGTCTGGCTGCATCATGAACCAGTATCCAGTCATCCTCAGGAATACCCGCCTTTAGCATTGCAGCTAGAGTATTTCGCACCGTTTCTTGTCGAGTTGGGCCGCCGGTTGCTACAACATGTATATCGGCTCCAGTGTTGGTAATAGTTCCTAAGATAGGGTTCCCAATAAAGCCAGAGCTAACACCAATCCAGATAGACTGGATCTGAGCAGATCCTTTAAAGGCTTCTAGCGCATAAGAGACCATGGGTTTGCCGGCTAGCTGCTGAAACTGCTTAGGCAACTCACCACCTAGGCGCGAGCCAGTGCCTGCTGTTGGCAGGAGTGCATGGCATTTCTTAATGGAATGATTTCCAGAGTGCATACCTGATTCTATAATGAGCGCAGATGTCTGATGCATTAAATCTAGCACCCCCTATACCTGCTCCGCGGGCTGGGCAGCGCTTTACCTTTTCGGGGCTGGTAGGCTCGGCAGATGCCGCTTTAATCGCTCAAACTGCCCTGCGCTACCGCGATCAGTTTTCGGTGATGGTCATTTTTTGCGCTCAAGCTCAAGAAGCCCAAAGGCTTCTTGAAGAAATCCCCGCTTTTGCGCCGCAGCTAAAGACCAGACTTTTGCCTGATTGGGAAATACTTCCTTACGACCATTTTTCGCCGCACCAAGATTTAGTTTCCGAACGACTCGCCACTCTGTATGAATTACTGAATGGTAGTTGCGACATTGTTTTAGTTCCAGTGACTACTGCTTTGCAAAGATTGGGGCCTCCGAATTTTTTGTCTGGCCATACTTTTTTCTTTCGACAGGGTGACAAACTGAATGAAGCAGCACTAAAGCTGCAACTTCAACAGGCTGGCTATGATCCCGTGAGCGCTGTCATGCGTCCAGGTGAATATAGTATTCGCGGTGGTTTGTTTGATTTATTCCCAATGGGGTCAAGTCTTCCTTACCGCCTAGATTTATTCGGCGATGAAATTGAACAGATTCGGGCGTTTGATCCAGATACGCAGCGCAGCCTCTACCCCGTGAAGGAGGTGCGCCTTCTTCCTGGCCATGAATTTCCATTTGATGATGCTTCACGTACTGCTTTTAGAGGGCGCTGGAGAGAGGTATTTGAAGGGGATCCAAGTCGCTGCTCAATTTACAAGGATGCCAATCTTGGTATACCTAGTGCTGGTATCGAATCCTATCTACCCCTTTTCTTTGAAGAGAAATCCAATCTTTTTGATTACTTTCCGCGCTCAGGTGACCCCGTATGGCTCGTCAGTATTGGCGATGTTGAGGAAACCATCAAAGGCTTTTGGAAAGATACGCTTTCTCGCTATGAGTTCCTTAAGCATGATTTAGATCGACCTATTCTTTCACCAAAAGAACTTTTCCTGGATGTTGATGAATTTTTTACCACGTCCAAATCATATGCACGTCTAACACTGGAGAAGGACAGCACTGAGAAAAGTCAATTTTTAGCCGTACCAGATATTGCCGTCCATCGCCGCGATACTGATCCGATCAACCTTCTTAGAAAAGTTGTGTCATCTGAAACGGTTCGCGTACTTGTTTGTAGTGATAGTGCCGGGCGCAAAGAATCGATTCGTCAACTTTTTGATGAAAGTAATGCGGTTGCCGGATTGGACGGTAAACCGCTCCATCCCCTAAAACCAGAGGGCTTTGACGGCATTGCCGAGTTTATTAAGAGCGATTCATTATTTGGCTTAGTCACCGCCCCACTCTTTAATGGGTTTTCATGGCCTGCGGAAAATTTACTAGTCATTACCGAGGCAGAGTTATTTACGACAACAGCAAGACAGAGACGTAAAGGTAAAAGCAATGAGAATGCTGATCCTGACATGCTCTTTAAGGATCTGTCTGAGCTGAAGATTGGCGATCCCGTAGTTCATGCTGAACATGGCATTGGTCGCTATCAGGGTTTAGTACTTCTGAACTTAGCCCCACCTAAAGAGGCGCCAATCTTTGAAGAGTTTTTGCATTTGCAATATTCAGGTCAGGCGACCTTATATGTTCCCGTTCAGCAATTACAAATGGTCACACGTTATGCGGGCTCTGATCCTGATTCGGCACCACTGCATCAATTGGGTTCGGGCCAATGGGATAAAGCCAAACGTAAGGCCGCCCAACAAATTCGCGATACGGCAGCAGAGTTATTAGGTCTGTATGCAGCCAGAGCAATACGCAAAGGTCATGCTTTTGAATTCTCAGCACATGACTATGCCGCTTTTGCAGAAAGCTTTGGCTTTGAGGAAACCCCAGACCAAGCCAATGCCATTGCAGCCGTTATTGGTGATATGACTAGCGGCACGCCAATGGACCGCTTAGTCTGCGGAGATGTTGGCTTTGGGAAAACTGAAGTCGCTTTGCGCGCGAGTTTTATTGCGGTAATGGGCGGAAAACAGGTCGCTATTTTGGCTCCAACCACCCTGCTGGCTGAGCAGCATGTGGCAACCTGGAAGGATCGCTTTGCCGATTGGCCAGTACGCATTGTTGAGTTGTCACGTTTTAAAACAACAAAAGAAATTAATGCGGCCCTAGAGGCTATTGCCAAAGGTGATGCAGACATCATTATTGGCACACATAAGTTACTTTCCAAAGAGACGCAATTTGCCAATCTTGGCCTAGTGATTGTGGATGAGGAACATCGCTTTGGCGTACGTCAAAAAGATGCTCTTAAGGCATTGCGTGCCGAAGTCGATATTCTGACACTAACTGCTACACCCATCCCAAGAACCTTGGGCATGGCTATGGAAGGTTTACGTGAGTTTTCTATTATTGCCACTGCCCCACAGAAACGTCTGGCGATTAAGACCTTTGTTCGTCGCGAAGGAGATGGCGTTATTCGTGAGGCCGTGCTTCGTGAAATTAAACGCGGCGGCCAGGTCTACTTCTTGCATAACGAAGTTGAAACGATTCAGAATCGCAAACATGCTTTACAAGAACTGATTCCAGAGGCGCGTATTAGTGTTGCGCACGGACAGATGCATGAACGCGAGCTGGAATCGGTCATGCGTGAATTTGTTACCCAGCGTACCAATATTTTGCTGTGCACTACGATTATTGAGACTGGTATTGACGTACCCACAGCTAACACCATCATCATGCACCGCGCCGATAAGTTTGGTTTAGCTCAATTACATCAACTACGTGGCCGTGTAGGCCGCTCACATCACCAGGCTTATGCTTATTTGTTAGTGCCAGACCCTGAGGCACTCAGTAAGCAAGCACAGTTACGCCTCAACGCTATTCAAGCCATGGAAGAACTTGGCTCTGGCTTCTACTTAGCTATGCATGATCTAGAAATTCGGGGTGCTGGTGAGGTCCTAGGCGACAAACAATCCGGTGAAATTCATGAAATTGGCTTCCAGTTGTATACCGAGATGCTCAATCGTGCCGTTAAGTCGCTGCGCAGTGGGAAGGAGCCTGATTTACTTTCACCATTACAAGCAACCACCGATGTAAATCTTGGTGTTCCCGCTCTATTTCCGGAAGACTACTGCCCTGACGTTCACGAGCGTCTATCCTTATATAAGCGGTTTGCAGGTACAAATGATTTCTCAGAACTCATGGGATTGCGTGAAGAATTAGTGGATCGTTTCGGCGACCTTCCCGATCAAGCCAAGTCCTTTTATGAGACACACCGCCTTCGTCTAGAGATGATCGGCTTTGGAATTAAAAAGATTGATGCCACACCCGCTTCGATACAGATTCAATTTATCCCGAATCCACCGATTGACCCGATGAAGATCATTCAGCTTATCCAGTCTTCAAAGCACATTCAGCTAAATGGTCAGGATAAGTTAAAAGTACTTCCCAAAAAAGATCGTGAATTTGAGAAGCTAGAGCAACGCCTTGATGCCATACGCAATATCTTGCGAAGACTCAACGAATCAGCAGTATTGAGCTCCGCAAAAGTAAGTTAATAATCCGATTATTATTGAGCCATGCCCAATTACCAAGTTCTTGTTGTCCTATCTAGAGAGCCTATTGCCGATAAGCTCGTATTTTCATTAAAAGATCAGGCCTTAAATTTTGGCATTTCACTGCACTCTAGCGGCGGCCAAACCAGCAACGGGAGCTACTACTCCGAGCGTTTTGAATCAAGCGTCCATCTCGATACAACTCAACGCGAGCAACTGCGAACTATTACGGCGAGCTTTAATGCCGATCTTTGCTTTCTCAAGTCAGATCTATTGCCGCAAGACATCCGTGTATTAGCAATGGATATGGATTCAACACTAATTAATATTGAATGCATTGATGAGATTGCTGATTTCACAGGCAAGAAGTCTGCTGTAGCTGAAATTACCGAAGCCACTATGCGTGGTGAAATCAAAGACTTTAAAGAAAGCCTGAGAAGGCGTGTTGCACTTTTGGAAGGCGTACATGCCGACGCTCTTGAATCTGTTTATAGAGAACGCTTACGACCTAACCCAGGGGCAGCAGAACTTTTAGCTGGGGCTCATGAACGTGGTTTGTACACCCTGCTTGTCTCAGGCGGTTTTACTTTCTTCACTGAAAAATTACGTCAAGAACTTGGCTTCAAGCAAACGCAGGCGAATACGCTAGAAATCATCGATGGTAAGCTTACCGGTAAGGTTCTTGGCGATATCGTCGATGGTGCGGCAAAGGCCGCCCATTTGGATGAAGCTTGTGCCAGCCTTGGATGTACTAAAGGGAATGCCATCACCATGGGCGATGGCGCCAATGATCTGATGATGATGAATGGCTCAGGCATCAGCGTTGCTTATAAAGCAAAGCCTGTTGTCAAAGAAAAAGCCGATGCGGCTTTTGACCGAGTCGGCTTAGATGCTGCTTTACTACTGATCTCTTAAGCTTTTACCCAAGAGATCAGGGTAATAGTTACGAGCGTTGTTCTTACAGACGCTCGAAAATAGTAGCGATACCTTGTCCACCACCAATACACATTGTTACCAAAGCATATTTACCTTGAACGCGGTGTAGCTCATGGATTGCCTTGGTAGCAATCGCTGCACCAGAACAACCAATTGGGTGACCCAAAGCGATTGCACCACCGTTGACGTTAGTCTTGGCTGGATCTAAGCCCAAACCTTTAGTAACAGCCAACGCTTGAGCAGCAAAAGCCTCGTTAGACTCAATTACGTCCATTTGATCCAATTTCAGACCGGCGCGCTCGAGAGCCAATTTGGTTGCAGGAATTGGGCCTTCACCCATGATGTGGTTTGGAACGCCAGCTACTGCATAAGACACCAAGCGAGCGATAGGCTTATGACCGGCTTTCTTTGCCGTTTCAGCGTCCGCCAATACAAAGAATGCGGCACCATCATTAATACCCGAAGCGTTGCCAGCCGTTACGGAACCACCCTCTTTTTTGAACACTGCCTTCATCTTGGCAAGCGTTTCCATCGTAGTTTCAGGCTTCACATGCTCATCGGTATCAAACACTACATCACCCTTACGAGTTTTAATAGTGATTGGAACGATCTGAGATTTAAAACGACCTTCTTTGATTGCATTGGCTGCACGACGATGAGATTCCATGGCCAGAGCATCTTGCTCATCACGTGTTAACTTCCATTTTTCAACGAGATTCTCTGCTGTAACGCCCATATGACCAACACCAAATGGGTCAGTCAAAATACCAACCATCAAGTCGATCATCTTGGTATCGCCCATGCGTGCACCACTGCGCATTGCTGGAGAACCATACATGCCGCGAGACATTACTTCAACGCCACCGCCAACACCGTAATCACAATCACCCAACATAATTTGCTGTGCGGTTGTAACGATTGCCTGCAAACCTGAGCTGCACAAACGATTTAATGCCATTGCCACTGATTCCATTGGCAGGCCAGCCTGGATAGATGCAACCCGTGCTACATAACCATAGCGGCTATCTGTAGGAATGGTGTTACCCACGGTGATGTAATTAATCAAAGCAGGATCTACGCCTGAACGTGCTACCGCCTCTTTCATTACGATACCGCCGAGCTCTGATGGCTCAAAACTACTCAGAGCGCCATTAAAGGTACCGATTGCGGAACGAACTGCACTTAAGACAACGACATCACGACTCATATCAATCCCCTTTGCTAAGCCCAATTATTGGGCTGACTTTGTACTAAAAAAGTAATCCAACTATTAGTTTTATTGCATTCGTCAAGTTTCGGCTATTAGGTCATGCCCTTGGGAGCTAATCACAGTAGCTTTAATGATTTCACCTGCGCGATAGCGCTTAGAAGGCTTGCTAGGTGGCAAAACCCTCACTAGACCATCAATTTCTGGGGCGTCGCCAATCGTTCTGCCAATCCCGCCAGACTCATCTACGCGATCAATGATGACTTGAATACGCTTGCCTATTTTTTTAGCAAGCCGTTTTATGGAAATATCTTCGGCTTTAGCCATAAACCTAGCGCGACGCTCTTCGCGTAATTCGGCAGGAATGGGATTATCTAATTGGTTTGCAGTAGCGCCATCAACGGGCGAGTAGGCAAAACAACCTGCACGATCAATTTGCGCTTCATCTAAGAAATTGAGGAGATGCTCAAACTCCTCCTCAGTCTCACCAGGAAAACCAGCAATAAAGGTGCTGCGAACAACCAAATCAGGACAAGCTTCGCGCCAAGCTAAGATGCGCTCCAAATTCTTCTCGCCACTCGCAGGACGCTTCATGCGCTTAAGAACGTCAGGGTGCGAATGCTGCAGTGGAATGTCCAAGTACGGTAGAACGCCGTAACCATGCTCCGAGAACTCGGCCATCAATGGCAAAACATCATCCACATGTGGGTATGGATAAACATAATGCAATCTCACCCAAGCCTGATGCTCGCGAGCAATTTGATTTAAGGCATTTACCAAATCAAACATTTTTGTTTTGACTGGTTTGCCATCCCAAAAGCCAGTGCGATATTGAATATCAACACCATAAGCACTTGTATCCTGAGAGACAACTAGCAACTCTTTTACGCCAGACTCAAATAATCTTTTTGCTTCAAGCAACACCTCACCAATAGGTCGTGAGACCAAATCACCACGCATATTAGGAATGATGCAGAAAGTACAGCGATGATTACATCCCTCGCTAATTTTGAGATAGGCGTAATGCTTAGGGGTTAGCTTGACTCCAGCCGGAGGAACTAAATCTGTGAATGGATCATGCGGCTTAGGGAGGTGTAAATGAATGGCTTGCATTACCTCGTCGGTAGCATGAGGCCCTGTAACGGCGAGGACTTTAGGGTGAATGCTGGAGATGAGATCGCTACCGTCGGCATTTTTTCTTGCGCCTAGACAACCAGTCACAATAACTTTGCCATTTTCAGCGAGAGCCTCGCCAATAGCGGAGAGACTCTCTTCCACAGCAGAATCGATAAAGCCACAGGTGTTCACAACCACAAGATCAGCGCCAGAATAATCCTTGGCGGTCTCATATCCCTCAGCGCTCAATTGCGTCAGGATAAGCTCAGAGTCTACAAGCGCCTTAGGGCATCCTAAGGATACAAATCCAATTTTTCCAACCACAACTATTCTTTTTCAGTTTTATTGGGCTGAGGGGTAAATGGAAAGTTTCCAAAAATATTTTGGGAACCCTGCACTTGCTCTTGCATTTTAATAAAGAGATCTTTACTTTGCTCCATGTAGTTACCCATCAAACCTTGCATTAGTGGGTTTTGGAGATTCATCATTTGCGACCAAGCCTCAGGTGTACTGCCAGCTCCAAGACCCTTCGTTTGATCGCCAAGCTTATTGTGGATATCCACGAATGATTGCATGGTCTTTTCAAGATAGTTACCCATCAAACCTTGCATGGAGTTTCCATAAAAGCGAATGATTTGAGAGAGCATCTGTGATGAAAACACTGGTGCGCCACCAGCCTCTTCCTCAAGAATAATTTGCAGCAATATATTGCGCGTTAAATCTTCTTCAGTTTTAGCGTCAACCACTTTGAAAACTTCATTGGCCATCACTAAGTTTTTGATGTCAGATAGCGTGACATATGTACTTGTCTGAGTATCGTAGAGACGACGATTCGGATACTTCTTGATGAGCCGATCTTCGCCAGCTCGTTTAGCGCGGGTAACCATGTATTTTCCTTACTATTTACTGCATCGCAACATCAACGTAGTTTAGCCTTAAGTTGACCAAAAGGTAAATACGCTGTGTTGCGTACTGCACATACTACAAATACTGAATTAATTGTTGCAGTGCAATATTAACCAGTGTGGATACCGCCGTTTAACGAGAAGTCTGCGCCAGTAGCATAGCCACCATCTTCGGATGCAATCCAGCAACAAATTGAGGCAATCTCTTCAGGGGTGCCCAAACGCTTCACTGGAATGCCAGAAACGATCTTTTCAAGAACGTCTTCGCGGATAGCTTTAACCATATCAGTGCCAATATAACCTGGGGATACGGTATTTACAGTAACGCCCTTAGTGGCAACCTCTTGAGCTAGGGCCATAGTGAAGCCGTGAAGACCTGCCTTTGCCGTGGAATAGTTCGCCTGACCAAACTGGCCCTTTTGACCATTTACAGAAGAAATATTAATGATCCGGCCCCAGTTGTTTTCAACCATGCCATCAATCACCTGCTTAGTAACGTTAAACAAGGAATTGAGGTTGGTATCAATAACGGCCTTCCATGCGTCTGGGGTCATTTTGCGGAAAACACTGTCACGGGTAATGCCGGCGTTATTCACCAATACGTCCACACGACCTACCTCAGCTTTTACCTTTTCAAAGGCTGCAACTGTGCTGTCCCAATCAGAAACATTACCCTCGGAGGCAATAAAGTCATAGCCCAAGGCTTTTTGTTCACCAATCCAGCGATCTTTACGCGGAGAATTTGGACCGCAGCCTGCGATGACCTTGAAGCCATCTTTAGCCAGACGTTGGCAGATAGCAGTGCCAATACCACCCATACCACCAGTTACATATGCGACTTTTTTAGACATTACTTTCCCCTTTTTAAAACCTTCGTTAATTATTATTTGAGTTCTGGCGTTGCTTTTTCTTTTACATACACACCAGGTGCCGCTTCCATTTTTTTGTACTTTGAATTTCCAAAAATAGTACTCGCCAGTTTCTTTGCGCCACCAAATTCCTCAAGCCATTTGGTGTAATCGGGCCACCAACTTCCTGGAATTTGCTTAGCGCCCTCTAGCCACTCCTGAGCTGTTGGAGCAATCTTGCTATTTTCAAAGTAATAGCGCTTATTTTTTGCCGGAGGATTGATCACACCCGCAATATGTCCAGAAGCGCCCAATACGAAACGATTTTTTCCCTTGAGAAGATGAGTCGATTCGTAAGCAGACTTCCAAGGAACAATGTGATCTTCTTGGGATGCATATAAATACGCGGGGCAATTGATTTTTCCGAGATCCACCTTTTCACCGCAAATTTTTACTTTGCCCGGTTTGACTAAATCATTTTGCAGATAGGTGTGACGCAAATACCAGCAGTACATTGCGCCAGGAAGATTGGTAGAGTCGCCATTCCAATACAACAAATCAAATGGTGGGGGTGAATTACCTTTGAGGTAGTTCTCTACTACGTAGTTCCATACCAAATCATTTGGACGTAAGAATGAAAAGGTATTGCCTAAATCAAGGCCAGACATCATGCCGTACTTGCCCCCTTTACCGCCAATAGATTTCTCGCGCATATCCACCATGCCTTCGTCTATAAAGACATCAAGAATTCCGGTATCCGTGAAATCCAATAGGGTAGTTAAGAGTGTCAAACTGGCTGCCGGGTGCTCGTCTCGCGCTGCGAGCACAGCTAATGCGGAGCTGGTTAAGGTTCCGCCAACGCAAAATCCTAAAATATTAATTTGCTTGGTATCGCCGATTTCTTTTACGACTTCAATTGCTTTGATTACGCCCTTACTTACGTAATCATCCCAGCTCACCTGCGCCATGGAAGCGTCTGGATTCTTCCAGGAAACCAAGAACACTGTATGCCCTTGGCTAACCATGTGGCGCACTACAGAGTTGTCAGGCTGCAAATCTAGAATGTAGTATTTATTGATGCATGGTGGCACCATTAAATATGGGCGTTCAAATACTTGTTCCGTTAATGGTGTGTATTGAATTAACTCGAATAACTCATTACGAAACACCACATGACCTTCAGTGGTGGCAATATTTTTTCCCACCTCAAAAGCGGATTCATCCGTTTGAGAGACCTTACCTTTTTTCATATCCCCCAATAAATTGACAATGCCTTTTTGAATAGATTGTCCTTGGGAGCTAATAATGCTTTCCAATACTTCTGGATTAGTGGCGATAAAGTTTGATGGCGACAAAGCATCAATCATTTGCTCAGTGGTAAATAGTATTTTCTGCTTGGACTTTTCGTCAGTCTCAACTGCTTTTGCTAACTCCATGAGATGCTTGGAATTCAGTAAATAAGTAGCAGCAATAACTTTGCTCCAGGATGAGTGCCAGGCCTTACCTGCAAAACGACGATCTTTAACCTCAATCGCTTCAGGATTGGTTGCAATGTGCGCTAATTCAGTGAAATATTCTTTCTGGATTTCAGATAAACGCTCTGGCGGAATGAGCGCCATATGATGCGGTGCCAAAGATGGTGATGCACCGGTATTCATGCCTGCAAACATAGTAGTCTCTTCAATTAATTAGAGACATTCTCCGCCCTTAAGGACTATAGAGTTATACGCAATAACCCTAGCTTGGTGCATGGGCTAGTACTAACCCGCATGCTTTTGTGCACAAGCTATTTTTCAATCCAGATAGCCGAGGCAAATCTTCCAGTCTCACCATCGCGACGATAAGAAAAAAACCGCTGCTGATCTCGAACGGTGCAGTATTCACCGCCAAAAATCATTTTTACGCCACAAGCCTCTAAACGGGATCGAGCTAGTATGTAGATATCAGCAAGAAACTTTCCAGGTTTATGAGATATTTCTGTGAATGCCTTCGTTGGCACAGGAAAGCCGGAGTCTTGAAACGACTTCACAACATCCCCCCCAACCTCAAATGATTCGGGTCCAATTGCTGGCCCTAACCAAGCCATAAAGTCTGTTGCAGTGGAACCGCTAGAAATTTTGAGCAACTCAGAAATGGTGTTTTCCAGAATTCCTGCGCAAAGCCCTCTCCAGCCAGCATGCGCAGCACCAATGGCAGTCCCTTTGGAGTTAGTAAATAACACTGGCAGGCAATCTGCCGTCATGATGACTAAGACCTCTTCTGGAGTATTGGTGACAGAGGCATCAGCCTCAATTGCCACCCTCCGGCTTAGGTCTCGACTTTTCGGAGTGCTTACTGTTATTTGGTGAGTCTGCTTTAACCAAATAGGCTCACCTGGCATCTCTTTAGTAAAAATAGCTCTATTGGCTAAAACATCTTCAACACGGTCCCCCACATGATCACCCAGGTTTAAAGAATCATATGGAGCTTGACTTACCCCACCTAATCTTGTGCTTACTGCTGTGCGCACCGACTTTGGGGCGGGCCATTGAGGCGCAACCAAACTCATCCGCGTGACTCATTTTCAATGGAGGCCAACACGACAGATTCTTTAGGGAGAACTTCATCACTCATTCCAACTTGCGGCAATAAGTCCAATAAATCCTGTGGTGGCAAGCGGAACCAAGTCATTAATTCATGCTTCACTGGATGTTGAAGACTTAAAGCAAAGGCATGTAATGCCTGGCGATTAAATGAAAGATTTTTAGCTGCGCCTGGAACCTTTTTACGGTAGACCGGGTCGCCCACCAATGGAAAGCCGAGTGATTCTAGATGGACGCGAATCTGATGCGTGCGCCCTGTTTCCAATCGGCACTCTAGCAATGCGACAGCAGACTCTCCAACTAATCCCTTAGCCAAGCGTCGAAATAAAGTAGCTGCCGGTTTTCCTTGTGGACTGCCTGCGGCCATCTTGAGGCGATCTCGCTGATCACGCCCAACCGAAGCTAGGACTTTGCCTTGACTTGGAGCATCGCCCCACACCCAAGCCAAATAGCGACGCCCTACTGTTCTTTCCTGAAGTTGACGTACCAGGGAGGTTTGGGCCTGAGATGTTCTCGCCACAACCATCAGGCCTGAAGTGTCCTTATCCAGGCGATGAACTATCCCCGCCCTAGGGAGTGACTTGAGCTCAGGATAATGAAACAAGAGACCATTCAAGAGGGTTCCAGACCAATTTCCCGCTGCTGGGTGAACCACTAGGCCCGGTGGCTTATTGACAACAATGATGTCCTCATCCTCGTAAACCACATCTAGGGGAATATTTTCAGGGCTGAAGGCAAACTGCTCCGGCATTTCCTGGGGGAAGACCTTAACGCTCTCGCCGCCATGGAGTAAATAACGGGCTTTAGTAACCTTTCCGTCCACCATAACCGCCCCAGCCTCAACCCAAGCTTTCAGGCGATTACGTGAATAATCAGGCAAAGACCCTGCTAGCACCTTGTCCAAGCGCTCACCAGCCATCTCCAAAGGGATATCTAGGGAGATGAAATCCTCATCATCGATATAATCAATGGGATTCGAATCAGGAGTTTGCGGCAATGCCACGCTTAGAGAGCCTTTCAGTTATGTCCGACGTAATATCAGACGCCAGTTTAAGGCTTGCTGGGATTTCTTCCTCACAAAAAAAGAGTTTCCATGTAGGTGGCACCTCTTACGCCCTGCTTTTAGCCCTTATGTTCGCATTAATGCTTTTAGGTGGATGCGCAGGTAGCGACGGCAGTAAAGATGACACAGATATCTGGTCAGAGGCAAAACTCTACTCTGAAGCCACTGACAAACTCAATGATGCCGACTATGCTAAGTGCGGCAAGTACTTTGAAAAATTAGAGGCACGCTTTCCTTTCGGACCCTATTCACAACAAGCGCAAATTAACTCTGCTTATTGTTATTGGAAAGCGCAAGAGCAAACTCAAGCACTGGTTGCGATTGATCGCTTTATTAAATTACATCAAGGTAGTTCGAGTCTAGATTACGCCTACTACTTAAAAGGCCTTATTACTTTTAATGATGACTTGGGATGGCTTGGCAAGTTTACCGGCCAGGATCTCAGTGAGCGCGACCCTAAAGCTGCCAAAGAAGCTTTTGAGTCGTTCAAAGTAGTGGTCGAACGTTTCCCAGACAGTAAGTACGCTCCAGATGCATTAGACCGTATGCGCTATATCGTGAACTCTCTTGCTGAGGCGGATGTTATTGTTGCGCGCTTTTACTATCAGCGTGGCGCCTATCTTGCTGCAGCCAATCGCGCACAACTAGTCATTCGTGATTATGATCGCGCACCTGCTGTTGAAGAAGCGCTCTACATTCTCACCAAGTCTTATGAGAAGCTTGGCATGATTGATCTCAGCAACGATTCGGCTCGTGTCTTCAAATTAAACTTTCCTGATAGTCAAATGATGCTCACTGGTCAACGTGTTCAAAAAGAACGCAGATGGTGGCAGATCTGGAATAAGTAATTTTGATCTCATAAAAAATCCTCCGCTCTGGAGGATTTTTTTATTTACCAGCTTGCCAATGTCTTTAGCTACTGGATCTCAACAGGAACCCTAGGCGCTACAGCACAAAGCAATTCATAACCAATAGTTCCACTCATTTGTGCCACATCGTCTACTGGAACTTTGTCACCCCACAGCTGAACAACACTTCCGATGCCTGCTTTTGGCGCATTGCTTAAATCAATGGCTAACATATCCATGGAGACTCTTCCAGCTAGTGGGCAGGTCACGCCATGATCACCGTTGCTAACCCAAACTGGAGTGCCATCTTTTGCGTGCCGTGGATAACCATCGGCATAGCCGCAAGCCACAATACCAACACGCATTGCATGAGGCGCCTCATAACGACCGCCATAACCAATGCGATCCCCTTTTTGAAGATCTTGAATATCGATAATTTCACTATGAAGAAGCATGACCGCTCTAAGATTTGCATGCGCGATGTCAGAATGCAATCCGGTAGGTGATGCCCCATAGAGCATGATGCCAGGGCGCACCCAATCGCCCAAGGCGTTCCGGTGCCACAGAATAGCTGCCGAATTTGCCAAGGATGTCGCGCCTTCTAAACCAGCAATGGTTTCATTAAATAACTCTTGCTGACCCCCTACTGAGGGCAATTGATCCACTTGATCGGCATTGGCGAAATGAGTCATGTGGTGCATGTGATAACCAGCTGCATGCAAACGATGAAATACAGTTCGATAAACTTCGGGCTTAAATCCTAGGCGATTCATGCCAGTATTCATCTTTAGAAAGACACTTACAGGCTTATGGTTTTTGCCTTTAAATCGTTCTAGCCACTCCACCTGTGCATCGCAATGGACTACCAGGTCGCACGCTAAATCCTCTGCTCGACTAAGTTCATTTTCATGAAATAAACCTTCTAAAAGGAGGATGCGCCCCTGCCAGCCATGCTCCCTTAGCCAGGCTGCGTCTTGTATGTCTAACAAGGCAAAGCCATCCGTAGAGGACAGCCCCTTTAGCGCTGCTTCAAAACAATGGCCATAGGCTCGGGCTTTAATGACAGACCAAATTTTGGATTCTGGCGCCAATTCCCGAACTCGGTTTAAATTATGCTGAAAGGCGGCAATATCAATAGATGCCAAAATTGGTCTATTAATCAGGCCGTTAGCTGAATCACTCATTTTCACCCCTCCTTTCATGCTTTAATTGCAGTAATGACTAGATTGTACGAATGAACCGTAGCTTTTACATCATTATGGCGGCGCAATTTTTTTCGTCGCTTGCTGATAATGCTCTCCTAATTGCCGCTATTGCGCTCTTGGCCCAGCTTCAAGCTCCGGCCTGGATGACGCCGCTGCTCAAATTGTTCTTTGTATTGTCCTATGTTCTTCTGGCAGCCTTTGTCGGAGCCTTTGCAGACTCCCGCCCCAAGGGAAATGTCATGTTCATTACCAATACCATTAAGTTTGTTGGATGCGTGGCCATGCTGTTCGGTAGCCACCCTTTGATGGCCTATGCCATCGTTGGCCTGGGTGCCGCCGCTTACTCACCGGCTAAATATGGAATTTTGACCGAACTTCTGCCTCCTGAAAAATTAGTCGCTGCCAATGGTTGGATCGAGGGGTTAACGGTTGGCTCAATCATTTTGGGCACGGTTTTAGGTGGCGTACTGATTAGTAGTACGGTATCTCAAAGTCTTTTAGCCCTAGACATGCCTACATTTGACACTGGTATTGATACGCCAGCAGAGTCAGCAATTCTGATCATCATGATGATTTATGTTGTTGCCGCACTCATTAACCTAAAGATTCCCGATACTGGCGCTCGATACGTTTCCCAAAAAACCAATCCAATCGAATTGGTCAAAGACTTTGCCATTTGCTTCAAGACACTCTGGAATGATCGCCTAGGTCAAATCTCTCTCGCAGTAACAACCTTGTTTTGGGGGGCTGGAGCAACCCTGCAATTTATTGTCATCAAATGGGCGCAAGTTGCTTTGCATATGAACCTATCCCAGGGCGCCATTTTACAAGCCATCTCAGCCGTAGGTGTTGCTGGTGGCGCCGTTTATGCGGCTTGGCGCATTCCGCTTCGTAAATCCTTAAACGTATTGCCCTATGGCATTGCTATGGGCCTAGTTGTCTGCGTCATGGCGGTCTACAACTCAGACTTACTTCCCAACACGAGCATTTTTACCGTAGGTAAGTTTCAAATATCACTGAACTTATTGCCTGCTTATTTTTTATTAATTTTAGTAGGTTGGTTAGCGGGTTACTTTGTGGTGCCAATGAACGCCTTGTTGCAGCATCGTGGTCACGTCCTGATGTCTGCTGGCCACTCCATTGCAGTACAGAACTTTAACGAGAACATTTCTGTTTTGGTGATGCTGTTGATTTATTCTCTGCTGATCTGGCTGGATATACCGGTTCAATTTGTGATTATCGGATTTGGTTTGATTGTTAGCCTAATTATGTGGCTAGTGATTAAACGCCACGCCAGGAATC
Source organism: Polynucleobacter sp. JS-JIR-II-50 (assembly GCF_018687895.1). NCBI lineage: Bacteria > Pseudomonadati > Pseudomonadota > Betaproteobacteria > Burkholderiales > Burkholderiaceae > Polynucleobacter > Polynucleobacter sp. JS-JIR-II-50. The sequence continues at coordinate 1,027,095 of NZ_CP061307.1, read as the reverse complement.
AAGCGGAGTATGACTCCATGCATCTGATCGGCGAACACAAGCAATAGGCTTGAATACTCTTAGATCAACTGTTTTGCAGAACGGATCTCGCTAACAACATATCCTGCCAGAGCAACGCTTTATCACTTGGTTTTGCTAGCACTTGATTAAGTTCAAAAGAAGCAATCACTGGAATCTCTTCTTCATTACCAGTATTTAAAGCCAAAACCGTTTCGCGCAACTGCGGCAATGGATCTCTTTCACCGGTAATTTTTTGAGCAGTAGGTCCACCGAAGGCCATTGCTACAACAGGCATTTCAGGGGCGCTCAACTGACCAAGACTCTGACTTGGATTTTTCCAAGCCCACTCATTTTTAGCTAGCCCCAAAACACGAATCATATTTTGGAACAAGATTTGAGCATCGCCCTGTGGTTCGTTACCAAAAAACCACCACATCCCATGACTGGTTCTTGGAGCTGACTGCACTACCTCAGGAGAGGCTTGAGGGTTGGTCTGCTCGGTTACTAAAGCTGTCGCCTGCACAACATCCCGGGAAGTCCATTCGGTGATGCCCATTTCTTTTAAGAAGGCTGAATGTGTATTGGTCATAGCTCTAGCTTAATCGATTTAGCCATTACAAGCGCATCCTCACGAGATCCAGTCTCCAGATTCGCTGGATAGTAATTCTTACGCACGCCGATTTGCTCGTACCCCAATTTTTGATAGAGCGTTATCGCAGCGGTATTGCTTGGTCTTACCTCTAAGATAATTCGGGGCATTTTTTGTTGGGCTGCCACACCCTCAATCGCAGCCATCATCCTTTGGCCCAGACCAAGCTTACGCAAATGGGGGGACACCGTAATATTGAGAAGGTGCAATTCATCTACCGCAGGAAATAGGATGCAGTAAGCCCAAAGCACTGCTGGATCCAAATAACTACCCTTCACCATTTGGTCTACTTGCGGCCGAATGCAATAAGCCCAATGTCCAGCAGCCAAAGAATCAGAAAAATTACCCTTTGTCCAAGGGTGAATATGCGAGACGGTTTCTATCTTGAGAACTTCATCCAAGTCTGCGGCTTGCATTGGCATGAACGAGAGCTCCGCAACTTCTCCCGCTTGGGAAATGTCGGACATTACCTCATTCCCAATTCACGCTCTGCGGTAGTGAAAGCTACTTTATTGCGGACATACATTGGCTCAAGCAGTCGAACATCTACCTGCAAACCTTCTTTAAATGACTGTTTGGCGCACTCTAAGACACCCAATGCAGAAATTGAGATCTCGCCATCCCTTGAGCCAGCAAATATCGGCAAGCGACTGCTATAGGCATTTAAAGCACTACCCGCTATGAGTTGCAGGCCATCAAAGTGAAGATCTTCAGGCTTTGTAAGGTGAATATCACTCACGCGTTTTGGTAATTGAGTAGCTTGAGACTCATAGTTCGCCCAATAAATCTCTTCCATGCGTGCATCAACGGCAATCATGAATCGTTGAGGCTTACTCATTTTGTAAGAGTTGGTACTTATGATTTGCGCAGCTATGGCATCTAAGCTACATACGGATATGACTGGAAGATTATTTGAAACAGCGAGACCCTGTACTGCCGCAACACCCAATCTAACTCCCGTGAATGCACCAGGTCCAATACCAATAGCAATAGCATCAAGATCTTTTAAAGACAGTTTTGCATTAGCCAGTAGTGTCTCCACCCAGGGCAATAGGAGTTGGCTGGCACCCGCTGAAACAGCTTCATGCTTGAACTCTGGTGCTTTATCACCTAAAGATAAAGCCACCGAACACCACGCCGAAGAGGTGTCGATGGCCAATATATTTGCCAATTTGAATCCTATCCGCTAATTACAAAACCAAATTATGAACTCAATCCTGCAATCACTTCGGGAGGCGCTTGAACCAGCTCAATGAGCACCCCTTCACCGCCAATCGGAAACTCGTCATTTCCCTTGGGGTGCACAAAAGTAATGTCATAGCCTGCAGCACCCTTGCGGATGCCTCCTGGAGCAAAGCGCAGGCCATTGGCTGAGAGCCACTCAACCGCTTTAGGGAGGTCATCCACCCACAAACCAATATGGTTCAGGGGTGTTTGATGTACAGCTGGTTTCTTTTCGATATCAAATGGCTGCATGAGATCAACTTCAATCTCATGGGCACCGGAACCAATCGCACAAATATCCTCATCCACGTTTTCACGCTCAGAGACAAAAGTGCTTTTGTATTCAAACCCAAGCATATCAACCCAAAGCTTCTTGAGTCGATCTTTATTTTCGCCGCCTATGGCGATTTGCTGGATACCTAAAATCTTGAATGGTTTAGTGCTCATAGTCATTAACCTGGATTATTCAAAACGAATAATTAACTGATCTACCGCTAAGCTATCGCCCTCTTTAGCGCAGATTTCAGCAACTACACCATCTTGCATAGCGGATAGTGTGTTTTCCATCTTCATCGCTTCAATTGAGGCTAGCTTCTGACCTGCAGTAACCGCTTCACCAGCCTTGACAGCAATTTTTGTTAATAGGCCTGGCATCGGAGACATTACTAATTTAGAAGTATCTGGTGGCAACTTGACAGGCATGCGACGCTGTAACTCTGCACCCAAAGGACTCAGAACCATACATTCGAAATGGGCGCCATCCAGAATTAAAAGATACTTAACGCCACGTCGCTCTACTTGCGCAGTAATTTTATGTGTACCGTTAATAGTCGCGTGTAGACAAATTTGCCCAGGACGCCAGTCACTCACAATGTCATAACGACTCACACCATCAGCATCATCGATGTAGACAGAATAGATGCCATCTTTGAGTTCAACACGAATGGGCACTTCATACGGATCATTCATGGAACCGGTTTTTTTACCAGTAACCACGACGAATTTCTTCGCAATGATCATTTCATGGCCAGCCAATTGACCATCAATCATCTTGATATGTTCTAGATAGCGATAGCGCATAAAAGCAGCTAATGCTGCCAAACGCTTAGGATCAGCGGGCTGTACAGAATCCTTTTTGAAGCCCTCTGGATACTCTTCAGCGATAAAGCCAGTTGTAAAGTCGCCATTCACGAAGCGAGGGTGCTGAAGTAATGCTGCCTGAAACGGGATATTGGAATGAATGCCGCGAATCACGAAATCATTCAATGCTGAACGCATCTTTTCAATAGCTTCGGTGCGATCCTTGCCGTGAACGATTAATTTAGCAATCATCGAGTCGTAGTACATCGGAATTTCACCGCCCTCATACACGCCAGTATCAACGCGCACTCCATTGATAGACTCTGGCGGACGGTACTTCACTAGACGGCCAGTTGACGGGAGGAAGTTGCGGAATGGATCATCGGCGTTGATACGGCATTCCATAGACCAACCATCCAACTTCACATCTTCTTGCTTGAATGCCAACTTCTCACCAGCGGCTACCCGAATCATCTGCTCGACTAAGTCAAGCCCAGTAATACTCTCAGTCACTGGATGCTCCACCTGCAAGCGGGTATTCATTTCTAGGAAGTAGAAAGACTTATCTTTACCAACCACAAACTCCACTGTGCCGGCGGATTGGTAGTTCACAGCCTTTGCCAATGCAACCGCTTGTTCGCCCATCGCCTTACGAGTCGCTGGATCGATAAAAGGTGAAGGTGCTTCTTCAATGACCTTTTGATGACGGCGCTGAATGGAGCAATCACGCTCATTGAGATAAACCACATTGCCATAAGAATCCCCTAAAACCTGAATCTCAATATGACGCGGACCCTCTACAAACTTCTCGATAAAAATACGATCATCACCAAAGCTGTTCATCGCTTCCGTTTTACAAGCTGCAAAACCTTCGGCAGCTTCTTTGTCATTAAATGCAACGCGCAAGCCTTTACCGCCACCACCTGCAGAAGCTTTAATCATGACGGGATAGCCAATGCCTTGGGCAATCTTTACGGCCTCTTCAGTGGTGTCAATCGCTTCGTTATAACCAGGAATCGTATTCACCTTAGCCTCTAAGGCAAGCTTCTTGGAGGCAATCTTGTCTCCCATAGCAGCGATAGACTGATGCTTAGGACCAATAAAGACAATGCCCTCTTCCTCGCAACGCTTAGCAAACTGCTCGTTCTCAGATAAGAAGCCGTAGCCAGGATGAACCGCTTCAGCGCCGGTATCTTTACAGGCTTGAATAATGCGGTCCATTACTAAGTAGGATTCACGTGAAGGTGCTGGTCCAATGCAAACAGCCTCATCTGCCAGCTGTACGTGACGCGCCTCTTTATCTGCCTCAGAATAAACAGCAACAGTCTTGATGCCCATTTTTTTAGCGGTCATCATCACACGGCAAGCAATCTCGCCGCGGTTAGCAATCAGAATTTTCTTAAACATTTTCGTAGTCATAATTTGTCAGCGCCTTTACAGAGGAATATTGCCGTGTTTACGCGCAGGATTCTTCAAGTCTTTATCTTTGAGCATCGCAAGTGATCTAGCAATACGCTTACGGGTCTCGTGCGGAAGAATGACGTCATCGATATAGCCGCGACGACCTGCCACAAAGGGGTTGGCAAACTTCGACTTGTACTCGGCTTCACGTGCAGTGATTTTTTCTGGATCCGACTTCTCTTCACGGAAAATAATTTCCACGGCGCCTTTAGGGCCCATCACGGCAATTTCTGCTGAAGGCCAGGCAAAGTTCACGTCACCACGTAAATGCTTAGACGCCATCACGTCATAAGCGCCACCATAAGCTTTACGAGTAATTAAAGTTACCTTGGGCACGGTGCAATCAGCGTACGCATAGAGCAATTTTGCACCATGCTTAATAATGCCGCCGTATTCTTGTGCAGTGCCAGGCATAAAGCCAGGAACGTCAACTAAAGTCACAACCGGAATATTGAAGGCATCGCAGAAGCGTACGAAACGCGCAGCTTTGATGGATGCCTTGATATCCAAACAACCGGCCAAAATCAGTGGTTGATTAGCAACAATACCTATCGAACGGCCTTCAATACGAGCAAAGCCAATCACGATATTTTTTGCATAGTCCGGCTGTAATTCAAAGAATTCACCGTCGTCAACGATCTTCTCAATCAACTCTTTCATATCGTAAGGTTGATTGGGATTGGATGGCACCAAGGTATCCAATGAAAAATCAGGCTCTTCTGTACGATTAGCCCCCTTGATCAAAGGTGGTTTCTCGCGGTTTGAGAGCGGTAAGTAGTTAAAGAAACGACGCAGCATCATGATTGCATCAACATCATTATCAAAAGCCAAGTCGCAAACACCGGATACTGTTGAGTGAGTCACTGCGCCACCCAACTCTTCAGCAGTAACATCCTCATGAGTCACAGTCTTCACTACTTCAGGGCCCGTCACGAACATGTAAGAACTATCTTTGACCATGAAGATAAAGTCGGTCAAGGCTGGGGAATAGACGGCACCACCAGCTGAAGGCCCCATGATCAAGGAAATTTGCGGGATAACACCGGACGCAGTTACATTGCGTTGGAAGATTTCTGCATAGCCGCCAAGTGAGGCAACGCCCTCTTGAATACGTGCACCGCCAGAGTCATTGAGGCCAATTACAGGAGCGCCTACCTTGAGGGCTTGATCCATGATCTTGCAAATCTTTTCTGCATGAGCCTCTGATAAGGAGCCACCTAAAACAGTGAAGTCCTGTGAGAAAACAAACACTAGGCGACCATTAATCATTCCGTACCCAGTGACAACACCGTCGCCAGGAACGGTTTGATCGGCCATGCCAAAATCATGACAACGGTGCTCAACAAACATATCCCACTCTTCGAATGTGCCAGCATCCAGCAAAAGCTCAATACGCTCACGAGCAGTTAATTTGCCCTTCGCATGTTGAGCTTGAATACGCTTTTGCCCGCCACCCAATCGAGCAAGCTCACGCTTAGCTTCCAGTTGTTGAATGATTTCCTTCATTTCCTGCTCCTTAGAAAAATTCATGCCCCATGGCTTCCAGTAGTCGTCTTGCCGCTACTGAAGCTGCCATAGTTCCTTGGTTTACCTGCGCTGCCAAGCTTGGTAGAAGCGCTTGAACGGCTTCATTACTACGAAATGCATTTTTTAATCCTGCATCGATGCGATCCCACATCCAAGCACCTGATTGTTCTTTGCGCCGAGAATCAAATTTCCCATTGGCTTTTTGGAGAGATTCAAAATGAGAGACCTTTTCCCATAACTCCGGAACGCCGTTACCTTCTAAGGCACTTAAGGTCATGACTTGTGGGTGCCAAAATTCTTTGTTATGGGATGCGTGATCTGGATTGCCTTGAAAGCCTAGCAGTCGCAATGAGCTTGTAATAAATAACTGCGCGCGCATTGCAGCATCAGGATCAATGTCTACTTTGTTAATGACGATCAGATCTGCGATTTCCATCACACCCTTTTTAATCGCTTGTAGATCATCGCCGGCATTGGGGAGTTGCATTAGTAGGAACATGTCTGTCATACCCGCAACTGCAATCTCACTTTGCCCTACGCCAACGGTTTCAACAATAATCACGTCAAAACCTGCGGCTTCAGCAACCAACATGGCTTCACGCGTCTTCTCTGCAACACCACCCAGCGTACAAGACGATGGACTTGGGCGAATAAAGGCGTGCTCCAGAACGGATAGACGCTCCATACGGGTCTTATCACCCAAAATAGAACCGCCAGAGATACTGGATGAAGGATCGATCGCCAATACGGCGACTCGATGACCTTTATCAATGAGGTAAAGACCTAAAGTCTCAATCAAGGTCGACTTGCCAACTCCTGGAACGCCTGAAATTCCCAGACGAAATGATTTACCTGTTTTTGGCAATAAAGAATTCAACACCTCATCAGCGCGATGACGGTGATCTAGACGAGTTGATTCAAGCAGCGTAATGATCTTCGCTAATGCACGTCGCTGTTTAAGCGATGGCGCACCAGTGAGATCATTCACTAGAGCTTGATCAGCGGCTTCGAGCATGCCTATGGGCCGTACTAAGCTGGTTTAACAGACTTGCGGATTTGCTCTAGCACATCCTTAGCCGAAGCCGGAATTGGAGTGCCTGGACCATAAATGCCTTTGACACCCGCCTCATAGAGGAACTCGTAATCCTGCCTTGGAATCACACCACCAACGAATACGATGATGTCGTCTGAACCCTGTCTTTTTAATTCAGCAATGATGGCCGGCACTAATGTTTTATGGCCAGCAGCCAATGTAGAAACTCCCAAGGCATGTACGTCATTCTCAATCGCTTGGCGCGCACACTCTTCTGGAGTTTGAAATAGGGGGCCGATATCCACGTCAAAACCCAAATCAGCATAGGCTGTAGCAACTACCTTAGCGCCACGGTCATGACCATCTTGCCCCAACTTAGCAATCATCACACGCGGACGACGACCAAAGTCTTTTGCAAAGTCGGCAATTTCAGTTTGGAGTTTTGCCCAGCCTTCGGCTGAGTCATAAGCAGCTGCATACACACCAGTCACCTTTTGAGTATCGGCGCGATGGCGCCCGTAAACTTTTTCTAATGCATCAGATACTTCACCAACGGTTGCTCGTAAACGAATTGCATTGACAGATAACTCCAACAAGTTTCCAGAGTTATCCTCAGCAGCCTTAGTCAACGCTTCTAGCGCAGCTTCTACTTTTTTGGAGTCACGCTTAGCCTTAATTTCCTTGAGGCGAGCAACCTGACCTTCACGAACTTTATCGTTATCGATCATTAATACATCAACCAGATCTTCTTTACCAAGCTTGTATTTGTTAACGCCAACAATGACGTCGGAGCCTGAATCTATCTTGGCCTGTTTTTCAGCAGCAGCAGCTTCAATTTTGAGCTTGACCCAACCACTTTCAACCGCCTTGGTCATACCGCCCATGGCTTCTACTTCTTGAATAATTTCCCAGGCTTTGTCAGCCATCTCTTGAGTGAGGTTTTCCATCATGTAGGAGCCCGCCCATGGATCGATCACGCTAGGAATATGCGTTTCTTCTTGAAGGATTAACTGAGTATTACGGGCAATACGGCTGGAGAACTCGGAAGGCAAGGCAATCGCCTCATCCAAAGAGTTGGTATGCAATGACTGTGTGCCACCAAATACTGCAGCCATCGCCTCTACCGTAGTTCTTACTACGTTGTTGTAAGGATCTTGCTCGGTTAAGGACCAGCCCGATGTTTGGCAGTGCGTACGCAACATTAAGGACTTTGGATTCTTTGGCTCGAAGGACTTCATAATGCGCCACCACAACAAACGAGCAGCGCGTAATTTGGCAACTTCAAGGTAGAAGTTCATGCCAATAGCAAAGAAGAAAGAGAGGCGACCTGCGAAGCCATCAACATCCAAATCTTTAGCGAGCGCTGTTTTTACATATTCTTTGCCATCAGCCAAGGTGAATGCCAATTCCAACACTTGATTGGCTCCAGCCTCTTGCATGTGATAACCCGAAATAGAAATCGAGTTGAACTTCGGCATATGCTTAGCGGTGTACTCAATAATGTCGCCAATAATACGAATCGAAGGCTCCGGTGGATAGATGTAGGTATTGCGCACCATGAACTCTTTCAGAATGTCATTCTGAATGGTTCCGGATAGCTGCTCTTGTTTTACGCCTTGCTCTTCACCAGCCACAATGTAACCGGCCAGTACTGGCAATACAGCCCCGTTCATCGTCATCGAAACAGATACCTTGTCCAATGGAATGCCATCGAACAAGATTTTCATATCTTCTACAGAATCAATAGCAACACCGGCCTTACCAACGTCACCGGTAACACGTGGATGATCAGAGTCGTAACCGCGATGAGTGGCTAAGTCAAAAGCAACGGATACGCCTTGACCACCCGCATCAAGTGCCTTGCGATAAAAAGCATTGGATTCTTCTGCAGTTGAGAAACCAGCGTACTGACGAATGGTCCAGGGACGAACTGAGTACATCGTCGCTTGAGGACCACGTACAAATGGTTCAAATCCAGGCAATGTATCGGTGTAATTGAGACCCTCAACATCTGATGATGTGTACAAAGCTTTTAAATGAATTCCATCCGGGGTTTTCCAACCCAAGGAATCAACGTCACCATTAGGTGCAGATTTTTGCGCTGACTTTTTCCAGGCCTCTAGATTGGCGTCTGGAAATGATGGCCATGAATTGTTTTCTTTAGAACTCACAAAAACTCCCGGTTAATTTTTGCTGCATTGCATCGAAATATCCTTACATTCTGCTTGACTATTTCTCATTTGTCTAGTTATCATGTATTCATAATTATGAATACAAAACTGAATAACAGGCCCTTGTATGAAGACGTTGCTGACCGCCTGCGGGAGCAGATATTTAGCAAACAATTGGCATCTGGAAGCTGGTTAGATGAACAATCGCTTGCTGACCAATTCGGCATAAGCCGCACACCAATGCGTGAGGCAATTAAGGTTTTAGCCTCTGAAGGCCTTGTGACCATCAAGATGCGTCGAGGCGCTTATGTGACTGAGGTAGCTAGAAAGGATTTGGAGCAAATCTTTACCATCCTCTCCCTTTTAGAGGGTCAGGCGGCCAAGGAAACCGCAACCAAAGCTACCGAAGCAGAACTCAACATGCTGGACCACTTGCATCACCGCTTAGAGAAAGCTGCCGCTGACCGTGATATTGAGCAGTTTTTTGAGATAAATGGCAAATTTCATGAGCTAATTCAAGAAATTGCAGGTAATAAATGGATGAATGGTGTCATTGCCGATCTTCGTAAAGTACTCAAATTACATCGTAGAGACTCATTAACCGGTACCGGTAGACTGCAAAACTCTTTAGTTGAGCACCGAGAAATCCTTCGGGCACTTCTCAAGCGAGATGAGCAAGTTGCTGAAGCGGTGATGCGAAAACACCTTGCCCATGGGCTGGAAGCGTTAAGATAAAACCTATAAAAAATAAAGGCTTAGAAAGATATTCTAAGCCTTTTATGTAAGTAGCCTGAGCTAGCGGGGCTTACTTTTTAATAACAAAATTTCCCGGCAAGCTGGAAACATAAGCGGCGATATCTTGCATATCCGCATCGCTAAAGGCCTGAACTTGTGAGCCCATAATGGCGTTGTTACGTCCATACTGAGGATTACCGTTGCCTACTTTGTATGCTTTCAAAGCGTAATACAAGTAATCAGAATACTGGCCGGCTAACTTTGGATAGGCAGGCAAGATTGGAGCATTTAGTCCTGCACCATGGCAAGAAGCGCAATTAGCCTTCTCCACCAATGCCTGACCTTTATCAACGTTAGCAGCATTTGCTACGTTTACCAAACCAATGCTTGAGAGCAAAACTGCTGTAATTAGTGCAAATTTCATAAAAGTATCTCTATGTATCTTTATCAATGAATCACTTCAATGGGTTGTTCGGTGTGCTGGCAGTTTGCGCAGCATAGTATTCGCCAATATCAGCCATATCTTGGTCTGACAAGCTAGCAGCAATGGCGCGCATCGTTGGATGCTTACGTTCACCCTTTTTGTACTCTGACAAAGCGGTAGCAATGTAGGCACCATTTTGACCGCCCAACATAGGCACTTTGTATACCAATGGGTAATCAGCGCGGTAATCGGGGATAGAGTGGCAACCAACACAAAGCCAAACTTTAGCGTTACCAGCAGCGGCATTACCTTTAACTTCATCAGCCTGAGCAACAGAACCTGCAAAAGCTAAAGTTGCAGCAACAGCCAAATGAGGAAGAAATGAGAGTTTTTTCATAGAAATCAGTATTAATGAGTTTGATTTAGATCAATTTGGGAAGAGTATAGCGGACAGATGCCCTTCTCGCCATTTCAGAGGCCAAAATCAGTAGAAACACTGAAAAATTCCACTCATTTACCTATACTTGAAAGCTTAATCCAGTCCTTATTTAGGTATGTCCATGAGCAAATCCCCCTTGCCCTCCCCAAATCGCTTTGCAGGTAGCCAAAGTTATGTCGCCACTGATGATCTGAAATTGGCTGTAAATGCGGCCATTGCGCTGCAGCGCCCTCTTCTCATTAAAGGCGAGCCTGGCACTGGGAAAACCATGCTCGCCGAGGAAGTGGCTGCCGCCCTCAACATGCCACTGTTGCAATGGCATATCAAATCAACCACAAAGGCTCAGCAAGGTCTTTATGAATACGATGCTGTAAGTCGTTTACGCGACTCCCAATTGGGCGATGAAAAAGTAAATGATATTCGGAACTACATTATCAAAGGCGTTCTTTGGCAAGCTTTTGAAGCAGATGAGCCAACAGTATTGCTCATTGATGAAATCGATAAAGCAGATATTGAGTTTCCGAATGATTTATTACGTGAAATTGATCGCATGGAGTTTTATGTCTATGAAACCCGTGAATTAATTAAAGCAAAACATCGCCCACTCGTCATCATTACGTCAAATAATGAAAAAGAATTGCCTGATGCCTTCTTGCGTCGCTGCTTCTTTCATTACATCACCTTCCCAGACGCCAATACGATGCAAAGCATCGTGGATGTGCACCACCCCAATATCAAACAGGATCTTTTGGATGCTGCTCTGAAGGCCTTCTACCAGATACGGTCGTTGCCGGGCTTAAAAAAGAAGCCTTCTACATCTGAGTTAATAGACTGGCTCAAGCTCTTATTGGCGGAAGATATCCCACCTGAAGCACTGCATAGCAGCGATGAGAAGATTGTCGTACCGCCTTTGCATGGGGCTTTACTTAAGAATGAACAAGATATTCATCTATTTGAACGCTTGGTCATGATGAATCGCAATCATCGCTAACTTGTTAGCCAGAAGACTTCTTCAATGTTGATTCAATTCTTCCTAAATCTGAAAGAGGCCAAGGTGCCTGTTTCAGTGCGAGAGTTTTTAACTCTTTTGGAGGGATTGAAATCGGGTGTTATTAACCCTTCCATTGATGAGTTTTATCAGTTCTCGCGCTTGACCTTAGTTAAGGATGAACAACACTTTGATCGCTTTGATCAAGTGTTTGGTAGCTACTTCAACGGGATTGAACAAATTATTGCGCTATCGCCAGATATTCCACTGGAATGGTTAGAGAAAAAACTTCAACGTGTACTAACGGATGAAGAAAAAGCGGCGCTGCAGAAATTAGGCGGTCCGGATGCCTTAAAGAAGCGTCTTGAGGAGCTTTTAAAAGAGCAAAAAGAATGGCATGGCGGTGGAAATAAATGGATTGGCGCAGGCGGTTCTTCACCCTTTGGTCACAGCGGCTATCACCCCGAAGGCATCCGTATTGGTGGCGAGAGTGCTGGCAACAGAACGGCCATCAAAGTCTGGGAAGCGCGAGAATTTAAGGATTACGACAGCGATCTAGCATTAGGTACACGCAATATAAAAGTCGCTTTACGGCGCTTGCGTCGCTTTGCCCGAGAAGGATCTACTCTAGAGCTCGATTTAGATAAAACCATTCATTCAACAGCTGCCAATGCCGGCATGCTCGATATTCAAATGCGACCCGAGCGACATAACCAGGTCAAGGTTTTGCTACTCATGGATGTCGGCGGTTCGATGGATGATCACATCCAACGCATTGCTGAGTTATTTTCTGCTGCAAAAGCTGAATTTAAGCACTTAGAACATTACTATTTCCATAACTGCGTTTACGAAAACTTATGGCAAAGCAATCGCCGTAGGCGTGATCAAGTGACTGCAACGCAAGACATCATCAATAAATATGGGCCTGACTACAAACTCATCTTTGTTGGAGATGCGACGATGTCTCCTTATGAAATATTGAGCCCCAATGGCTCTGTTGAATACAACAATAAAGAAGCGGGCGCTGTTTGGATTAATCGGCTCATTGACCACTTCCCGCATTTTGCGTGGCTTAATCCTGAGCCCGAATCCATCTGGCAATACCGTCAATCGATCGACATCATGCAAAACCTCATGAAAGATCGTATGTACCCAGTCACTCTAAATGGTCTTGAAAGCGCCATGCGCCAACTTTCCAAGTAAGATTCTTTGTTTAATTTAATGATAGAAACCTCATATGAGCACGAAGATTAGCGAACGCCTTAAGTCCCTCGGAATTGATTTGCCCCCAGCGGGTCCCCCGGCTGCTGCGTATGTGATGGCCGCCACTACCGGTAATACAGTTTTTCTATCTGGTCACATTGCGAAACGCGATGGCAAGCCTTGGGTTGGAAAACTCGGTAAAGACTTGGATACAGAAACTGGTAAAGCCGCTGCTCGCGCTATTGCGATCGATTTGATTGCTACCTTACAAAACCACTTGGGCTCTTTAGATAAAGTCAAGCGCATTGTTAAAGTCATGGGTTTAGTGAACTCCACTGATGGCTACACAGAACAACACTTAGTGGTGAATGGCTGCTCTGAATTATTGTTTGAAGTCTTTGGCGACGCTGGCAAACATGCACGTAGCGCCTTTGGTGTCGCTCAAATCCCGCTTGGCGCTTGTGTGGAAATTGAATTGATTGCTGAAATTTAATTTGCCATTAATTAAATAGGATCAAGCCCTAGTTTCTGGATGTCGGCTTGCGTGTCGACGTCCATTAAATATGCCTGATTATCGGTAATAAATAATTTGACCAACTCTGGACGCTCATCCATATAGGGCCTACAGGCCATTCCGGGAATCGATAAGATTTGATCGATCAACCTTCTTGAAAACAATACCGGGTTACCTCGCTGACCATTCACCATTGGCAAAATGATTTCCTGGTTTGCGGCTCTTTGATTAAATTGACCTAGTAATGCCTCTATCTCAGCACTCGCTATGCTGGGTTGATCGCATAAAGCAATCATCAAAATATCGTAGTCACCCCTTAGAGATTCAAGACCAAGACGTACTGAAGAGGCTTGACCCAACTCCAGCTGGAGATTTTTTACCCAAGTTATTGGGTTTGTTACGAACTGCTTGATTAATTTAATTTCTGCTTCGATTTGGTCCGAGTAAAAGCCTGTAACGACCAAAGTCTCAATGGGGTCAAAACTCTGGGTAGATTGAATAAAGCGCTTTAACAAACTTTCTCCGCCTTTTTTTAATAAGGCTTTGGGATATCCACCCAAACGACTTCCCTCACCCGCTGCCAATATCAGGATGGCTAGACGCAAATTAGGGCTTTTGGAGGATTCACCGGAGATGCTCATTAGAGTGATAATAAATAGTTATTAATAAAAGCTTTCACAAAAGAACGAAAAAGAAGAAAACGCATGAACAGCACCGATTTAAGCGTACTCGAATCTGCCGTCGAATGGCTCCAAGCGGGTCAATCTGTCGCAATTGCGACCGTGGTTCAGACTTGGGGCTCAGCACCCCGTCCAATAGGCTCCTGGCTTGCTATACGAGCTGATGGGCAGGTTGCCGGGTCTGTTTCGGGCGGCTGCGTTGAGGATGACCTGATCCGCCGCGTTCAAACTGAAATCCTCACTCGCGATACCCCAGAAATGGTGGTTTACGGAGTAACCCAGCAAGAAGCTGCTCGTTTTGGTCTGCCTTGTGGTGGCACCTTGCGTTTATTGGTAGAGCCTAGGCCAGAATTAGCTGTTTTGGAAAAGTTGCTTGCAAATATTTCCTCCCATCAAATTACTCGCCGCTCCGTCAATTTGGCTACCGGCAAATCCACCCTCAGCTTAGGTAAGCGCAGTGATGAATTTGTTTGTACCGAACAAGAAATGCAAACCACATACGGTCCTCGTTGGCGCATGGTAATTATTGGTGCCGGCCAACTTTCCTTGTATACGGCTGATTTCGCACTGGCCTCCGACTTCGAGGTCATTGTGATTGATCCCCGCGAAGAATACGCCGAGGGCTTGAATCGCTCCGATATCGCCTTTGTAAAGGGTATGCCGGATGATGTCTTGCTGGAGATTGGTGTTGACTCTCATACCGCTGTTGTTGCGCTAACTCATGATCCGAAATTAGATGACATGGCCTTGATGGAGGCCCTGAAGTCTCCCGCTTTTTATGTGGGGGCGTTAGGTAGCAGAAAAAATACTCAAAAACGCAAAGAGCGCTTGCTCGAATTTGATGTCAGCCAAGAGCAGGTTGAAAAGTTACATGGCCCTGTTGGGCTTTATATTGGCGCTCTCACCCCACCAGAGATCGCAGTTTCGATTCTGGCGGAAGTGATTGCCGTTAAATACGGCGTGAGTATTCCAAAGAAAAATTAGCGAATTTAATTGGCTTAATTTGCTGTCAACTTGCCGTCTTTTAAACGTGGCTCAACAAAGTGACCCTTGCGAGCACGGTTACCCGCAAATGACTTCAAGGTTTTGGCATCTAAGCCGAGTTCAGTCGGCTTACCCGCGCGTCCAGCACCCGAATAAGTAGCGCCATCTGGGCCAACTGCGATAGCTGACGCCAAATGCTCTTTATCATCCAAGCCCATGAGAATTACACCCTTACCTCCGGTTGGCAGGCGCTTGAGTTCATCCAATGGGAACACTAATAACTTAGAAGCCTCTGATAAGCAGGCAACTTGCTTCATGCCTACCTTTACCTTGGCGGCACCTAAAGGGGCATCGCCAGGGACCTTAGCGTCCATACTCAAGAATGATTTGCCCGCTTTGTTACGGGTAGTCATATCAGCAACGTTAGCCAAGAATCCATAACCGGCTTTAGTAGAAAGCAATACCAAATCATCGGGTTGACCAGCGTAATAGGCAACCATTTGTGAGCCAGCAGCCAAGTTCACAAAACTAGTTAATGGCGAGCCATCTCCACGAGCGCCCGGTAATTCACTGACGGGAACTGTGTATACACGCCCGTCACTACCAAAGCCCTGAATAACATCTACAGTTCTCACTTCAAAGGTAGCGTATAAAGCATCGCCCGCTTTGAAGCCAAATTGAGTTGCATCATGCTCATGACCTTGACGAACACGTACCCAGCCCTTTTGGGAAACAATGACTGTGACAGGCTCATCAATGACTTTGGTCTCAGCAACGGCGCGCTTATCTTCCTGAATCAGGGTGCGACGATCATCACCAAAGTCCTTCATATCGGATTCGATTTCTTTGATGATGCGCTTGCGTAATACGGTGTCGTTTTGCAATAAACCTTCCAGGTCATCACGTTCAGTCTTAAGTTCTTTCAGCTCTTGCTCGATCTTGATACCTTCAAGACGCGCCAACTGGCGCAAGCGAATATCCAAAATATCTTCAGCCTGACGATCGCTGAGCTTGAACTCTTTAATCAAATCCGCTTTAGGCTCATCACTATTGCGGATGATCTTAATGACCTTATCAATATTCAGAAGAACGGTTAAACGCCCTTCCAAAATATGCATACGGTCTTTGACCTTGCCTAAGCGGTGCTGAGTTCGTCGAGTGACAGTGGCAACTCTAAATGCAACCCACTCAGACAGAATTTCTTTTAGGCCCTTTTGACGTGGACGACCATCATTACCAATCATCACCAAATTCATTGGGGCATTGGATTCTAATGAAGTATGAGCAAGCAATAAATTGACAAACTCATTCACGTCAATATTTTTGCTCTTTGGCTCAAATACCAAACGTACTGCGGCATCCTTGCTCGATTCATCACGCACGCCATCGAGCACATTCAGAATGGTCGATTTGAGATTATTTTGCTCAGGAGTTAAGGTCTTCTTACCGACTTTCACCTTAGGATTGGTGATTTCTTCAATCTCTTGCAAGACACGCTGCGAGGAAGTTGCTGGTGGAAGTTCGTTAACCACAATCTGCCATTGACCACGCGCCAGCTCCTCAACAGACCATCTTGCGCGCACTTTAATACTGCCGCGCCCTGCCTCGTAAATCTGCGCAATTTCTGCTGCAGAGGAAATAATTTGGCCGCCACCTGGATAGTCAGGGCCAGGCATGATTTCTAAAAGCTCTGAAGTGCTCATCTTCGGAGACTTCATTAATGCAACGGCAGCCGTAGCTACTTCACGCAAATTATGCGAAGGAATCTCGGTAGCCATACCTACGGCAATACCAGATGCACCATTAAGCAAAACAAACGGTAGGCGCGCTGGCAATAATTTGGGCTCTTGGAATGAGCCGTCGTAGTTCGGCGCAAAATCTACCGTACCTTCATCGATTTCACTTAAAAGCAAGCTAGCGATCTTAGTAAGGCGCGCCTCGGTATAACGCATCGCCGCCGCGCCATCGCCATCGCGTGAGCCGAAGTTACCTTGACCATCGATTAATGGGTAACGCAATGAGAAGCTTTGTGCTAAACGAACTAAAGCATCATATGCAGATTGGTCGCCGTGCGGATGGAACTTACCCAACACATCACCAACTACACGCGCACTCTTCACCGGTTTTGCATCGGCACGCAAACCCATTTCGCTCATCGAGAACAAAATACGACGCTGCACAGGCTTCTGACCATCAGACACATCTGGTAGTGCGCGACCCTTAACCACGCTAATTGCGTAATCTAAATAGGCACGCTCTGCGTATACCGCCAGAGTTAAGCTATCTTTTCCATCCTCATTGAGATCAATTGTTTTGGGGTCGTGATTGCCTGATCCGCCACCTGAGGTAGCAGCTACGGCAGGAGCTTCATCCACTTCAACAATATCTACTTCAATCGGGCTGGAGAACAAATCCGCCTGATCAGCCGGAGTATTTTTATCAGAAGTCTTTTTAATCGCCATTAGATATCCGCCTCCACTTCATTGCCACGCTCTTCAAGCCAGTCACGGCGTGCACCAGACTCTGATTTACCCATCAGCATATCCATTGTTTTAAATGTTTCGTCCTCAGTCCACGCGCCCAAAGTAACCGGTAGTAAACGCCGAGTGTCTGGATTCAAGGTCGTATCCCAAAGCTGCTCCGCACTCATTTCTCCTAAACCCTTAAAGCGAGAGATCTGCCACGCGGTTTCTTTGACGCCATCTTTACGTAATTTATCCTCAATAGCTTGAAGCTCATTAGCATCTAAGGCATAAATCTTTTGTGCTGGTTTCTTACCGCGCGCTGGAGCATCCACCCTAAATAGTGGCGGTCTAGAAATATGTATATGTCCTAACTCAATGAGTTTAGGGAAATGTTTGTAGAACAAGGTTAAGAGCAATACTTGAATGTGCGCGCCATCGACGTCCGCATCAGACAGAATGCAAACCTTGCCGTAACGTAAATTAGATAAATCAGGAGTGTCATTTGCTCCATGTGGATCCACGCCAATTGCTACAGCGATGTCATGCACTTCATTATTGGCAAACAAGCGGTCACGCTCAGCCTCCCAGGTATTTAATACCTTGCCACGTAATGGCAGGATGGCTTGATATTCCTTGTTACGTCCCATCTTGGCTGATCCACCAGCAGAATCACCCTCTACCAGGAAGATTTCATTCATGCCGATATCTTCGCTCTCGCAATCTGTAAGCTTGCCCGGGAGTACGGCTACGCCAGAGGATTTCTTCTTCTCCACCTTCTGACCAGCACGAGTTCTCGCTTGCGCCTGCTTGATCACCAGGTCGGCTAACTTGCGACCGTAGTCAACGTGCTGGTTGAGCCAAAGCTCTAAAGCAGACTTCACATAGCCAGAAACCAAACGTACGGCATCACGAGAATTCAGGCGCTCTTTAATCTGCCCTTGGAACTGAGGATCCAATACTTTGGCCGACAGAATGAAAGATGCGCGTGCAAATACGTCCTCAGGCATCAGTTTCACACCCTTCGGTTGCAATGCATGCATCTCAATAAAGCCTTTAACAGCATTAAATAAGCCTTCACGCAAACCGCTTTCATGAGTACCGCCAGCGGGCGTTGGAATCAAGTTCACATAACTCTCGCGCACTGGTGCACCATCTTCAGTCCAACAAACTACCCAAGCCGCGCCCTCGCCTTCAGCAAAAGAATCCTCTTCTCCAGTGCCAGTAGCGTATTGCTCGCCTTCGAATGGAGGAATGACTTCGGCGCCATGACCTGCTTGCGCAATCGCCTCATTTAAGTAGCCACGCAAGCCTTGTGCATATTGCCAAGTCTGGGTATCACCAGATTTTTCTTGAATCAGCGTTACCTTCACGCCAGGCAATAACACTGCCTTGGAGCGCAATAGACGAATGAGCTCAGGCATTGGAATCACTGAGCTATCAAAATACTTACCATCTGGCCAAGCACGTACGCGGGTACCGTGCGACTTGTCTTCTTTTGTAGAGGAAATTGTTTTGAGCTTTTCAATCACTTTGCCATCAGCAAAGGTCAATGTCGACATTTGGCCATCACGCCAAACAGTGACTTCTAATCTTTTAGATAAAGCATTCGTTACGGAAACACCTACACCATGCAAGCCGCCTGAGAATGCATAGGCACCACCAGTGCCTTTTTCAAACTTACCGCCGGCATGAAGCTGGGTAAACACAATCTCCACTACCGGTAATTTTTCGGTAGGATGCATCCCCACTGGAATACCGCGCCCATCATCTTCTACGCTTACGCTGCCATCGGCATGCATCGTAACGATGATTTGCTTACCAAAACCCCCTAAAGCTTCATCAGATGCGTTATCCAGCACCTCTTGAATGATGTGGAGTGGATTGTCGGTGCGGGTGTACATTCCAGGCCGTTGACGGACTGGTTCTAGTCCTTTTAGGACCTGAATCGACGATTCGCTGTATTCGGAAGTTTTACGGGTAGCCATGCGCGCAAATTGTAGTCATGTCTGAGATCCGAGCCGAATTTTTCGGGAATTCCCCTGTCATCCATGCCAAAATCGGGGGATGGGAGCCTTAAGTCATATTCGCGTTTTAGACCTCAGCCGAGTCTTGGCTGGTCCTTGGTGTGCTCAAAATCTGGCAGATTTGGGTGCGGATGTCATTAAAGTCGAAAGACCCGGCGTTGGAGACGACACCCGTCACTGGGGTCCTCCATTCGCTAAAGATGCCAATGGCAAGGAAACCGACGAATCTGCCTATTTTATTTGCATCAATCGCAATAAACGCTCTATTACGGTTGATATTGCCAAGCCCGAGGGTCAAGAGCTAATCCGCAAACTTGCGGCTGATTCTGATGTTGTCATTGAGAACTACAAAGTGGGTGACCTGGCTAAATATGGACTCGACTACGAAAGCCTAAAGAAGGTTAAACCCGATTTAGTCTATTGCTCAATTACTGGGTTTGGTCAAACTGGGCCTTACGCCCATCGCCCTGGCTACGATTTCATTATTCAAGGTATGGGCGGCTTCATGAGCGTAACCGGTGAAGCGCATGACTTCGAGGGTGCTAGTCCACAAAAATCCGGGGTTGCGATCGCGGATATTTTTACTGGCATGTATGCCAGTACCGCCATACTCGCAGCCATTGTCCATCGCGACCATACTGGTGAAGGGCAATACATTGATATGTCACTGCTAGATACACAAGTAGCTGTAATGGCCAATGTATCCAGCGCCTATCTCACCTCAGGAGAAGTTCCGAAACGCTGGGGTAATGCTTCTCCGATCATCGTTCCCTATCAAACTTTCCCTACCTCTGATGGCTGGATGATTGTGGGCGCTGGTAACGATGGTCAATTCCGACATTTCGTAGCCGCCGGTGGTGAACCTCAATTAGCGGATGACTCTCGCTTTGCAACCAATCCGCAGCGTGTTGAACATCGCAAGCAACTCATTCCACTTCTCGAGCAAATGACGCGCAAGAAGACCAAAGGTGAATGGATTTCACTGCTTGAGAAAGCCAATGTTCCTTGTGGTCCGATCAACAACTTCAAAGAAGTTTTTGAAAACGAGCAAGTGATTCATCGCGGCGTACAGATTGATGTACCCCACCCGACCGTTGGCACTATGAAATTGGTTGCTAGTCCGATGCGCCTATCTAAAACACCCACTGAAGTGCGAATGGCACCACCAACACTGGGTCAGCATACGCAAGAGATCCTGCATGAACGTCTCAAGCTGGATGATCAAGCAATCAAAGAACTCCGCATAAAGGGAATCATCTAACCGATGACAACGAAAACCTCCAAAGCAGGACTTTCGATGAAGCAGGTCCTCATCTATGGTGGGCTCATGGTCACCCTATCTATGGGTATTCGTCATGGCTTTGGACTCTTCAATCTTCCCATTACCTCTGCCAATGGCTGGGGTCGAGAAACGTTTGCTCTGACTATTGCTTTACAAAATCTGATTTGGGGAGCTGTGCAACCAGTTACTGGGGCCTTGGCTGATCGCTACGGCGCATTCAAAATCATGGTTGCCGGTGGGATTTTGTATGCCCTAGGTTTGGCAGGCATGGCTATCTCTACTGATGTCATGAATTTCACTTTAGCCGGCGGCCTACTTATTGGCCTGGCACAAACTGCCACGACCTACAGCGTGGTCTATGGAATTTTAGGTCGCAATGTGTCAGCTGAAAAACGGGTTTGGGCAATGGGTATTACTGCGGCTGCCGGCTCGTTTGGTCAATTCCTCATGATTCCAGCCGAACAAAGTTTGCTTAGTATGTTTGGCACCCAAGACGCACTACTGATGTTGGCGTTGATGGCAAGTTTGATGGTACCAACCGCATTCATGTTGCGTGAAAAGAATTTCACCTATAACCATAATCTGGGTGATCAAACGATTAAGCAAGCATTAAAAGAGGCTCTGGGTAACCCCAGTTTTCGCTACCTGACCTTAGGTTATTTTGTTTGTGGCTTTCAGGTAGTGTTTATTGCGGTTCATTTGGCGCCTTACCTCAAAGATCTCTCCTCAACTTATCCAGCGGTTGGCGCTCCAGTGGTAGCGACAACCGCCCTAGCCTTAATCGGCTTGTTTAATATCTTCGGCACCTATAGCTCCGGCATCCTAGGTCAACACCTCCCTAAACGCTATTTACTATCTGCAATCTATATTGGTCGTTCCATTGCCATTACAGCGTTCTTGTTGCTGCCACCAACACCGATGAGTACTTACATCTTTGCTGCCATTATGGGTTTCTTATGGCTTTCTACCATTCCACTGACCAACGGTATCGTTGCACAAATTTTTGGTGTGAAGTATTTGACGATGCTTTCTGGTCTCATCTTTTTCTCGCATCAGCTAGGTAGTTTCTGTGGAGCCTTCCTAGGGGGTTATTTGTTTGACCAAACTGGCTCTTATTTAATTGTTTGGGAAATTGCAATTGGATTGGGCGCCTTTGCTTTCTTAGTAAATCTTCCCGTCAAAGAACGAGCAATTCATAGAGTAGCTAATGCTTAAGAAAAAACCAGGCATTGGAAAGATCATCTCTTATGGGTTTGCTTTATTCATTTTGTTGTTCGTTTTCTCAATGTACTTCGCACCCGATATGATGGTGGCAGTGACAAATCAAGTATGGGCTCTGTGTGGTTGGTAATTCATTAGAATTGACTTAGCACACTTTTTTGTTTTCCTAGCATCTCGCCGTAGCACAATGGATAGTGCACATGCCTCCTAAGCGTGGGATACAGGTTCGATTCCTGTCGGCGGGACCAAATATTCCCCATACTTATCCACAGGTAATGTGGATAAATCCTTAAAAGTTTTCGTAAGTCACAGATTTGTATAGGCAGACCTAGCTTGCCTAATTTGTGTGCAGGGTAGCTTTCTCTATTTTGGATGTTTACTTATAAATATTTAAGTTAGTTCTTAAAATATTTTGTGTTATGCGGCTTTACCAATAAGGGCATAGAACACGAAGTTCCCTTACACTTAGACCATGACCAGTCTCTCAACCAGTACGTTAGCCGCCCTTGAGGAAATGCTCCAAAATACGGCGCGTTCTGCTCCAGCGGAATACCTGCCGATTTATTTATCCCGCGGTGCAACAGGCGAACAACTCATTGGTCACCTGAATCCAGAATTCATTCCTTTTCTGCAAGAGTCTTTGCACAAAGAAGCTATTGAGCTCATTGCCATGGGTCATGACAAACTCACCATTCAATTAGGCAAGCCTAGAGATTTATCAAACAGTCTCTACCAATTGGCCAATCGCATGAGGTTGGGTGGATTTATTCCTGGCTGGCGTAACGAAGACTTTGCGTGGGTTGATCAAAATGGTCACAAATACTTTCGCATGGAACGCGCTGCGTTTCGTACCTTTGGGTTTCGTAGCATGGCCACACATATCAATGGCTACACCCAAGGCAACACAATTTGGTTGGGTAGACGCAGTGAAACCAAGGCGACTGATCCAGGTAAGCTAGACAACTTGGCAGCCGGTGGCATTACGGCAGATGAAACCCCCTGGGTTAGTGCGCGGCGTGAGCTTTGGGAAGAAGCTGGCGTACCCGAACAAATCTCCGATCAAATTGAACCTGTGGGACGGATTCATATGCGCCGTCCATCTCTAGGTCGAGGCTTTCATGATGAGCAGCTCTATGTCTATGATTTGGAACTGGCTGACAACTTTGTCCCCACAAATCATGATGGCGAAGTGAGCGGCTTTTTTAAAATTTCACTGCTAGAGGCTGCTGCCAGAATCTTGGCCGATGAATTTACCTCGGATGCCGCCTTTGTTACCGCCGATTTCATATTGCGACGCAATAAATAGAGTTTTCGCCTTGTTTAGCGCAACAGGGCTACCGGTTGACTGGCGTCATGCCTTAAACAGTCAATTCGTGGTTAAATTCATCTTAAGGATGAAACAGGGGTGCCCTTCATAGCAGTTTTGCTAGAAGGCGCTGAGAAAGACCCTAGAACCCGATCCAGGTAATGCTGGCGTGGGGAGTTACATCAGACCGACACCCGGTTTCGTCCATCTAAAACAGCTAGGAGATGGAAATGAGTACAGGCAACACCTCAACTAAAAACGCTAAACACGAGATTCCAAGTTTAAAAAGTTTGGAGCGCGACTTCGGGCAAAAATTTGCCTATCCAGCGTCAACAAAAACTTACCTCCAAGGTTCAAGACCTGATGTCAAAGCGCCAATCCGCATGATTGAGCAACTACCTACTCGAGTAGGCGATGAGATGTTGGCAAATCCTCCGGTGCCTGTTTATGACACTTCAGGCCCATACAGCGATCCAGATGTTGTGATCAATCTTGAAAAGGGTTTGCCAAGACTACGTGATGCTTGGATTGCTGAGCGTAATGACACCATCCAGTTGGCAGGACCTAGCTCTGAATACGGCGTTGCTCGCTCTCAAGACGAAGCCACCCAAAATTTACGCTTTTCTCATATCAGCGCACCGCGCGTTGCTAAATCTGGTCATAACGTCAGCCAGATGTATTACGCTCGCCAAGGAATCATCACCCCTGAAATGGAATACATCGCCCTGCGTGAATCCATGGGTCTGGAGCAACTGCGCAAAGATCCAGCATATAAGCAACTCCTTAAGCAGCACCCTGGTAAAGGCTATGGCGCGAATCTGCCAGACATTGTCACCGGTGAATTTGTGCGCTCTGAGATTGCTGCAGGCCGTGCGATCATTCCAGCAAACATCAATCACCCTGAATTAGAGCCAATGATTATTGGCCGCAACTTCCGCGTAAAGATTAACGGCAACTTAGGCAACTCTGCTGTTACTTCATCCATTAATGAAGAAGTTGAAAAGATGGTGTGGTCGATTCGTTGGGGTGCAGACACCATCATGGATCTCTCCACCGGCAAGCATATTCATGAGACACGCGAATGGATTATTCGTAACTCGCCAGTTCCAATTGGCACAGTGCCAATCTATCAGGCACTAGATAAAACCGGCGGCATTGCTGAGGACCTTACATGGGAAATGTTCCGCGACACCTTGATTGAGCAAGCAGAGCAAGGCGTTGACTACTTCACCATCCATGCCGGTGTATTACTTCGTTATGTACCGTTAACTGCTGATCGTATTACCGGTATTGTTTCTCGCGGTGGTTCGATCATGGCTAAATGGTGTTTGGCTCATCACAAAGAGAACTTCCTTTACACGAAGTTTGATGAGATCTGCGAGATCATGAAAGCCTATGACGTGTCATTTAGCTTGGGTGATGGTTTGCGCCCTGGTTGCATTGCCGACTCTAATGATGCTGCTCAGTTTGGTGAGCTCCATACACTCGGCGAGTTGACTGCTAAGGCTTGGAAGCATGATGTACAGGTGATGATTGAAGGCCCGGGTCACGTTCCAATGCAGCGCATTGAAGAGAATATGACTGAAGAGCTGAAGCATTGCTTAGAAGCGCCTTTCTATACCCTCGGACCATTGATTACCGATATCGCCCCTGGCTATGACCACATCACCAGCGGTATTGGTGCTGCGCAAATCGGTTGGTATGGCACAGCGATGCTTTGCTATGTCACACCAAAAGAGCATTTAGGTTTACCGGACAAGGAAGATGTACGCGAAGGCATCATCACCTATAAGATTGCAGCCCATGGCGCTGACTTAGCTAAAGGCTTGCCTGGTGCGCAAGTCCGCGATAACGCTCTCTCTAAAGCACGCTTTGAGTTCCGCTGGGAAGACCAATTTAATCTAGGCTTAGATCCTGAGCGCGCACGTGAGTATCACGATGCAACACTGCCAGCAGAAGGTGCCAAGATTGCCCACTTCTGCTCAATGTGTGGTCCGAAGTTCTGCTCGATGAAGATCACCCAAGAAGTTCGTGATTACGCGGCCACTCTAGATGCAGACGGCAATCCTAAAGCGAAAGTCATCCCCATTACTGAAGTTGCCGATGCATCTAAGGGCATGGAAGAAATGTCTGCAGAGTTCCGCAAGCGCGGTAGTGAGATTTATCAGTAATCCAACTCGCTAAAAAGATAAAGATGGCTAGCGCAAGCTTCTCCAATAGCAAATTCGCAATTGTCGGCGGCGGCCTGATAGGTCGCTTGTTGGCTGTTGCACTTGCTAAAGGCGGTGCTCAAGTTGATCTGTTTGATAAGGGCGGCTCGGATGGCGCCCATGCTGCTGCGCGCATTGCTGCAGCGATGTTGGCACCATTAGCTGAATCTGCAATTACCGAAGATTCAGTGGTACGGATGGGTTTGCATAGCCTGCCTCGCTGGAAAGAGCTCATTGCTAATTTGTCTACTCCGGTTTACTTTCAGCAAGATGGCACTTTGATTTTGTGGCACCGCCAAGATACCAGTGAAGCTGAACGCTTTGCTGCACATCTGGAGAAAAATTGTCGCTCCAACTCTAGCTTAAGTGCGCCGCAAAAGCTCAATAACGAAGCTTTGAGGAATCTTGAGCCTGGTGTTGCCGACCGCTTTAATCAAGGACTCTATTTACCCAATGAAGGGCAATTAGATAATCGCCAGCTATTGGATGCTCTCGCTAGCGAGTTAACGCTATTGAAGGTCAATTGCTACTGGTATACCGAAATCGAGCTATCTGAATTGCGAAAACAGGCTGGCTATAAAGCGGTAATTGATTGCCGCGGCACAGGTGCCAAAGAAGACTGGTTATCTGGGGACAAGCCCAACAGCTTACGTGGCGTTCGCGGTGAGGTCATTCGACTCCATGCGCCAGAAGTGAAGTTGCGTCGCCCTACGCGCTTAATCCATCCACGCTACCCGATTTATATTGCCCCTAAAGAAAACGACGTCTATGTGGTGGGTGCAACGGAGATTGAATCCGATGATCTGTCAGAAATGAGCGTACGTTCTGCAATGGAATTACTCAGCGCTGTCTATACCGTTCATAGTGGATTTGCGGAAGCGCGTATTTTGGAGATGGCGACACAGTGTCGCCCGACTTTAAAAAATAATCTCCCAGAAATTCGGTCGATAAGAAATAAAGGGCTTACAGATTTGATCATGATCAATGGCTTATATCGCCATGGTTTTATGATTTCTCCTGCAGTGCTTGACTGCGCATTAGAGCTTTTGGAGTTCGGCACAAGTAAGACTGCATTGGATTTAGGATTGAGTATGACTCAAGATAACAATCGGGTTGAGGCGGTATGCGCGTAATCGTTAATCAAGTGGCTTATGAGTTGCCTAGCAAGAGTATGGTGAGTGACGCTCTGGCCTTGATCAATGCGAAGCCACCTTATGCCGTTGCCGTGAATCTCCATTTTGTACCCAAGACTAAGCATGCAGACTTTGTATTAAATGAGGATGACCAAATTGAAGTGATTGCCCCAGTTACCGGTGGTTGATCCAGAACGAATTATTTTGATATGAACGCTCCTTTACCTAATAAGCTCAATAGCGCAGACACACTCGTCTTATATGGCGAGAGCTTTGCGAGTCGTTTACTATTGGGTACCTCACGCTACCCTTCTCCACAGGTGCTAGAGAACTCGGTACAAGCGTCTAATCCTGGCATGATTACTGTGAGCTTGCGCCGCCAGGGAACATCAACCACTGAAGCGCATAGCGGCTTTTGGGATTTACTCAAAAAGATGGCAGTTCCCGTTTTACCAAATACTGCTGGTTGTCATAGTCCACAAGAAGTCATTACAACCGCGCAAATGGCGCGCGAAGTGTTTGAAACCGATTGGATCAAGTTAGAGCTCATTGGCGATGATTACACTTTGCAACCTGATGTCTTACGCTTAGTGCAGACAGCAGAGACTCTCATTAAAGATGGCTTTAAGGTTCTGCCGTATTGCACGGAGGATCTCATTTTGTGCCAACGTCTGGTTGATGTGGGTTGCCAAGCAGTCATGCCTTGGGCGGCCCCAATTGGCACTGGACAAGGCCCATTAAATCCGTATGCCATGAAACTCTTGCGTGATCGTCTGAAGGTTCCGCTCTTGGTGGATGCCGGCCTAGGGCTGCCTTCACATGCTTGCACCGTTATGGAATGGGGATTTGATGGTGTACTACTCAATACCGCAGTAGCCTTAGCGGATGATCCTGTAGTGATGGCCAAAGCCTTTGCTATGGCGGTTGATGCAGGTCGTGCAGCCTACTTATCCGGCGCCATGAAGCCACAAGAGTCTGCCCAAGCAAGCACTCCTTTAGTGGGTACTCCGTTTTGGCACCAATCGTAGTGACGCTAAGTTAAGTACACTGAACTCATGAGCCTAATTCGTGACCTTGCTGATCAAATCGTTGCTGCGCATAGCAATGAAGATTTATGTATTCCGATTCCAGCCTTTAGCCTAAACTCCCCGCCCCCACTCATTGATAACGAAGCGGCTGTCGATCATTACGAATTAGCCGGTGCATTAGCGGCCATTGATATGGGCTTTATTGAATCTGATGCCAAAATCCTGGGTAAGGCTTGGTCACGCATGACATTGCAAGATGGCGGCTTCAATCCCTTTAAATGGCCTAGCAGACCAGAGCATTTTGATTTATTGCCTTGGACTCGCAATATGAATCCCAATGCTTTTAAAGAATGTCCAAAACGCTTGGGCTTGTATGGCGTTATGCCCGATGCTGATTGGGTAAAACGCATGGTTGATGCTGAATTACCGACAGTACAACTACGCTTTAAGTCGGATGAAAAATCCAAAATCCGAAAACAGATTAAAGAATCTGTTGCAGCAGTCAAAGATAGCAAGACCTTGCTCTTCATCAATGATTATTGGCAAGAAGCAATTGATGCCGGCGCCTATGGCGTGCATTTAGGTCAAGAGGATTTAGAAGATGCAAACTTGGAAGAAATTCGGGGCGCAGGCTTAAGACTAGGATTGAGTACTCATGGCTATGCAGAGCTGGCTTATGCAGATCGTTTTTGCCCAAGCTACATTGCCATGGGCGCAGTCTTTCCAACAAATTTAAAGAAAATGCCAACAGCGCCGCAAGGACTGGGTCGCTTATATCGATATGCTCAGCTCATGAGCAACTACCCACTGGTAGCTATTGGCGGCATTGATCAAGATAGCATTCATGCGGTAGCAAAAAGTGGTGTTGGTTCAGTTGCCGTTGTGAGAGCCATTACACAAGCCAAAGACCCTAAGGCAGCGGTCAAGCACTTACAAGAATTAATGCGGGCGTGATTTACTAGCTGTTGGCCAAAATTAGGCTAGATCAGCTCAGTAATTGCCTTTTTCTTCGAGCAATGAAGTTGGATAAAAATCATGCATGTGCCATAGCGGCCCTGGACCTTCGCCAACACTTAAGAAGCGCCCCGCCTCTAGGCCTGCCTCTACATAGGCAATCGCCTTAGCAACGGCATGAGCTAGATCATGACCATCGGCTAGATAAGTAGCAATTGCAGAAGCTAAAGAACAACCGGTACCGTGCGTGTTCACTGTATTAACGCGATAGTGCTTGAATTCTTTTGATTGCACAACCTCAAGACCGTCCTCCATAGTGCGCCACATTAAGTAGTCAGTAATTTGGGTGTGCGTACTATCTAAATGCCCACCTTTAATGAGGACTGCTTGTGGCCCCATATCCAATAACTCTTCTGCAGCTAATTTGAAATCATTGGGGCCGCTAATTTCACGACCCAACAGTAAAGAGGCTTCATCTAAATTCGGCGTTACGAGTGATGCTATTGGGAATAATTCAGAGATCATGGCTTGGGCCGTATCGTCACCGCCTAAGCTTGCTCCGGAGGTTGCGCGCAAAACAGGATCTAAAACAATGCGTTTAACACTATGTTTGCGTAAAGATTTAGCAACTGTGCGGACTATTTCTGGGCTCGCTAACATGCCTATTTTGACAATATCAGCGCCAATATCCATTAAAACTGCGTCAATCTGGGCTTCAACCACGTCAAGATCTACATCCTGAATACGCGTAACGCCCAAGGTATTTTGGGCGGTAATTGCAGTTATGACTGACATGCCATAGCCACCAAGGGCGGTGATGACCTTGAGGTCGGCCTGGAGCCCCGCCCCACCGCCGCTATCGGACCCAGCAATGGTCAGTACTTTGGGGATCTGCACAGAAGTGGGAAGAAGTGATTTCATCTTGCTATAATATCGGCTTATTCCTCGATAGCTCAGTCGGTAGAGCGCCGGACTGTTAATCCGTAGGTCCCTGGTTCGAGCCCAGGTCGAGGAGCCAAATAAGTAAAGCCCCTAGAGAAATCTAGGGGCTTTTTCTTTATCCAGACTGATTAAGTTGATCTCTTAGACCAAGCCCTTCTTGCGCAAGTTGGATAGGCGATTATGGAGAGACTTCAATGTCAGAAGATTATATTTATCGCCTTCCTTCCAGGCGCTGCCTTTCCATTCGATGCCTTCTGGGGTGATATTAGCGAACGGCTCTTTACCTTCCTTTGCATAGCCCTCTAAGATGGCGATCAATGCTGCTCGATCATCGGATCCACCAGCATCTTTGATTGCATCCAAAATGGGTTTGGTGATCGTATCGCCATAGGTAACCTTAACATCCATATGGTTTGGCGCTGCTGGCTCTTCGAAGATGTACTCATGAGGCCACTCAAAGACATTTCTGGCGGAATTTTTAACCGCCTCTGGACTCACTGCACCGCTCTCAGGATTCTTTGGATCAGTTGGTAGGCTTAGGCCCAAAATCCAAGCTTCAAATTCAGCAATGCGGCTATAACGCTTTTCTTCGCTATCGCGCTTTTGCTCTTCTTGTGAGAGCAGCAAAGTCACCCATGCCCAGGCAATATCTTTAGGTATTGCAAACTCTTGAGCCAAAATACCGCTGGCTTTTTTTAGGATGGGTTTGGATGTGAGTTTTGACATTGCATTCTTTCTGGATTCGTTCTACTTTTTTAGTAAGCGCCTTCAATTTAGGGTGAAAAGTCAAAGGGAAGGCTCCCCGTTCATCTTGACACTGCTCTCCACATCCCCCGTAGGATACTCTTCATTAGATAGCTGCCTACCTGTCAGGCCTACGCAAACCCAGTTCTAGCAGGCCCCAGGACTGAGTCATGGGGCAAATCAAACAAGTTCGGCCGTATTCACTAAAATAGGCAGATGACTAAGATTCCTGAACTTCTCGCTCCAGCCGGCAGCCTTTCCATGCTGCGTACTGCCTTTGATTTTGGCGCAGATGCCATTTACGCCGGACAGCCTCGCTATTCACTAAGGGTTCGTAATAACGACTTTGGCAAGATTGAGGTTCTCAAGCAAGGCATCGATACCGCCCATGAAATGGGTAAGAAGTTTTATCTAGTTTCTAACTTACTGCCTCATGGTGGTAAGACGCGTACTTACATTAAAGACATGGATCCAGTCATTGCATTAAAGCCGGATGCTTTAATCATGTCCGATCCCGGCCTCATCATGATGGCTCGTGAAGCATGGCCAGACATGCCAATTCATTTATCCGTTCAGGCCAATACCGTGAATGGTGCTTCTGCTAAATTCTGGCGCTCGGTTGGTATTAGTCGCGTGATTTTGTCTCGCGAACTTTCCTTTGATGAAATTGAAGAAGTACGTCAAGACTGTCCAGAGATGGAACTTGAGGTATTTGTTCATGGCGCTCTCTGTATTGCCTACTCAGGTCGCTGCTTGTTATCGGGCTATATGTCCCATCGCGACTCTAATCAAGGCGCCTGTACCAATGCTTGCCGCTGGGATTACAAAGTAAAGCCTGGTCAACAAAATACGAGTGGTGATGTTGTACTACTTCAGGAAGCACGTCGCCCTGATGACTTGATGCCAATGGAAGAAGATGAGCATGGCACCTACATCATGAACTCAAAAGATCTGCGAGCTGTTGAACATATTGAGCGCCTAACTAAGATGGGGGTTGACTCTTTCAAAATTGAAGGTCGTACCAAATCACCTTATTACGTTTCTCGTACTGTGCAATCCTATAGAGCGGCAATTAATGATGCTGTAGCTGGCAAACCATTTAATACTGCATTATTAGGTCAATTAGAAGGTTTAGCCAACCGTGGTTATACCGATGGCTTTTATGAGCGTCACCATGACAAAGAGTATCAACTCTATATGCGTGGCCACTCCTTATCGGGGCGTAGCTTGTATGTTGGTGAAACACTGGAGATTGACCCTGCTAACGGCCGAGTGAAGGTAGATGTTAAGAATCGTTTTTCTATTGGCGACAAAATAGAAATCATCGAGCCAAATGGAAACACGGATGTTGTATTGACTGAGATGTGGAATATGAAGGGCGAATCAATTGATGTAGCCCCTGGATCGGGTCACTTTGTTTGGCTAAAAATACCAATGGCCACAACACATGCCTTTATTGCTCGCTATACACAAGAACCTGCACCAGCTGAGGTGGCTACTTCTAGCGCTTGCTCCACTTGCGGCGATTAATACACCCTATTTTTCTCATTTAAGATTTCCATGACTAACAGCGCTAAGAACTCCCCAAACAAACCCGGCTTGAAATTAAAGTTGGAAGATGAAATGAGGAAAGCGCTTGCTCTAACGCTTTACTTCGGCATTTGGTTCTGCGCTATTACCTTTATGGCTACAACCGCTTTAGAAGAGCGCCCTATCCCCCTGACCCTCTTTGGCTTTGCATTAATCAAAGCAGGCTTATCGGCAAAATTTATGCTGATTGCTCAGGCCGCCTATCCAATCAAGGTCGATAAAGAACATGGAATTGTTGGCCCTCTATTTGTTGAGTCTATCGTTTACATTGTTGTCATTATTGCCCTGAACTATATTGAAGCCGGAGTCGATGGCCTGATACATGGAAAAGAGTTTATTACCTCCATGGCAGCTTTTGGAAGCGGTGATCCATTAAGGGTATTGGCCATGTCGATTGTGTATTGGTTAATTGTTTGGCCTTACTTGATTTTTGTTGGGTTCAATAAGGTTGTTGGAAATACTGAAACACTTGCCGTCCTATTTGGCTCCAAAAAATAATTGTCTTACTTGTATTGCGTGAGAATTTTTTGGCTTTGCCTATTGGCGTTTTTGTGCCAACAGGCTTCTGCTCAAGAAATTGAAGCTCGCGCGTATTCCAATGCACCTATAGGCATCAACTTTGTTACTGGCGGCATTGCTCAAGCTAAAAGTGGTTCATACACCCTCACTACAGAGGCGGTAAATCTGACCCGCATCATTGATGTCTTCGGACAGTCCGGCAGAATCAGCTTGTTATTACCCTATGCTCAACTTTCTGGTGCCGGGAGTCTTGGCCCTCAAAATATCAATGCATCTGCGGAAGGCTTGTCCGATCCCGTTGTCAAGATCTCTGCCAATCTGTATGGTGCTCCAGCACTCTCGCTAGACGAATTTAAGAATTACCAGCAGGACTTAATTATTGGTACCAGTCTTGCCGCATCAATCCCATGGGGCAAGTACAACAGCGAGCAAATGCTCAATGTGGGCGCCAATCGCTCCCTTATTCAGCCCGCCATCGGAGCCTCTCAGGCAATCGGATCATGGCGTTTGGAATTGGCAGGCATGGCTACCATCTACACCAACAACACTAGTTTTCTGGGAAGTAATACGCTCTCTCAAAATCCCATCTATTCCTCGGAAGCCCATGCAATCTATTACTTTGAGAATACGGCCTATATTTCTGCCGATGCGACCTACTTCATGGGCGGTCAAAAATATGTCAACGGAACCGCAATTAGTGGCTCACAAGAAAACTGGCGTTTTGGCAGTACTTTTTCTTACCCTATCAATAAGCACAATTCGATCCGTCTCACTGGCAGCAAAGGCGTCTACTCCAACACCAATACCGATTACACCGCGCTGGGGATTTCTTGGCAGTACCGCTGGGGTGGCGGGCTGTAGGTAAAGAGGCTATTCCATCGCTACAATAAAGCCAAAGAACATTAAAAAGAGATACGAGACAATCATGAGCAATAAACCAAAAGATCCTACAGAGAGCGGTTTACGCAAAGGCTTAACTAGCTATGGCGACAAAGGCTTCTCTTTATTTTTACGCAAAGCGTTTATTAAGGGCGCTGGGTATACCAATAGCGCTTTAGATCGCCCTGTGATTGGCATTATCAATACCGGTAGTGCGTACAACCCCTGCCATGGCAATATGCCCCAGCTCTTGGAAGCGGTAAAGCGCGGCGTAATGCTAGCCGGTGGTTTGCCAATGGAATTTCCAACGATCTCCATTCATGAGAGTTTTGCTGCGCCTACCAGTATGTACTTGCGTAACTTGATGTCTATGGACACCGAAGAAATGTTGCGCGCACAGCCAATGGATGCAGTCGTCATGATTGGTGGTTGCGATAAAACCGTTCCCGCGCAAATGATGGGCGCTGCTTCTGCTGGTATTCCAGCTATTCAACTCATTACCGGCTCCATGCTCACCGGCTCACATCGCAGTGAACGTGTTGGCGCCTGTACAGACTGCCGCCGTTACTGGGGCAAGTTCCGCGCCGGTGAAATTGATGAAGTTGAAAAAGATGAAGTGAATGATCAACTGGTTGCGAGCGTAGGTACGTGTTCAGTCATGGGCACTGCAAGCACCATGGCCTGTATCTCTGAGGCGCTGGGTATGACGGTTCCTGGTGGGGCAACTCCTCCAGCAGTCACTGCAGACCGCATCCGCGTAGCCGAAGAAACCGGTACTTGTGCTGTGAAGATGGCAAAAGAAGGCCTAACGATTGACAAAGTACTCACAGCCGATGCCTTTGAAAATGCCATGCGTGTTTTGCTAGCGATTGGTGGATCAACCAATGGCATTGTTCACTTAGCAGCCATTGCTGGCCGCATGGGCCTCGAGATTGATTTAGATGCGCTTGATAAGATGGGTGATGAGACCCCTGTTTTGGTTGATCTCAAGCCCTCAGGTGATCACTATATGGAGAACTTCCATGACGCCGGTGGCATGACCACCTTGTTTCGTGAACTGAAGCCTCTCTTGAAGCTTGATGCGATGACTGTTTCCGGCAGAACTCTTGGTGAAGAGATTGACGCTGCTGCGCCAAGCTTTAAACAAGATGTAGTACGTCCATTTGATAAACCAATTTACCCACGCGGCAGTATTGCTGTCTTGCACGGCAATCTAGCGCCTGGTGGCGCCATCATTAAACAGTCTGCTGCTAATGAAAAGCTGATGGAGCATGAAGGTCGTGCCGTAGTATTTGAAGATGCTGCAGATTTAGCTAACCGTATCGATAGCCCAGACTTAGATGTCACTGCTGATGACATTTTGGTACTCAAAAATATTGGGCCTAAAGGTGCTCCTGGTATGCCAGAGGCTGGCTATATCCCCATTCCGATGAAATTAGCCCGCGCTGGCGTCAAAGATATTGTCCGCATCTCTGATGGACGTATGAGCGGCACTGCCTTTGGTACGATTGTGCTGCACGTTACCCCTGAATCCGCTATTGGCGGTCCATTAGCGCAGGTACGTAACGGTGATCGCATTCGTTTGAGCGTGAAGAATCGAGAGATTAGCCTCTTAATTTCCGATGAAGAACTGGCTCAGCGCATGAAAGACAATCCGATTACTTCTCCAACTGCTGAACGCGGTTATAAAAAGCTCTTCTTGGATACCGTGACTCAAGCAGACCAAGGTGTGGACTTTGACTTCTTAAGAGCAGCAAAGATGGTCGGCAAAACCCCCTCATCCAAATAAAATTTTTCAATGATTAACGCCAATCTCTTGCGTAGGGGCATGAATCTATGGCCACCATTTCTGGGTGCCGGCATTACGGTTGAACATATTGCCAAAGACTTTCGTCATGCTAAGGTACGTCTTAAGCACGGTCTATTGAACCGCAATATTGTTGGGGTTCATTTTGGAGGCAGTCTCTTTGCAATGACTGATCCATTCTTCATGATGATGGTGTCTCAGAATTTAGGTAAGGGTTACATTATTTGGGACCAGGCGGCCAAGATTGAATTTCTGAAGCCGGGCAAAGGGAAAGTTCATGCTAGTTTTGAAATTACTCAGGACCAATTGGATGAAATTGTTACTGCCGCAGAGCCTGGAGATAAGGTCTTAAGGGACTTTGTAGTCGACGTAAAAGATCAAGAAGATGATGTAGTGGCACGCATCACCAAGACCTTGTATATACGAAAGAAGATGAAGAAAAGCTAAGGCGTGTTGTTAGCTTTTTACTAATCGACTGATTGCTTTGTATAAGCGGGCGCATCAATAATACGCATCTCGCCTTCAATCCAGGCTTCCACCTCAAGCTGCAGCTGCTCTTCCGTTTTTCCTGCAACAGAAATCACAGGCCCAATGGCAAGCGTGATCACGCCAGGGCGCTTTAAGAAGGTGTTTCTGGGCCAAATGGCAGCAGAGTTCTGCGCCACCGGAAGAATGTCTGTATTTGTACTAATGGCAAGGCGCACACCGCCTTTTCTGTAAGGCTTAAATGATCCACGTGCGGTTCGCGTACCCTCTGGATAAATCGCAATCCAATTCCCCTCCGATAAAACTATTTTGCCCTGCTCGTTGACCGCTTCCCTAGCCCTCTCACGATCGCCCCGATTGATATGAATCATTTTTAACGAGGCTAAAGCCCAACCAAAAAAAGGCACAAACAATAATTCTCTTTTGAATACAAAGCAAAGTTGTCTTGGGAAGAAGGCTGGGTAGATAAAGGTTTCCCATGCAGATTGATGCTTTCCCAAAATAATTAATGCCTTATTAGGATCTTGGGGGATATTCTCAAAGCCCTTTATCTTTAGATCTATTCCACAGAAAAATAAGAGTGCTTTTTGGGTTAAACGGCACCAAAATACTCCCATCTGGTAACGCGTGTTTCGACTTGTAAAGGGAATGGCCAGAATAATTGCGCTAGCAACAATGGTGACGGTTGTGAAACCAAATAAATAGAATAGAAAGGAACGCAGCCAAAGAATCACGATAATATTTTTACTAATAAAGCGCAAAAAAACTTATTTTAAATGATTGGCCTTTACGAAATGACCCTTGGCAATGCTCATAAACCCCTTAATTCACGTCTTAGGATTTTTCCAACATTGGTTTTTGGTAAATCATTGCGGAAAACGATGTGCTTTGGGCGCTTATAGTTAGTGAGGTTCTCTTTGCAGAATGCCAAGATAGCTTCTTCTGTTAGGGACTGATCTTGCTTTACAACGAAAGCTTTGACAGCCTCACCAGAGTCTTCATCGGGCACACCAATGACTGCACACTCCAAGACACCTGGAATCAAAGACAGGACTTCTTCCACTTCATTTGGATAGACATTAAATCCAGAAACCAGAACCATATCTTTTTTGCGGTCCACAATCTTAGTGAGACCATCGGCATTCATGATGCCAATATCGCCCGATTTAAAGAAGCCATCAGATGTCATGACATTCTTAGTTTCTTCAGGCTTATTCCAGTAACCCGCCATTACCTGAGGCCCCCGGATGCAAATTTCACCAGGAGTACCAAAAGGCACCTCAATGCCGTCGTCACCCAGGATTACAACTTCAGTGCTTGGAACAGGAAAGCCAATATAGCCAGTAAAGCTTTCGATTAAAGCAGAGTTAACGCAAGCAACTGGTGAGGTTTCTGAAAGGCCATAGCCTTCGGCAATAGGAGCACCAGTCATTTCTTGCCAATGATCAGCAACTACCTTTTGCATTGCCATGCCACCACCAATAGTGGCCAAAATATTAGGGAACTTCACAGAGGCAAATTCTGGTTTGTGCATCAGTGCATTAAAGAGAGTATTAACACCAGGGAAAATATTGATATTTGGATGCTTCTTCAATAGTTTTATGAATCCATCAAAATCACGTGGATTAGGAACCAAAACTAACAGACCACCTTTGCGCATTCCCAATACGGAACAGGCTGTTAAAGCAAAGATGTGGTACATCGGTAACGCACATAAGAAAACCAATTGATCCACTTTTTTACGCTTTAATCCTGGCTCTAACCACAACTCTGTCTGAATAACATTAGACAAAATATTGCTATGTAAAAGAATCGCGCCTTTAGATAACCCCGTAGTGCCACCTGTATATTGCAAAAAGGCAATGTCACTTAAAGAAGTATTCGGCTTATTCCAGCGCTGACGACTACCCTCACCTAAAGCAGCCAAAAAAGTAATATGGTTAGGTAGATCCCATGCAGGCACGAGTTTTTTTACATTGCGTACTACAAAATTGACTATCGCACCCTTAAGTCCAATCATCTCTCCAAGAGAAGTCACGATAGTCTTTTTCAATGGCACGTCAGCAGCGATGTGCTGATAAACATGTGCAAAGTTTTCTAAGATGATTAAAGCTGAAGCACCGCTGTCTTTAAGCTGATACTCCAACTCACGGGCGGTATAGAGCGGATTAACGTTGACCACTACGAATCCAGCACGAAGAATACCGATCATCGCAATCTGAAACTGCAACACGTTAGGCAACATGATTGCAACCCGAGCACCAGGCACTAGACCAAGGTTTTGTAAGTAAGAGGCAAAGTGTTTGGAGTGCTGATCAAGCTCTCGGTAAGTTAAAAACTTATCGAGATACTCGCAGGCACGTCTATTCGGATAGCGTTCAAAGGATTCCTCGAACATATCCAGCAAGGAGTTATAGCCAGTGATATCGACTTCGTGAGGAACGCCCTCAGGATAGTGTTTTAGCCATGGCTTACTGGGGTTAGTCATATGAGATATGTGGTTTCTACTGTGATTTAATGTTGATGCAAAAACAAAAAGGAATTAAAAAGCCCTCAAATAGAGGGCTCTTTGTCAAACAGTTAAAGCATTAGAAGCGATAGCCAACACCAACCAGAATATCAGTGCCAGTGCCGCTAATAGTCATCCCTTGAAGTTGAGTACCGGTAGTGAGTGTTGCCGTTAAGTTTTTTGTACCATAAGAAGCATAGTTAACCTCACCAAAAGCATATAAGGACTCGGTAAACATCTGTTTATAGCC
This sequence comes from Polynucleobacter sp. JS-JIR-II-50, assembly GCF_018687895.1. Lineage (NCBI taxonomy): Bacteria > Pseudomonadati > Pseudomonadota > Betaproteobacteria > Burkholderiales > Burkholderiaceae > Polynucleobacter > Polynucleobacter sp. JS-JIR-II-50. The sequence continues at coordinate 988,634 of NZ_CP061307.1, read as the reverse complement.
AAGACCTAAGGTGTAGCCAGTTAAGTTGGTTGATTGGTACGCAAGAGTTGGACCGGACAAACCAATGGTGGCACCAGTGTATCCGAGCTTCGCATAAGCTAAACGATTCTTATCAAAAGCATAGCCTGGTGTGAATACAACACTGTAAAGGTTTTTTACGTTATATGTTGCCGTACTACTTCCACCACTGACAGGTAGCGTTCCAAGAGCCCCGCTAATTGTTGTATTTGCAACGCTAAGCTGCCCCGTAGCGGAAGAGCTTGCGCCCGGATAGTATGTTGCACCAACTCCCAAAATCCAAGTTTCATTAATGCCAAAGTTATAACCAGCAGCTAAGTTAGCAATCCCTGTATTAACATTATTAACATTGCTAGCCGAAGCTCCCTGAGATACGTAGGCTGGATAGCCCAAGGCAGTTAGAGGAGTGCCAGCAGGAACACCAGGAATACCAGCCGGTGCTACTGCAGTATTTTGAGTAACAGCCGTACCGCTACCTATTTTAGGAGTGAAGACACCAAAACCAACGCCTACTTGTCCATAAGCACCTTCCCATGCATTCGTCTTGGACGATTGCGCCATAGCTGAACCTGCTACAACGCTTGTCATTGCAAAAGCGATTGCGCTGATTTGTAATTTCTTCATGTGTCTTCCCTTTTTATTTCAATTAATTGTTATTTAAATCTTGCACCACTGCAGCAACTCTATAGAAATTTATTTCAATATATAGCCCGGGTTTTCCCGAGGCTTATTTTGCAACGCAACATTTATTGCAATGCAAAAACGAATTTATTGCATTGAGACCCTATTGGTATGGACTTCACGCAGGGGTTAGTTATTTTTTGTGAGAGTAGTATTAAAAAAAATTCATGTAATATAAACGAACGATCGTATTATTTTTACAACAAAACAAGATTATTTAGAATCCCATGAATCAAACAAGGGTTAATTTGAAGGTTACAGACGAGCCAACCAAAGGGTCGGCTACCAAGACTTTAATTTTGGGTGCAGCGCTTGAAATTGCTAGCAGGTCAGGTCTTGAAGGCCTAACCATTGGAAACATAGCTGAAGTGGTAAAGATGAGTAAAAGTGGAGTGTTTGCTCATTTTGGTTCTCGTGAGGAGCTGCAGGTTGAAGTTGTTTGCGCATACCATCAAAAATTTCAGGAAGTCGTATTCGCCCCCGCACTCTTAAAACCAAAGGGCTTGCCCAGACTTAACCAAATGATTAGCTCTTGGCTCAAAATGAGTAGCGGCGGTGATACCTCTAGCTGTTTCTTTATTTCTGGAGCCGCTGAATTCGATGATTGCCCCGGCATTGTTCGTGACGAACTGCTACGAAGCGTTGAAATTTGGCGCTCTGCCCTTCTGAGAGCCATTAAAGAAGCAATTTCTGAGGGGCATCTAAAAAAATCTGTGGATGCCCAAGCTTTACTTTTTAGGCTTTACAGCATTGCACTAGGCGTTCACCATGATTCACGTTTTTTAGAAAATCCTAAATGCCTTGTCATAGCAAATAAGCTAATCAAAGAAATTTTTGCAGCAAATAAAGCAAGTAGGTAGCTCGTCAGAAGTTCTTAAGTTCAATTTAATAAGATAAATAAATATGCCTCAATACAATCCACCCCTCCGCGATATTCAATTCGTTATTCATGAAATGCTTGATGCCGGCAAAGAGTTTGCTGCTCTGCCTGCATATCAGGACGTTGATAAAGACACTATGAATCAGATCATTGAAGAGGCCGGCAAGTTTGCCAGTGGGATCGCTTTCCCTTTAAATCAAATTGGTGATCAACAAGGTTGTTCGCGACATGAGGATGGGTCTGTCACGACTCCTGCTGGCTTTAAGCAGGCTTATGAGCAGTATGTTGCTGGTGGATGGCCTGCTTTATCATGCGATCCCGCATATGGTGGCCAAGGATTGCCCCAATTACTTAATACCGTTCTATATGAGACTTTAAATTCTGCCAATCAATCTTGGACAATGTATCCAGGCCTATCGCATGGCGCCTATGAGTGCTTACATGCACATGGCACTGAAGAACAGAAAAAAACTTACCTAGAAAAATTGGTATCCGGTCAGTGGACTGGAACCATGTGCTTGACTGAGCCTCATTGCGGCACTGATCTGGGTTTGCTAAAGACTAAAGCCGAACCACAAGCAGACGGTACATATGCTATTAACGGAACCAAGATTTTTATCTCTAGCGGTGATCATGATTTAGCTGAGAACATTGTTCATCTTGTTTTAGCACGACTACCGGACTCTCCAATTGGAAGTAAAGGCATCTCTTTATTTGCAGTGCCTAAATTTCAGGTTGGAGCCGATGGTTCAATTGGCAAAGCCAATGCAGTTTCTTGTGGCTCCCTTGAGCATAAGATGGGTATTCATGGGAATACTACTTGCGTTATGAACTTTGATGGCGCTATTGGCACCCTCGTAGGCGAGCCCCACAAAGGCCTTAACGCAATGTTTGTGATGATGAATGCGGCGCGTTTGGGTGTTGGCATGCAAAGTCTTGGCTTAACAGAGGTGGCATATCAAAACTCTGCCGCTTATGCCAAAGAGCGTTTGCAGATGCGCAGCTTGACTGGCGCTAAAGCCCCTGAGAAAGCGGCTGATCCAATCATTGTTCATCCTGATGTACGGCGCATGCTCTTAACTCAGAGAGCTTATGCAGAAGCAGGTAGGGCTTTTTCTTACTGGGTAGCCCTCATGATTGATAAAGAACTCAACCATCCCGATGAAAAAGTTCGCAAAGAAACAGGTGAAATGGTTGCCCTACTCACCCCAATTATTAAAGCCTTCTTAACCGATAACGCATTTACTGCTACGAATGAAGGTATGCAGGTATTTGGTGGTCACGGCTATATTGCCGAATGGGGTATGGAGCAATATGTTCGTGACGCTCGTATCAATATGATTTACGAAGGCACCAATACCATTCAATCCCTTGATCTCTTAGGTAGAAAAGTTCTTGGTGATATGGGCAAGAAGCTCACCAAGTTTGGCAAGATCATCGAACAGTTCATTGAAGATGAAGGTGTTCGCAAGGAAATGCAGGAGTTTATCGATCCGCTTTCTGATATCGCTGTCAAGGTTGAAAAGCTCACCAAAGAAATTGGTATGAAAGCCATGATGAATCACGAAGAAGTGGGTGCTGCTGCAGTGCCCTACTTGCGCGTTGTGGGCCATTTGATTTATTCCTATCTTTTTGCACGCATGGCAAAGATTGCATTGGCCAATAAATCAAGTAACGACCCTTTTTATCAAGCAAAGCTTGCTACTGCCCGCTTCTATTTTGACAAACTACTTCCCGAGACAGCCATGCTGATCCGTCAAGCACGTGCTGGATCTAAATCGTTAATGGCTATGCCTGCCGATTTTTTCTGAGAGACTGAACATGAGTGATAACAAGATTATTAAGAAAGTAGCCATCCTAGGCGCTGGCGTGATGGGCGCTCAGATTGCTGCGCAGTGTATTAATGTAGGGTTGCCTGTAGTGTTGTTTGATTTACCAACGAATTCTGAAGATGGTAAATCTTATAATAAGAATGCAATTGCCATCAAAGCGATTGAGAGCCTTAAAAAGTTAAAGCCGGCCCCTTTGGGTTTATCTTCAGAAGCCAATCTAATTACTCCAGCAAATTATGAGGAGGACTTAGGTCTTTTAGCGGGTTGCGACCTTATCATTGAAGCCATTGCTGAACGCCTAGATTGGAAGCACGCACTCTATGAAAAAGTAGCTCCGCATATTCCGGCGCATGCTCTGTTTGCTACCAATACCTCAGGTCTTCCTATTGGTGAACTTGCCAAAGGCTTTTCTGGTGATCTGAAAAAGCGCTTCTGTGGCGTGCACTTCTTCAATCCACCTAGATATATGCATTTACTGGAGCTCATCCCGGCAGCGGATACTGATCCCGCCGTATTGGATGCTCTAGAAACCTTTATGACCTCTACCATGGGTAAAGGGGTTGTGCGCGCTAAAGATACGCCGAACTTTATCGGCAACCGTGTAGGTGTTTTCTCGATCCTGGCAGTGTTTGCAGAGGCGCAAAAGTTTGGCCTAGGCTTTGATGAAGTTGATGCGATTACGGGCAGCAAGCTTGGACGTGCTAAGTCAGCCACCTTTAGAACCAGCGATGTGGTTGGCTTGGATACCATGGCCCATGTCATCAAGACTATGGAAAATGCATTACAAGGCGATTCCTTCTCTGCCCTATTTAAAACGCCTGAAGTTGTTAGTCAACTCATTGCAAAAGGTGCGCTGGGACAGAAAACCAAAGCAGGTTTTTATCGCAAGGACGGGAAGAATGTGCTTGTATTAGATGCTGGCACCGGTGAATACAAACCATCTACTGCAACGATTGAACCGCTAATTGAACGCATTCTGAAAAAACCGATTGCTGAACGTCTTGAATTACTGCGTGAAACCGATGAACCGCAAGCTCAGTTCTTATGGGCCATCTATCGAGACATCTTCCACTACTGTGCGATTCACCTTGGCGATATTGCGCAATCTGCTCGAGAAATCGATTTTGCAATGCGCTGGGGTTATGGCTGGAATTTGGGTCCTTTTGAGGATTGGCAAGCTGCTGGGGTAACTCGAGTAGCAAACTGGATCAAAGAAGATATTGATGCAGGCAAAACACTGAGCAAAGAACCCTTACCCGCGTGGATCTTTAGTGGGCCAGTTGGCGATAAGCAAGCTTTCCATACTCCTGAAGGTTCATGGTCTGCATCTGAAAATAAATACATCCCCCGCTCTGCTTTGCCGGTATACCAAAAGCAAGTATTTAGAGCACCACTGCTAGGAGATGGTTCTCCTGATCCTAAAACAGCGGGCACCACTGTATTTGAAAACACAGACTTCCGAGCTTGGGTAGATGCTAATCAGCCTGAGGTCTTAATTGCTTCATTCCGCTCGAAGATGAATACCTTTAGTCCAGAAGTATTAAGTGGTCTACAAAAAGCGGTGGAGATTGCAGAGGCAAATTATGCGGGATTGGTGATCTGGCAGCCTACTTCATTGAAGCTAGGTACACCTGGTGGGCCCTTCTCTGCAGGGGCCAACTTGGAAGCTGCAATGCCCATGGTAATGAAAGGCGGCCCCGCTGGAGTTGAGCCATTCGTCAAAGAATTTCAAGACACGATGATGAAAATCAAATACTCCCAAGTGCCTGTAGTTTCAGCGATCTCTGGCATTGCTTTAGGAGGTGGTTGTGAACTGATTCTTCAATCTGCACGCAGGGTTGCCGCTATAGAGAGCTATATCGGTTTAGTGGAAGTTGGTGTTGGTCTATTGCCTGCTGGTGGCGGACTAAAAGAAGCGGCTATTCGGGCTGCACAGGGTGTCGCGCTTGCTGGTAATACCAATTATTTAGATTTCACGAAAGCGTCTTTTGAAAATGCGGCAATGGCTAAAGTTTCTTCATCGGCCCAAGAAGCAATGAAGATGGCTTACCTGCAAAAAGGTGACATTATTGTTGCTAACGTCTATGAATTATTAGCGCAAGCACAAAATCAGGTCAAGGCAATGCGTTACTCTGGGTACAGACCACCAATCCCAACCTTAATACCGGTTGGTGGCCGCTCTGTTGCGGCAACCGTGATGGGTCAGGTAGTCAATATGCGCGATGGCGGCTTTATCTCTGAACACGATGCGCACATCGCCAAGAAAATTATTGAGATTATTACTGGTGGCGATGTCGATGCAGGAACACTGGTAACAGAAGAATGGCTACTGAAACTGGAGCGTCAGGCTTTTGTGGAACTTATTGGTCACCCTAAATCGATGGAACGAATTATGGGCATTCTCCAAACTGGCAAGCCTGTTAGAAACTAATTTACCGAGATATCACTATGAAAAATATCCAAGACGCCTATATCGTTGCAGCCACTCGCAGTGCCGTTGGCAGATCTGGACGAGGCGCATTAAAAAATACTCGGCCAGATGATTTGCTTGGCAATGCCTTGCAACATATTCTGACGCAAGTCCCTACCCTGGATCCCAAAGCCATTGAAGATGCCATTATTGGGTGCGCAATGCCAGAGGGTCAACAAGGTTTGAATGTGGCTCGCATAGGTTTGCTCCTCGGTGGCCTACCAAATACTATAGGTGGCATTACCGTCAACCGCTTCTGCTCCTCCGGATTAAATGCTATCGCTATGGCAGCTGACCGCATTCGGGTTGGCGAAGCGGATGTGATGATTGCTGGTGGTATTGAGTCCATGAGCATGGTACCGATGGGTGGAAATTCACCATCAATGTCTCCAGAAATCTTTATGGGTGATGAAAATATTGGTATCGCATACGGTATGGGCTTAACCGCTGAGAAAGTGGCGCAACAATGGAAGATCAGTCGCGAGGATCAAGATGCTTTTGCATTCCATTCACATCAAAAGGCTATGGCTGCACAAGCTGCCGGTGAATTTAACTCTGAAATCTTTCCTGTCAAGGTGTCCCATCGCTCGATGAATCTAGACAAAGGTCAAGTAGATGTGCAATGGCGTGAATTTTTGAAAGATGAAGGTCCGCGCATAGATACCTCGCTTGAAGGATTGGCGAAACTCAAGTCTCCATTTGCCGCGAGAGGCAGCGTTACCGCTGGCAATAGCTCACAAACTTCTGATGGCGTTGGCGCACTTATCTTGGCTAGTGAAAAAGCAATCAAGACCTTTGGCCTCACCCCTTTGGCGCGCTTTGTTAGCTTTGCCGTGAAAGGTGTTCCACCTGAAATCATGGGCATTGGACCTAAAGAAGCTATTCCGGCTGCATTAAAGCTGGCTGGGCTCAATTTGCAGGATTTAGATTGGATTGAATTGAACGAAGCGTTTGCAGCCCAGTCTTTAGCAGTCATTCGAGATCTTGGTTTGGATCAAAGTAAAGTCAATCCTTTAGGTAGCGCTATTGCCCTTGGGCATCCTTTGGGTGCAACAGGCGCCATTCGCGCTGCGACAGCGATTCATGCCCTACAGAGACGTAATCTTAAGCACGCCATGGTGACGATGTGCGTTGGTACAGGTATGGGCGCTGCTGGAATATTTGAGCGCTGTTAATTAGCCTTATTAAAATTAGGAGACTTCAGAATGTTAAAGAAGCAAATTATCCTTTCAGCCTGCCTTATAGGTCTACTTGCTGGCAATGCATATTCTCAAGCTACCGACCCAGCTATTGGAGTTTGGAAGACGATTGATGACAAAACCAATGAGCCCTCTTCTTTAATCAAAATCGATGAAGTAAACGGCAAACTGGAAGGCACCATTATTAAAACCTTTCCAAAGCCGAATGAAAAGCCTTTGGTGTATTGCTTACTCTGCAAAGATGATCGCAAAGATAAGCCTATCCTCGGGATGAAGATCATGACTGATCTAAAGCGAGACAAACCTGGTGTTTGGATAGATGGAAGAATTCTGGATCCTGAAGAAGGTGAAATCTATCGCGTCAAAATTGCGACTGAAGATGGCAAGAAAATGGATGTGCGTGGCTATATTGGCGTTCCATTACTAGGTCGCACCCAAGTTTGGTACAAAGCTGAACAGTAATCTACAGATCACTTAAATAATATGAGCAATCAACCTCTTCCAGAAGTGCTACGCAAACATTTGGCGGACGGTAATTTACCCGTCATTGCAGCCCCACTTTTTATTATTAGCAACCCTAAATTAGTGATTGCCCAGTGCAAAGCGGGTGTGATTGGCTCGATGCCTGCTCTCAATGCCAGACCAGCTGAACAGCTTGAAGAATGGTTGATTGAAATTACCACTGCATTGGATGCATACAACAAAGAACATCCTGAGAAGCCTGCTGCACCTTTTGCCATCAATCAAATTGTGCATAAAAGTAACGATCGTCTTGAACATGATATGGCGCTCTGCGTCAAATACAAAGTTCCCATCATCATCACCTCTCTCGGTGCACGCGAAGAAATTAATACTGCCGCACATAGCTATGGCGGAATCGTATTACATGACATCATCAATAATGCCTTTGCTAAGAAAGCGATTGAAAAAGGTGCTGATGGCTTAATTGCAGTTGCCGCTGGCGCTGGTGGACATGCCGGCATTAAAAGCCCCTTTGCGTTAATTCAGGAGATTCGGGAATGGTTTGAAGGACCACTAGTACTGAGTGGCTCCATTGCTACTGGCGGTGCTGTTTTAGCAGCTCAGGCCATAGGCGCTGACTATGCGTATATTGGCTCTGCATTTATTGCCACTGAAGAAGCGCGTGCGAGTGAGGACTATAAGCAAGCAGTGGTTGATTGCAACTCAGATGACATTATCTTGAGCAACCTTTTTACTGGTGTGTCCGGAAATTATTTAGCACCCTCCATCCGCAACGCTGGCTTGGATCCGGATAATCTTCCAGAAAGTGACCCGAGCAAGATGAACTTTGGAGGTGCAGCTCAGAAAGCCTGGAAAGATATTTGGGGTTGCGGTCAAGGTATTGGGGCTGTGAAAGCAGTTACACCTACAGCGCAGTTCGTTGCTCGTTTAAAAACTGAATACGATCAAACTAAAGACAACCTGCTTAAAGGCACTGCATAGCCCATATGATTAATCATCAGCTAGCAGACGGCATTCTCCACATATTGCTGAACCGTCCTGAGAAAAAGAATGCGTTCACCAACGCGATGTATCGCGAGCTTACGCAGATACTGTCTGATGGGGATCAAAACCCCCAAGTAAAGGTAATGCTGATATCTGGGGCTGGCAATGCTTTTTCAGCCGGGAATGATATTGCTGATTTCATGCAATCCCCTATCACGCATGAAGATGCCCCACCGATTAGCTTATTAAAGGTGCTTGCAGGGCTCACTAAACCGTTGATTGCGGCTGTAGATGGGGTTGCAGTTGGGATCGGAGCAACATTATTGTTTCACTGTGATTTGGTTTACGCCCAAAAGGATGCGCGCTTCATCTTTCCTTTTGTTTCCTTGGGCTTGGTTCCAGAAGGTGCGGTCTCATTATTGCTACCACGTTTCGTTGGGCATCAAAAGGCTTCAGAAATATTGCTTTTTGGTGAACCCATCAGCGCTGATGAGGCCCATCAAATTGGATTTGTAAACAAAGTAATTTCAGAACCATCGGCACTGCCTTATGCGGAGCAGAGAGCTCAAAAGCTCGCCGCCCTTTCCTCGGGATCGGTATCTCGAACCAAGTCTTTATTAAGGGATGGCGCCCTAAAGACTGCAGTACTCAATCAAATTGATATTGAGGGAAAACTCTTTATTGATAGACTTCATGGCCCCGCAGCCAAAGAAGCTCTCACTTCTTTTTTAGAAAAGCGTGCTCCTAATTTTGAAGGCCTAGATTAGCGACCTGCTCGGATCAGGTCTACTGCTTTTTCAGCAATAGCAATGATGGGGGCGTTGGTATTCCCTCCGATCAAGGTTGGCATGATTGAGCCATCAACCACTCTTAGTCCCTCCATGCCATGAACTTTTAGGCTTGCATCAACTACCGCCATTGCATCATGGCCCATTTTGCATGTGCCTACTGGGTGATAGACCGTATCAGCCCGCTCCCGAATAATCTTCCGAATGTCATCATCTGTTTTTACGTTAGGCGTAAAGACATCCTTCTTTCGTATCTTAGTAAGCGCGGGAGCATCCATTAATTTCTTAGTTAATTTATAACCCTTAACTAATGTTTCAAGGTCTTCCTCTTCCTCTAAAAAACCAGGATCAATTAAGGGTGCGTGTTTCATACTGTTACTAGCAAGCGTAATCTGCCCACGGCTCTTGGGCCTCAATACGCATACATGACACGAATAGCCATGGGCCATATGTAATTTACGGGCATGATCTTCCACTAAGCTAACTACAAAATGCAATTGCACATCTGGCGCCTCAAGACTGGGATCTGTTTTGAGGAAGCCGCCCGCCTCTGCAAAGTTGGTGGCAATCATACCTTCACGTGAACGAACATACTTGATAATTTCACCAGTCAATTTAATCGTGCCGCCCAAAGAAATGCCGATGAGATCAAGACTATCTGCAGAATAGCCAAAAATAAAGTCGGGATGATCTTGAAGATTTTGACCTACACCAGGCAAATCATGGATGACTGGTATAGCAAATTTCTTTAGCTCTTGAGCGGGTCCCACTCCAGAAACCATGAGCAATTGTGGGGAATGGAAAGCGCCTGCACATAGAATGACTTCTTTATTAGCGCGCAAGATGTGCTGTTTACCACCCCGCGTGTAACTTACGCCTATAGCGCGCTTACCTTCGAACAAAATACGCTCAACCTGAACACCGGTTTGCACATTTAAATTTGTCCGTCTACCCATATGGGGGTGTAAATAGCCGCGCGCCGCACTCCAGCGCTCACCGTTTTTATGCGTAACTTGATAAATCCCCAAACCCTCTTGTTCGGCGCCATTGAAGTCTTCAGCAACTGGAAAACCAGCCTCCTTGGCTGCATTCAAATAGATTTTCTGAAAAGGGTTATGTGACTGCAGATTTGATACGGATAAAGGGCCATCATTTCCGTGGAAGGAATTCTTAATGGTGGTGTTGTTTTCACTTTTCTTAAAGTAAGGCAGTAGGTCATCATATGACCAGCCTGCATTGCCAAGAGACGCCCAATGATCGTAATCAGCGCGATGACCTCTGGTGTAAATCATGGCATTAATTGCCGAAGAGCCGCCCAAACACTTCCCTCTGGGCTGATATCCTCGGCGACCGTTTAAGCCCTTCTGAGGTACCGTTTGAAAGGCATAGTTATTGATTGTTGTGGGTAACATGGCGACTGCAGCCGCAGGTGCTTTCACGACCCAGCCATCCCCCTTACTGCCAGCCTCAAGCAATGCAACGCTAGTGCCAGCATCCTCACTAAGCCGCCCTGCCATCACACTACCAGCGGACCCACCACCTACGACGATGTAATCAAAGGCCTGAGGCTTCATGATTTATTAGCCCAGTGATTCATCAGCTTTGATCTGGCCGAAGGTTGAATATTGATTTTGCTCATATCCCCAGCGTAATGACGCACCACACGCTTGTCCATTAAGGCAAACCAAAGCGGTGGGCAATACGCCAAGGTAATCATGGATGCATAGCCACCCGGCAATTGAGGGGCCTCTCCAAAATGACGTAAAGCTTGATAGCGTCTGGTTGGATGCGCATGGTGATCGGAATGTCTTTGCAGGTGGTACAACAGAATATTGCCTACTATGTGATTGCTATTCCAAGAATGCTCTGGGGCACAGCGAACATACTCACCATTTTGATCTTTCTGCCGCAGAAGTCCGTAGTGCTCCACGTAGTTCACAACCTCCAACATCGAGGCGGCGTAGATGCCCTGAAGTACTAGAAAAATCAATGCTGACCATCCAAGCCAAAACATGAGAACACCATATAAGAGGATAGTGAGAGACCATGCTTGAAGATTTTCATTCTGAATACTCCAAACGTCCTTGCCTTTTCTTTTTAAGCGCTCGCGCTCAAGATCCCATGCAGAAATCAAACTACCCAGAACCGTACGCGGAAGAAAGGCCCAGAAACTTTCCCCCATACGGGCGCTAGCAGGATCCTCGGGTGTCGCTACCCGTTTGTGATGACCGCGATTATGTTCTACAAAGAAGTGGCCATACATACTGGAGGCTAATGCCAATTTAGAAAGCCACCGATCAATAGATTCTTGTTTATGTCCTAGCTCATGGGCGGTTCCAATACCAATACCGTTGGTGGATCCCACTGTAAATACCAAGGCAACGTAGGCATACCAATCTAAAGATTGAGTCGCCGCCAGCCAAGTTCCATAGACCGTTCCAATGAGTTGAAACGGGACATAAAGCCAGACCAAGGCACGATAAAAGAAATCTTTATTTAAATTCTCGACAGCGGATTCTGGGGGATTGCTAAAGTCTTCGCCAAAAGTCAGATCTAAGATGGGGATAGCAATATGAATAATAGCCGGGGCAAAAAGCAAACAGATCCACTGCCCCGTCAATGAGAAAGCCAGAATAGAAGCGGTAAAGGCAAATGGAATAGTTGGGCTCAATAACCAGAGCCAGCGCTTATCGCTCCAAGACTCACTAGCAGGTGCAGTTGCAATACTCACTAATTACCCCTTTGGATTGCTTTAGCAGCTAGACACCTACTAAAGACAGGAATGAATAGCCCCATAATGCCACCAAAACTAATTACGCAATATGTCCTTGATTTGTGCCAGGTATAAGTCTTGGCCGTGATTGACTTTAGACTGCCAATCATCGCCTGAATTCTCATTAGCTTCATCGGTGATATATTTAAATGATTGCCAAGGTATGTGATGATCATGTGCAATCGCAGCAATTGCAAATAGCTCCATATCAACAACATCCACACCTTGACTATGCAACCAAGGATCATAAGCAGTCACAAAGCTATCACCAGAGCCGCAGATAAATTGTCCGGTAGATACATACTCTTGCGGTCTTGTGCAAAAAGGAGTGCTGCCGCGAGGGGCTAATGGCTCGGTATCCATATCACGCTGAATGACCTTACCAATTTCTAGCAGGCCCTGTAATTCTGATTTGATTTTTCCTACGGTACCAAAGTTCAATATTCTCTTTGGTGAGTATTGGTGAATGGCTTTGATGCTGGTTATGGCAGCATTAATTTTGCCAACCCCTGAATAAACAATTTCCACGCCACTTGGTAGTGCTTCACGCTTGAGCTCGGACTCTAATGCGGTAATAATAAGAAGTTCTGTTTTCATATTGGCTGGTGATGAATTTATTAGATTATCTACCCGGAGTTCCTGATTTTCCAAAGCCCGGCATTTTCTTTAGGGATATATCCCCTTTATTAGCTAATCCAGCCGCCTTTAAAGAAGCTATTCATCAGTTAGATGAGGTGGCCCAGCAATTTGATTACACCCACATTCTAGGAATTGAATCCCGCGGCTTTATCTTTGGCTCTGCCCTAGCCCACCACGCTCACAAGGGCTTGGCACTGGCTAGAAAGCCTAACAAACTCCCTTTAGCTAGTCATCGTGAAGCTTATGGCCTGGAATATGGAAATGATGCTCTAGAGATTCAGCAATCTACCCTCCCTAAAGATGCCAGAGTATTGCTGCTTGACGATGTTCTTGCTACCGGCGGAACCTTAGTTGCTGCTGATAAATTAATTCGCAGCGCTGGCTTTGAAGTTGCTGGTGCTGTAACTCTTTTAGAAATTACATTCTTGAATGGTAATACGCTTTTAAATCAATCGGGGATTCGCCATCAGTCAGCACTGAAAAGCTAAATGAGCTTTTTAGCGCTCTTGATAACCTTCATGGCACCCCAACCCACTGCAAGAGCCTTGCTCGCCAACTTGGGCTTGTAATGCGCAAGTGCTGCAAATGCGCTAGTCCACAGGATAGGGTTGCTTCTTAAGAAGTTAACCGCATCAACCCCCTTATCAGCCCATGACAGAGGCTTTTCCCAAGCCTCAAAATGCTCAGCGAACTCTTTACGCTCACGACTCGCCTGAACTATTAACTCGTGTTGGCGCAACTCTAGTGATTTGAGTTTGGCACTCATTTAGAAAGAGCTTCGCGATCTTTTGCCAACTCAGCGATAGAAGCCTCAAACAACCTTGGCATCTTGCGTAGAGACTGGATAATTACGAAGGCCAAAATTAACCCGATGGATAGAAATGCTCCAGTTAGCAAACCAAGCGCCATCATTCGATCAGTCTCCCAGCTATAAATCACGATAAGCAATGCCAGCATCACTAAGCCAAAGAATAAAAAGAATAAGGCCCCGATAATCATTACTAACAAGCTGATGAATTTACTTCTGGCGATTTGCACATCCAGCGATAAAAGCTCTAAGCGCGTTTGTGCTATCGATGCACCAGTTGATGCAAGGCCTTTGATGGAGGAAAGTAAGTTTTCTTGAGACATAAGGGTCTAGCGGCGTCCAATAAATATGCCAATCAGCAAACCTAAGCCAGCTGCAACACCCACTGCCTCCCAAGGATTGCGATGCACGAAATCATCTGCACCTTCAGCGGCAACCTTCGCTTTCTCAAGCATCTTGCCCTCGACACCTGAAAGACATTCTTTGGCGCCTGCGAGAGTTTCTAGGGCTTTATTGCGAATGGAGCTAATGGCAGCGCCCGGATGATCTTCGGTTGCCTTGATTAAGGCTTCCGCATCAGCCATTAGGGATTTGAATTCACCAATCAGGCTTTCTGCGCCAACTTGCTTAGCCTCATGTGAATCTAAATGTTCGAGCTTCTTAGTGGTCATGGAAATGGATTCCTAATAGATAAAGCATTAATTGCCAATACTTCTATTCTAAGCACTTCTAGCCTGAGATCCCAGTAATAAAACCGTCATGCCAGCATTGCCTTCTTTAAAGCGCTTGAGATAGCGCTTTAAACCAGGACGTCGCCTAAGCAAGGCATGATAGGACTCACTACCAAAGGCTACATCTTCGCCAAAATGGTATTCATCAACCCGGTCGGAGTAGCGGTTATTTTCAAGCGCTTCATGGATAGCCCACTTAATTCGACCACCTTCACCGCTTGATCCATATCCATGAATCAACACAATGGCTTTAATCCCAACCTCTAAAGATTTGCGTAAATAGTCGGTAAGCCTCTCCAACGCCTCTTCAACATGAGGACCATCTTGCTTGATGTTGAGATCAATCGTATCGGAACTCAAGATAGGCAAATTGACAGAGCCGCAATGCGGACACTGATTAAACAATGCCCGCATATTCCCACAATCAGGACATTCAGCGTTATGTGCCACCTTAAAGAATCAGACTGATCTCCTTAAGAGCAGTACTTGCCTTCTAAACCCCGTGTATCGGTTGTCTTATCGTCAACCATGAGGTTCAAGGTCTTCTGGGCCAGCTCGCGATTCTCTGGAGTCTTGAGGCTGGCATTAATTAATGTTGATACATCCTTGCGGATTGAAGTATTGCCATAACGCAGACCTTTCAAAGTGGAAACCGCTTCAGCAGATATCTTGCACTGCTGATTTACTAACTCAGAAGAATCTGACGGGGATGTATTCGCGTAAGCGAATGCAGCGACAGAGATCGTAACGGCTGCTAATAGAGTCTTTTTCATCTTAGTTCCTTATTTTGTGACCACACGTTGGACAACAACCCACTTCTTTCGCCTTTGTCTTTCTAAGGGCGGCATACACACTGGATTCTGAAATCTGCATCTTTCTGGCTGCTTGAGCAGCAGTCATGCCCTTCCCCACCCACTCCAAGGCTTGATGTGTTTTCGGTATCTCTCTTTTCATTTCATCTCCCAGTAACAACACTATATCACAACTTCTGAAGTTGTGAAGTTGTGAAGTGTAATAATTAAGTAATGAGATACCCTAATAAGAGACCAAGGACTTGCTTGCATGGCTTTGGCGCTCAGAACGTCTCTAGGGCGCTTTGGTGTTATAAATACTGAATAAATAAGAAATTGGAGCTTCTTAAGACTGTCTTAAAGCACCCTACCAATTGAAGGAGATCTATGTCTTTACATTTCATGCCTAAAAAAGGCTTGTTGACTGTTTTTGCTGCCCTCATTACGGCCGCTTCAATTCCGGCCTTAGCGCAATCTGCAGCTGCATGGCCTACCAAGCCAATCAAAATTATTGTTGGCTATTCCGCCGGTGGTGCAACTGATGTATTAACCCGCCTGGTATCAGTTGGCATGGGTAATACCTTGGGTCAATCTATCGTGGTAGAAAACCGTCCTGGTGCCAATAGCAACGTTGGCGCTGAAATTGTGGCTCGCTCCCCTGCAGATGGCTATACGCTTTATGCCTTTTCCATTGCGAATACGATTAACGCTACGCTCTATCCCAATCTAAGCTATGACCCGATTAAAGATTTTGAGCCGATTGGCATGATTGCCAAGATCCCGAATATTTTGGTAGTGAATCCTAATCTTCCAGTAAAAACACTCGCAGAATATGTGCGCTATGCTAAGGATGCGAAAGATGGCGTAACCTTTGCCTCCTCTGGTAGCGGCTCATCCATTCATCTCTCTGGCGAAATGTTTAAGATGCAAGCAAAAATTCAAATGCTGCATATTCCATACAAAGGTAGCGCTCCTGCAGTAACGGATTTGCTTGGGGGTCAAGTTGAATCCATGTTTGACAACGCACCTTCTGCATTACCTCATATTAAGGCCGGAAAGCTACGTCCAATTGCTGTGACCAGCGCCCAACGCTCGCCATTTTTACCGGATGTTCCGACTATTGCTGAATCAGGCTATCCTGGTTTTGATGTGCAGTCTTGGTTTGCATTAGTTGCTCCTGCGGGAACGCCGAAGCCCATCATCATGCAATTAAATGCTGCCTTAAATAAAGCACTTAACTCCCCTGAAGTTAAACAGCGACTTCAAGAATTGGCTGCAACACCAGAGCCTGGTTCACCAGAAAAAATGGCTGCATTTGAAGCATCCGAAGTGAAGCGCTGGCGGGATGTTGTGAAGGCTTCTGGCGCTAAAGCTGAATAATTATGTTTCCGATTGATTTTTTTTGGAGGGCTGCACAGCGCTGGCCCGATCGCATTGCCATTGATACACCGAGTGGCCCCATTCATTACGCCACCTTAGCTAGGCGTGTTAAATCACTAGCGGCGGGGCTTACTGCATTGGATCCAACTTTACAGAGTCGAGTAGCTATTTGCGCGGGTAACAGTGATGATCACATTACTGCCCTGCTAGCTATTTTGGCTTGCGGTAAGGTATGGGTACCACTGAACCCTAAGAGCACCCATCCTGAGATTCAACGTATTGTTAATGTCACCGAGCCTTCTATTGTGATTTTGGATGCTGCCAATCAAGCATTACTGAAAGGCGCTGCGGGAGCATGGGTTTATACAGGCGCTGACTCTGATGCTTCTGCGCGCAGCATGAATGAATTAATTCAATTGCATGAGGATGCACCGCAGCCTTCTTTTGAATTACCTTTAGATGCAATTCAGGCGATCAAATTTACTGGCGGCACCACTGGGGCCCCTAAAGGTGTGATGCAGCCCTACCGCGCTTGGATGGCAAACATCACCAATCAGATTCAGGTATGGGGATTTGATGAGCATGAGCGCTATGTGGTTGCCGCGCCGATCACCCATGGTACATCTACCTATATTGTTCCTATCTTGGCGCAAGGTGGTTGTCATGTGATTCTGGATGGTGCAGGCGCTGAAGTAGTGAGAACAGCCTTTCGTGAACGACGCGGTACTGTTTGCTTCATGCCCCCAACCCTTGTTTATATGTTGATGGCATTACCTAATGCATCCAGAGAGGATTATCCAAAATTACGAAGGCTAATTTATGGTGGCGCGCCAATGCCTCCAGAACAAGTTCGTAAGGTACGTGATTTCTTTGGCCCAGTCTTGGGCACTACCTATGGTCAAACCGAGGCGCCGCAAATTTTGACGGTCATGCGCCCTGAGGATTTTGAAGACCCCAACAACTGGGCAGCCGTTGGCAGGCCTACTTGGTTTAGTGATGTGGCCATCATGTCTCCTGAAGGTGAACTATTGCCTACCGGTGAAATAGGTGAAGTCGTTGCCCGAGGTGATCTGCTGATGAATGGCTATTGGCGCATGCCTGAAAAGACTGCTGAAACCATTATCGATGACTGGCTTCATACCGGTGACCGTGGCCTGATTGATGAACGTGGATTTTTGTACCTCAAGGATCGCCTCAAGGACATCGTGATTACTGGCGGATTTAATGTATACCCAGTGGATGTTGAGAACGCCTTAAGTCAGCATCCCGCCGTTCATGAATGCCTTGTCTTTGGTCTCCCCGATGAAAAATGGGGTGAAACTGTTCAAGCCGCCGTCCAATTACATCCTGGACAAAAAGCGGATGAAGTAGAACTGATTGCATTTGTTCGCAACTTATTGGGGCCGGTACAAACTCCAAAGCGGGTTCACTTCTACGACAGCTTGCCTCGCTCTAATGTAGGTAAGTTACTGAAGAGTGCGGTGATTCAAAAACTTCAAACGCCTGCTTAGGCAACATTTAATACTTTTAGCTTATGACTACCAAAAAAACTCCTGTTACCAGCCTGTGCACACACACCCTTACTAGCTTGCATTATCGCGATGCAGATTTAGTGGAAGATTTAATGGGTAAGAAAACATTTACCGAAGTCATGTTGATGCAGATTCTGGGTAGAGAGCCTCGTGGTGTTGATATTCGCATTACAGATGTAGTGTTGATTGTGTTGATGGAACATGGTTTAACGCCGAGTGCGATTGCCACACGCTTGATCTATATGAGCGCTCCAGAAAATCTTCAAGGGGCTGTATCCGCCGGCTTACTTGCTGTTGGCAGTTCATTTATCGGTACGATGGAAAACTGCTCCGCTTTGCTAGACAGAATCGTCGCTTCCAAAGACCAATATGCTGAAGCCCTTTTGATTGCGCAACATTACAAGAGCATTAAAGGCGCCGTTCCTGGCTTTGGTCATCACCTACATAAGCCGGTAGATCCACGTGCTTACAAACTATTAGACATGGGTCGCGCTGAGAAAGAACTCAAAGGTGATCATATTCGTGCGCTAGAAACTTTATCCAAGGCAGTGGATGAAGTTGCTGGTCGCCCTATCACTATCAATGCCACTGGTGCAGTTGCTGCCCTGCTTGGTGAGATTGGCATACCTACTGCTGTGATGCGTGGCTTTGCCGTTATCTCCCGTTCTGCTGGCTTAGTGGCCCATATTGTTGAGGAACAACAAAGCCCATCCGGTCGCTTCATTTGGGACACGATTGAACATGCCATTCCGTTTGTGGATGGCGCCAACAAGATTGGCTAATGATGGGCTCTAGAGAATGCATACTAGTTACTGGTGCTAGCCGTGGTATCGGTCGCGCCATATTGGAGCGCCTAATTGCGGATGGCATGCATGTCATTAATTTTGATAAAGAGTCTCCTGTAAAAATTGCTGAGCATGAAACTTTTATCAAAGTAGACATGTCCGATGAGAAAGCTTTGCGCACTGCACTGGCTGATGCGACTTCTAATAACTCGATTACTCGCTTAGTGAATAACGCAGGCATTGTTTGCCCTGCTAGTATCGAGAAGACTACGATTGCAGATCTACAGGCCGTAATGAGCGTCAATATTGCTGCTGCCATTATTTGCGTGCAAGCCGTACTCCCCGCCATGAAAGCAGCTCATTTTGGTCGTATTGTGAATATTGCCAGTCGTGCTGCTTTGGGTAAAGAAGAGCGAATTTCATATGCGACTTCTAAGGCGGGATTACTGGGATTGACTCGCACTTTGGCTTTAGAGCTCGCAAGTGATGACATCACAGTAAATGCTATTGGGCCCGGACCGATTGCAACCGAACTCTTTCAGAGTGCGAACCCTCCTGGTGCCCCTGCTACACAACGCATCTTAGATAGCGTGCCTCTGGGTCGAATTGGCAAACCAGAGGAAGTGGCCCATATCGTCGCCTCTCTACTTGATCAACGCGCGGGTTATACAACTGGTCAGGTTGTATATGTTTGTGGTGACATGACTGTAGGTCTGAGTCAGTAAATGAATTCAAAACACCCTCCTGGTTTACCAACGGATCTCACTAATCGAGTAATCTTAGTTTCTGGCGGTGGATCTGCGGGTCCTGGATGGAGTATTGGTAGAGCCTCTTGTGTTACCTATGCTCGTTTAGGCGCAAAGGTCTGCGTAGTCGATCGAGATCAAGCATCTGCAGAAGAAACTACCAAGATTATTCTGAATGAAGGCGGTATAGCGGAAACTTTTGTTGGGGATGTTTCTGAAGAACTTGATGTAACAAGACTCTTTGACGAAGCTCGTAAACAATTTGGTCCTATTGATGTGCTGCATCACAACGTGGGCATTGGCAAAGTTGGCGGACCAATGGAAACCAGCGCTGAAGATTTTGATCGCATTCACAAGGTAAATGTGCGCAGCCTCCTACTTGCAGCTCAAGAGGTCTTGCCTGAAATGGTGGCGCGCGGTACCGGCAATATTATTGCCATCTCTTCAGTGGCGGGCATGCGCTATTTGGGCTACCCACATTTAGCCTATAGCGTAACCAAGGCTGCTAATACCCAATTTATTCGGATGATTGCTCAGCAATACGCCGATAAAGGCATTCGAGCCAATACAGTAGTGCCTGGCCTTATAGATACTCCACGCATTGCCAATACTGTAGCGAGGATGTTTTCTGAAAATGGTCTAGATGAAGCTCGTGCCGCACGTGATAAGCAGGTACCCATGGGACGCTCTGGAACAGCCTGGGATGTGGCACACGCTTGCGCCTTTCTGGTCTCAGATGCCGCAGCCTACATTACAGGCACTGAGCTGGTGGTTGATGGCGGCCTCACCGGGAAATACGTCTAAGTCCCAGAATTCCAGCCCCGAGCTTAAGGGATAGTATGATTTGATGATTCTTTAGGAGCTTTATATGCATCGAATCATCTACCGAGTTGTTTTATTGCTAGCAATCAGCGCTGTTCTGGTTGCTTGCAATATGAATGATAAAAAAATTAGTGGCTGGGAAGTGAATGATGTCTATCACTCGACCATCATCACGCCTAATTCAGCAACTGGTGGGAAAACCTATCAAGGCCCACCTATCAATACGATGGATGCGGCCAATACTTATGAGATGTTTAGCCTCAAAACTGAACAGCCTAAACAAGGGGCAAAGACTTATGAGCTCAATGCGCAACTAACGTATTTCTCACAATGGCGTTATTACGATTCCGCAATGCTAGAAAACACACCTGCTACGACATTTAAAGTGGTTGGTAGAGAAGCTGGCGCTTGTGGTGACAGAGGTTGCATCTTTAGAGAAGTCGTCTCTATCCAATTGCCCGAGGCATTCCTAAAGGATAAGATGAAGAAGGGTTTCATCATCACCCTATCCGCTAAGAATGGAATGAAGACTGAGCTTTTTGTGTCGCCACAATATATCCAAGGTTATATGCAGGCGGTGAATGGATTTAATTGATAGCTCGATCAGTGTGATTGAAATAAATAAAGGGGCATAGAGCCCCTTTATTTTTAAGTACTGGCGGAGAATCTGTCCGGTAAAGAGGTGTCCCTTTGACGGAATTACAAGCCTAAATTTTCTACTGTAAATCATTAAATGACTTATAAATGGGTCATTAAAACACTTAAAGACTCATTTATGAGTCATATTTATTGACCTATGGCGTATAAACAGGCATATTAACGCCTCATACTTAACAAAATGCATGAGGCAACTATGCGCGTAGATCAAGAACTGACCCTAGCATCAAAGCAACTTGGCCAATCCGCTGAAATAGCGCAATGCCTTGTTTCTTTGCGTCTTGCGCGTCGTGTTCGCCAAGGTGAGGCAGCAGTCCGTGCCGGCCTATCTCGCGCTACTGCACAGCGCATTGAAAAGGGTGATCCTGGTGTAGCCATTGGCGCGCTCCTGCGTTACTTAGATGCAATCGCTCCAGGCATGAACTTATTGCAACTATTAAGCGGAGATGATCCTGCGATCATTGCTTTAGAGCGTCGCTCACGTCCACAACGCGTGCGTGATTTAAGTGCAGCGGAAATGAAAGCGCTTGATTTCTGATGGCCAATACCACTAAGGATCTTTTTGCCTTTGCCAATCTTGATGGTGAATTTGTACCAGCAGGTCAACTGCAAGTAGATGAGGAAGGCTCAAGACTTATTGCCTCTTCATTTGCTTATGGCTTGCGTTACTTAGATAGGAGCAACGCACAAGAAGTGGATCCAGTCGCTCTTAGCCTTAGAAGTAAAAGTGAGATCAAAGGTAAGCGCCTCATTCCACCTAACGGCTTAGAGGCTTTTGGTGGAATTCGGGATGCTGCTCCTGATTCTTGGGGGAGAAGAGTCATTGAAGCTAGGCTTAAGGTTCCAGCCAATAGCCTGCCAGAATCAACCTATCTAATCGAAGCAGGCAGTGATCGTGTTGGGGCTTTAGACATTCGATCTTCTTTAGATCAAGAGGAGCGCCCTGCTCACGAAAGTATTCACAATCTGTCATACGTACTCGAGGGTGCACAGAAGATTGAGGCGGGCTTGCCAGTATCAGAAGCACTATCCAAAATTTTGATTGTGGGTAGCGGTCTTGGGGGCATGCGTCCTAAGGCAAGCGTGCGCGATGATGAAAACATTTTATGGATGGCTAAGTTCCCAGGTAATACAGATGGCGCTTTAGATGTACCAAGCATTGAATACGCCACACTCAAACTTGCGCAGTTAGCCGGTCTTAATGTAGCGCAAACGCAATTAGAACAAGTTGGCAAGAAAAAAGTGTTGATGGTCAAACGCTTTGATCGCTCTTGGACTGCTTTTGCTCGGCCAATAGAAATTCGTCATCATGTCGTTAGTGCCCTTACCTTAGTTGCCTGTCACGAATCAGAATCCAATACAAAAAGTTATATGGATATTGCGGATGCCATCCGCAGATATTGCGTGATTCAAACAGTCAAAGCTGATATTGAAGAACTATATGCACGCATGATCTTTAATATTTTTATTAGTAATGATGATGATCATCTACGCAATCATGCATTCTTATGGAGCCATGCACTTAAAGGCTGGAGCCTGAGTCCACTCTATGACGTGATGCCTCATGCAGTCATTGCAAGTGAGCGTTATCAACATCTAGGCGTTGGACCACAAGGTAAATTGGCCACACTCGATAATGCCTATGGTGCCAAAGAGCGCTTTGGCCTATCCGCGCAGCAAGCAAGCGACATTATCGATCGTGTATGGCGAGTAACTAGGCAATGGAAAACACACTTTGAAAGCCTTGGAATTGCTGCAGATCAAATCGAAGGAATCTCTCTAGCCTTTAGGCATATCGATGATATTTGCAGCACTGAATTAATCAAGACACTAGCCAAAAAATAAGCTCTCATTATGAAGCGTATGGTGGGTAACTAGATTTCAATTATTAAAGATGAATTAAATGCTGGGTTCTCAGCATGGTTAGAACGCACATAACCGCGAGGATTACAAACCACCCTAGTGCCATTCATTTGATAATCACAGGAGTCATGCGTATGCCCATGAATCCATAGAGACATCCTTCCAAAGAGATGGGCTAACTCGGAGGCAAAACAGGCGGATAGTAGATCGGGCTTATAGCGCTGTGCAACCGATAGCATTGAAGGTAGGTGATGGGTAACCACTACCGTCTTGCCATCAAATGGATACTCGAATTCTTTTTGCAGCCAAGCCAGTGACTTTTCATGCAATTGGATAGATTTTTTTGGAGAAAAATTTCTGTCTCCGTCACGGATTCTTCTGAAGTCATTTAAGTAAAGCTCGCCATACGATAAGCATTTAGATTTAAGATCTTCGCCAAATAATAAAAAGTCCGTCCATAACGTAGCCCCTAAAAAACGGACGGGAGTATTTGATTGGGGATCATGAAGCTCAATCCCATCGTCATCTAGGAAATGAATGCCGTTTTCTGCGCATGTATTTTGGATGTCCTCAATGACATGAGAACGCTGAGAACCATAGAACTCATGGTTGCCAGCCACATAAATAATTTCTTGATCCGGAAAAGATTTCCTGGCCCAAGTTACACCTTCCGCGCGAAGGCCGATATCACCCGCCAGAACAATAACATCTGCCGAATTTGATGCAGGGGTAAAGTCAGCAAACTCTAGATGCAAATCACTCAGTACATGAAGTTTCATAAATTGGATAAGACACGATTTTGGCTTTTATATTGAAATCTAGTGTATTCAATAATTAACCATGCCATCAGGATGTAATAAGCGATTGTTAGCTTAATTGGTATTAGCCACATATCTGCAATCACATATTGTTTGGGTGGTAAGCGTACTGGTAAGCGGGAGTGATAAAGAAAAAGCCCCGGTTAGGGGGCTAAGTCTATGTTGCGCATAGTAAAAAGAAGAAAAAATGCCAAAAGTGCTGGCGGAGACGAGATCTAGATTTTGACCCTCCTCTCCAGTCTACCAATGTCCATTAAACCCCTTCCCCATATGGCTTAGAAGGTAGACTCTACTCCCGAGTAATCCATTCAAACTTACTAAAATCCATGTTTCACTGGTAAGCGGGATGGTGAGCCCATTATGGGCATAAGCAATGGCGAAGGAGAAACAAAAGAGCTAAATCTAAGCAGATTTATAGCAACCTTAGCATTGGGGTCTTACTCGCTTCTCTCATATGCTGCCAGTTTGGCCTTCAAATTACGCTCTTCTTGAAAACGTTCAGTTTCATCTCGGACAATCGCAGCTATGGCAATGGGTTGTTTTTTATCATCAAAAAGCATGCTTACTGAAAAAGCAATGGAGATAGAACGCCCATCCTTATGCATCGCAGGAACTCTTAACAAAGTATTTCCATACTTTGTTACACCTGTCTGAATAGTGTGAAAATACCCTTTAGAGTGCCGCTCTCTAAAACGCTCAGGCGTAATGATGCTGAGTGCTTTTCCCAAGGCCTCGTCTGGGCTATACCCAAATATGCGCTCAGCAGATGCATTCCAAAACAAAATATTTTCATCTCGATCAGAAATGATCACGGCCTCGCCAATATGACTGACTAGCGCCTTAAAATCTATGATGTCTGACATATTTAATCTCTATTTTTAAGTAAGTTGTCGCTAAGAATACTCCAATAAAAAACCACCCGAAGGTGGTTCTCAGGGGCGCTTCTATTTTTAGTAAGTCTTGTAAGAAAGGTACTTACCTGATAGCACTACTTGAACACGATCGCCCTTTGGATCAGGCTCGCGCTGGATATCCATTGAGAAATCGATTGCACTCATAATGCCATCGCCAAACTCTTCATGGATTAACTCTTTAATAGTAGTGCCATAAACACTCACAATCTCATACCAACGATAGATCAATGGGTCTGTTGGAACGGCGGTTGGCAAAGATCCTTTATAAGGAACAATTTGCAACCAAGCCATCTCTTCATCAGTCAAATCAAATAACTTACCAGCGGCTTCAGCCTGCACCTTAGTAAAGGTCATTTGACCTAAACAGCCTGCAGTAACCCACTCCTTTGATTCGCCTATTGCTTTTGCGATATCACTCCACTTCATGCCATTGCGAACTTTGGCTTCGATAATTTTTTGTGTAACTACTGAACGATCCATTTTTTTCTCCTAGTTTTAAGTTTTAGTGTATCAAGCAACAACCGCATCAACACCTGGAAGCACTATTACAGGCTTGTATCCATCCAACTCACCCTTAGCTCCTTTTACCTGCAGATCCTTTGATCGATTGACTAGAAAATCTACTAAATGGTTTCGCATTGGGTAATACATAGCATCATGATGTAAATTGGCCCGCTTTCTTCCTTTGGGCAAAGTGTTGACAACGATTTCAGCGATACGTGCATTAGGGCCGTTGCTCATCAGCATAATTTTGTCAGAAAGCAAGATTGCCTCATCAACATCATGGGTGATCATAAATACAGTTTGATTTGTTTCTTTGCAAATTTTGAGAAGTTCATCCTGAATAACTCCGCGAGTTAAGGCATCCAAGGCGCCAAATGGCTCATCAAGTAGTAGCATTTTTGGCTCAATTGCAAAGGCTCTTGCAATACCAACCCTTTGCTTCATGCCACCAGATAATTCAGATGGTTTTTTATTTTCAGCATTTATCAAGCCGACCATCGCTAGATACTTTTTGGAATGCTCGGTAATCTGCTCTTTTGACCAATCGGGATACTTTGACTTCACTGCAAAAGCCACATTCTGCAGTACTGTCATCCACGGCATTAATGCATGCCCTTGGAATACAACTCCACGCTCTAAACCAGGGCCCTGAATACGCTTACCAAGCATGATGGCATCGCCGCCAGTTGCTTCTTCAAGACCAGCAAGCACATTCAAAATAGTAGTTTTGCCACATCCGGAATGGCCGATGATACAAACAAACTCTCCTTTTTCGATTTCAAAATCTATTCCTTCAAATACTGGAGGTGCGTCAGCTTTATACGACTTGCTGAGGTTTGAAACTTTGAGGAATGTATTTTCAATCTGCATACGAAACCGCCTTTTGTAACTTGCCAAATGCTGTATCTAGCAACATTCCAACAATACCAATTAAAAGAATTGCAAAAATAACACTAGAGAGCGATAGGTTATTCCACTCATTCCATAAGAAGTAACCAATTCCGGTACCACCAACAAGCATCTCAGCAGCAACGATCACTAACCAGGCAATACCCATGGATATGCGCATACCAGTCAAAATGGTTGGTGCAGCAGCAGGAAGAATGACTAAGAATGCCTTACGTAAAGGAGAGACTTCCAATGTCTTGGCAACGTTTAATAATTCTTTACGTACATTAGCAACTCCAAATGCTGTGTTGAGGAGCATTGGCCATACGGAACAAATAAAGATCACAAAGATTCCAGAAATAGCAGAGTCTTTGATGGTGTAGAGCGCGATAGGCATCCAAGCCAATGGCGAAATCGGCTTCAGAATTTGAATGAATGGATTAAATGCCTCGTAAGCCAATGGTGACATGCCGATCCAGAATCCAAACGGAATAGCTACTATCATCGCCAACAAGAATCCTAAGGCAACACGCGCCAAAGAATAGGCCAGTTGAATACCAATTCCCTTATCGTTCGGACCATTGTCATAAAAAGGGTGTGACAACTGCTTATAGATAGTCTCCCCCATCTGCGTTAAGGTTGGAAACCCAGTTTTTTGAACAGGCTCACTACCGCCCTGACCCATGAGGCTGTTGTACTCACTAGAGCCAGTTGATACCCCAGGCGGCGGTGTAACTTTTTGTGTTGTAGCCATATGCCAGATAAATAAGCACATGAGTAAAATCACAACCGATAGAATTGCGCCTTTAACCTTAATTGATACTGTTTTCATTCATTTACCTTACGTTCATGCTTTATTAGTTTGAAAAGATTTCAAATAGGCTGCTGGCTGACTAGGGTCAAACTCTTTACCCATAATCTTGTCTTTTTTGTATCCCACTTTAGCTAATGGTGGAACTGCAATGCCAGTCTCACCCATATACTTTTTAGCGTCGGTCAACAAGAATACTTTTTCAGAAATGTCCTTGTAATTCACATCGCCTTTGACATAGCCCCAGCGCTGCATTTGGGTCAACATCCAGGTTGCCATGGAGTGCCAAGGAATTGGGTTGAAGTCGATGCGATCTGGTACGTTTTGCACATTGCCTAGACCATCTGCAAACTTACCAGTGAGAACCTGCATTACAACTGTCTCGGGCTGGTTAAGGTAATTTGGCGTAGAAATTACTTTAGCAATTAAAGGTCTATTCGCAGGATCACGCGCCATCGTCGAAGCATTTAAGACTGCACGATAGAGGGCTGCAAAGGTGTTTGGATTCTTACGGATAAATTCTTCTGAGGTTCCAAAAGCACAGCAAGGGTGACCATCCCAAATCTGCTTAGTCAGGATGTGTATAAATCCGACCTCGTCATACACTGCGCGCTGGTTAAATGGATCAGGCCCTAAAAAACCATCAATATTGCCAGCACGTAAGTTAGCCACCATCTCTGGTGGAGGTGTAACGCGAATCTGAATGTCTTTATCTGGATCTAAGCCAGCTTGAGCTACGTAATAACGCAGCAAGAAGTTATGCATTGAGTATTCAAATGGAACAGCAAACTTCATGCCTTTCCAGTTTTTCGGATCACGATTATCTTTATGCTTGTTAGCTAACGTAATAGCCTGACCATTCACGTTCTGAATTGTGGCCACACGCATCTGAGAAGGATCAGAACCCAAGCCCATTGACATTGAGATCGGCATTGGTGATAAAAAGTGTGAGGCATCATGCTCTTTATTGAGCATCTTGTCACGAATTAAAGCCCAACCTGCGGTCTTATTAAGCGTAACGTTCAGGCCTTGTTTTTTATAAAAACCTAGTGGGTCAGCCATGATGAGTGGAGTCGCACAAGTAATTGCGATAAAGCCAATTTTTAGGTCTGGTTTTTCTAATGGCGCTTTTTCTTGCGCCATTGCCTGCAAGGACCCTACTGGCAAGAAGCCTGAGAGAGCGCTCATTGCTCCACCTACTCCAACAGCCTTTAAAAACGCGCGTCTACGATCTTCTTGAGGAAAAAGAGCCTTAACTAAGCTGGCCTCAACAAAATCTGCGCTTTGCTGCTCGGCATCCATCATTGCTGAAAGCGAGTTTGCATGATCTAACTCAGATGCATGATGTCCACAGCTGCAGCGGTTGCTAAACAGAGGTCTAACTGGATCAAAAGGACGATATGAATTCATTTATAGCTCCTAGTAAGTAATTAAGATGCCGCTTGCAATGCGTTGAAATGATTTTGTGACTCGATTAATGGGATAAGCGTATGCAGTTTTTTTCTATAAACCTCTCCGACCATCACCACAACAGGTTGCTTATCTAAAAAATGATGATGAACATCACCAAAGCGCAGTTCATCTAATGTGCAGGCGAAACTGCGTTGCGTTGGCAGGCTAACCGATTCCATCAAGCAAACAGGCGTATCTACCGTGTAGCCCTGAGCAATCAAAGTTGTCGCAACCTCAGATAGCTGATCACGCGCCATATAGTAAATAGCGGTTTTATGATCTTCATGTGCGCAACGGCCAGGAAGAGTAGTCAGCGTCAGGGTTCTACTTAACTCTCTCGTAGTTGGAGGCTGCTTTAATTCTGCCGAGGCCGCTAAGGCAGTAGTGATGCCTGGAACAATCTCATAGCGCACGTTTGCTTTCTCAAGAGCGTCAATTTCTTCCTGCGCACGACCAAAGATCATCGGATCCCCGCCTTTTAGGCGCACAACTACTGAGTACTTGCCTGCAGCATCCACCAATTGCTTGTTAATGAAGTGCTGAGAGCTTGAATGTGATCCGCATCTTTTCCCTACCTGCACCATCCTAGTGCCAGGACACCACTCCAACATAGAAATATCAATGAGTGCGTCATAAAAAACAATGTCTGCCTGAGCCAAAATTCTTGAGCCCCGAACAGTAATGAGGTCAGAGGCTCCAGGCCCAGCACCAATGAGGTAGACGCCAGACATCACTCCATTTATTTTGGGTGCTTTGACTGTTCTTGGTGCAATTTGTTCCATGCATCATTTGTAACAGTCGGCAATAGCCCTAAATTCTCTGTGTGAACCAAAAGTGCCCATGCTTTGATTTGGTGCACCAATACTGAGCCACCACTCTTATCTCGGGACTCATAACTTCTTTATTGTTAGTTATCGACTAAAGGAGCTCAGCATGAAAGAAAAAACAAGCGTTAGCGGTTTATTACCAGAAGCTACTACCCCCACTGTTGCTGATGCGAATCCTACGCGTCGCAAACTTATCCAAAGTATTGGCTCTGCAAGCATTCTGTCCTTAATCGACCCAATGGTTAGAGCGGGTGCATGGGCGGCAGGCTCAGATGCCCCTGAGAAAACGGATGTAAAGGTCAGTTTCATTGCCCTTACAGACTGCTCTTCTGTTGTCATGGCCAACCATCTTGGTCTAGATAAGAAATACGGCGTCAAGATCATCCCCACTAAAGAAGCATCATGGGCTGCAATCCGTGACAAGCTAGTCAATGGTGAAAATGATATGTCGCACATTCTGTATGGCTTGATGTACGGACTGCAAATGGGTATCGGTGGACAACAAAAAGATATGTCACTCCTGATGTCCTTAAACAATAACGGTCAAGCAATTACTTTATCTAAAGCGCTTTACCAAAAGGGCGTTACTGATGGGGCAAGCCTTAAAGCTGTTATGGATAAAGAAAAGCGTGACTACACTTTTGCGCAAACTTTCCCAACTGGTACACACGCTATGTGGCTCTACTACTGGTTAGCGAACTACGGCATTAATCCATTTAAAGACGCGAAAATTATCACTGTTCCGCCCCCACAAATGGTGGCGAATATGCGTAGCGGAAATATGGATGGCTATTGTGTAGGTGAGCCCTGGAATGCCCGTGCAATCATCGACGGCATTGGCTTTACAGCCATTACTACACAAGCTATTTGGCAAGATCATCCAGAGAAGGCGCTGGGTACAACTTCTGACTTTGCAAAGAAGTATCCCAATACTTGTCGCGCAGTGACAGCTGCAATCTTGGAGGCAGGAAAATATATTGATGCATCAACCTCTAACAAACATGCAACTGCAGAAGTCGTGTCTGCACCTTCGTTTGTCAATACCGATGTCAGCGTGATTCAAGACCGCATGATGGGTCGCTACAACAACGGTATCGGCAAGACTTGGGATGACCCGCATGCGATGAAGTTTTATAACGACGGTTTGGCAACTTTCCCATACCTGTCTGATGGCATGTGGTTTATGACCCAACACAAGCGCTGGGGATTGCTCAAAGAACATCCAGATTACTTGGCAGTGGCGAAGAAGGTTAACAACATCGCCATCTACAAAGATGCGGCTACGGCTTCAAAAACCCCATTACCAAAAAGTGATATGCGCTCCAGCAAATTATTTGATGGTGTTGTGTGGAATGGCTCCAACCCTGCTGCTTATGCAGATAGCTTCAAGATCAAAGCATGAAAAAACAAAAACTCGTCATGATTGGCAATGGGATGGCCGGCGTTCGGACCATCGAGGAATTATTAAAGCTCGACGCAGAGCTTTATGACATCACCATCTTTGGTGCTGAGCCCCATCCCAACTACAACCGTATTTTGCTGTCCCCAGTATTGGCTGGAGAACAGACTCTCGAGCAAATTGTTCTAAATGACCTTGATTGGTACAAGAGCAATGGCATCCATCTTCATCTTGGCAAAACCATAACTAAGATTGATCGCAAAGAGCGCACGGTTATTGCCGATGATGGCACTGTTGAAAGCTACGATCGATTATTGCTGGCTACCGGCTCTTTGCCATTCATCTTGCCCGTTCCAGGAAATGATTTACCTGGCGTGATTGCGTATCGTGATATTAAAGATACCAATGAGATGATTGATGTGGCGACGCGTTACAAAAATGCGGTTGTCATTGGCGGCGGTCTGCTTGGTCTAGAAGCTGCAAATGGTCTAGCCCTCAGGGGTATGAGTGTGACCGTGGTCCATCTTGCCGAATGGTTGATGGAAAGACAGCTAGATAAAACAGCGGCTGATTTACTACAAAAATCCTTGGAAGAAAAAGGTCTTAAGTTTTTACTGAAAACTTCTACTGAGGCAATTACCCCTAATACTGCTGGCGATCGTGTCGGCCATATCCGCTTTAAAGGTGGGTTAGAAATACCGGCTGACCTAGTTGTTATGGCGGCGGGTATTAAGCCCAATACAGCTTTAGCCGAATCTGCAGGTTTACATTGCCAAAGAGGCATCGTTGTTAATGACACTCTGCAAACGTTTGATCCAAGAGTCTATGCAGTTGGTGAGTGCGCAAGCCATCGTGGAACTGCCTATGGTTTGGTTGCGCCTTTATTTGAGCAGGCTAAGGTTTGTGCAAATCACCTTGCCGAACACGGTATCGGGCGCTATGAAGGCTCCGTAACGTCAACAAAACTGAAAGTAACGGGCGTTGATCTCTTCTCCGCTGGTAACTTTATGGGGGGCGAAGGCACTGAAGAAATTACTCTAGCCGATCCTATTGGTGGCGTGTATAAAAAATTAGTTCTTAAAGATGATCGTTTAATTGGTGCCTGCATGTTTGGCGATACAGCAGATAGCACTTGGTATTTCAAGCTCATGCGTGACGAACAAAGCATTGCAGAAATTCGTGACACATTGATGTTTGGTGAATCCAATATTGGCGATGTTGGCCATCAAGGCCACAATAAAGCTGCCGGAATGACTGATGCAGATGAAATCTGCGGATGCAATGGGGTTACCAAAGGCACCATTGTCAAGGCTATTCGGGAACAGGGTCTATTCACACTAGATGAAGTGAAGAAATGCACTAAAGCCAGCAGCTCCTGTGGCTCATGTACAGGCCTAGTTGAGCAAGTGCTGATGAATGTTCTTGGCACAGATTATTCAGCAACCCCCAGAAAGAAATCGATTTGCGGATGCTCCGATCTTTCTCATGATGAAATTCGTCAAGCCATACGCTCCGGCCACTTAATTTCTCAAGAGCAAGTTCGCGCCGAGCTTAATTGGAGAACACCTAACGGTTGTGCGACTTGTCGCCCTGCCTTAAATTATTATTTGATCTCCACATGGCCACATGAAGCAAAAGATGATCCACAATCCCGCTTCATTAATGAACGTGCTCATGCCAATATTCAGAAAGATGGCACCTACTCAGTTATTCCGCGGATGTTTGGTGGTCTAACTACTCCTTCTGAACTACGCAGAATTGCTGACGTTGCTGAGAAATACCAAGTGCCCACAGTCAAGGTAACTGGCGGCCAACGAATTGACTTACTTGGCATCAAGAAGGATGATCTTCCAGCGGTTTGGAAAGAGTTGGATATGCCATCAGGTCATGCCTATGGCAAATCAATTCGCACAGTGAAAACCTGTGTTGGTGATGAGCACTGTCGTTTTGGCACCCAGTCCTCCATGAAAATGGGCGTAGATCTAGAGAGAATGCTCTTCGGTATGTACGCACCTCACAAAGTGAAGCTTGCAGTGTCTGGCTGCCCACGAAACTGCGCAGAAGCTGGCATCAAAGATGTTGGCATTATTGGTGTTGAATCTGGCTGGGAACTTTATATTGGTGGTAACGGCGGCATTAAAACAGAAGTGGCGGAATTTCTCTGTAAAGTTAAAACTGATGAGGAAGTTCGTGAATATTCTGGTGCCTTCTTACAGCTGTACCGCGAAGAAGCTTGGTATTTGGATCGAACTGTCCATTACTTGGCAAGAGTTGGCATGGAATACATTAAGCAAAAGGTGGTCGACGATGCTGAAAGTCGTAAAGCTCTCTATGAAAGACTGCTGTTTGATCTAAAGGATGCTCCAGATCCTTGGAAGGACTTTGAACGCGCTGGTGTAGATGTTCGTCAATTTAAAACCATTCCTATTGTCGAGGCTGGAAATGTCTAATACCGCCCAACTTGATCAGTGGCAAAAAATCACAACGGTTGATGAGATTCCTGTTCTGGGATCTCGGGTTATTGAAGCGCCAGCTGGTCAAATAGCTATTTTCAGAAATTCAGAAGACGAAGTATTTGCCGTATTGGATAAGTGCCCGCATAAAGGTGGCCCCCTGTCTCAGGGCATTGTCCATGGAAAATCCGTAACCTGTCCACTGCATTCCTGGAATATAGATCTCTCCACCGGCTGTGCCGTTGCCCCAGATGAAGGCTGTGCTAAATCCTTTGCAGTCAAAGTAGAGTCTGGTGTGGTTTGGCTAAGCCGCGAGGAATTGCAAGCTACTCATGGCTGAAGTTAAGAGCACCTGTTGCTATTGCGGTGTTGGCTGTGGCGTCATTATTGAAACCGCAGAAAGTAACGGAAAGATCGAGGTAACCGGGGTTCGCGGCGACCCCGATCATCCTGCAAACTTTGGCAGACTCTGCAGTAAAGGCTCCACCCTTCATCTCACTGCAAACCCAAGCCTTCAGATACAGGCTCGACTGGGTTCACCAGCCATCCGCAAAACAAGGGGTGAAGAGCCGGTAGATATTTCTTGGCCCGAGGCAATTCAAACTGTTGCCCAAAAATTTGCCGACATCATTCAAGAGCATGGTTCAGAATCTGTTGGCATTTATGTGTCTGGTCAATTACTGACCGAAGACTATTACATCTTCAATAAGTTAATGAAGGGCTTGATTGGCTCTAACAATATTGATACCAACTCACGCCTATGTATGTCTAGTGCGGTAGCTGGCTACAAGCAAACCTTGGGGATGGATGCCCCACCCTGTTGCTATGAAGATATTGATTCTGCATCCACTATTTTTATTACGGGATCAAATACCGCTTTTGCTCATCCGATTTTGTATAGACGTCTTGAGGATGCCCGTAAAAATAATCCGGATCTCAAAGTTATTGTTGTTGACCCCAGAAAAACCGATACCGCCAAAGAAGCTGATCTCTACCTACAGATACAACCTGGTACTGATGTTGCTCTCTATCACGGGATGCTTTACATCATGCTCTGGGAGAAATGGATTGATGAGTCTTATATCAACTCATATACGGCGGATTTTGATGCGCTACGTGATTTGGTTAGAGATTTCACGCCTAAGGCAGTAAGTCAGATCTGCGGTATTAATGAAAAAGACTTGTTCCAAGCGGCGCAATGGTTTGCTACTTCACCTGCAACCCTATCGATGTACTGCCAGGGATTAAATCAATCAGCATCAGGTACAGCCAAGAATGCTGCCTTAGTTAACTTACATTTAGCCACCGGTCAAATAGGGAAAGCTGGTGCTGGTCCATTCTCTTTGACTGGACAACCCAATGCCATGGGTGGTCGGGAGGTTGGAGGTTTAGCCAATCTACTATCCGCACACCGTGATCTTGCCAACCCAGAACATCGTGCAGAAGTTGCAAACCTGTGGGGGGTGGATTCAGTTCCCGAAAAGCCAGGTCTTAGTGCCATTCCCATGTTTGAGGCATTGCGTACTGAAAAACTAAAAGCCATATGGATCGTCTGTACAAACCCAGCACAATCGATGCCCGATCTCAATGCAGTTCACGAGGGATTAAGCAAAGCAGAATTTGTTGTAGTGCAGGAAGCTTATGCGCACACAGCCACCACCCTATATGCAGATGTGTTGTTGCCCGCCACTACCTGGGCAGAAAAAGTGGGGACAGTTACAAATTCAGAGCGAAGAATTTCCAAAGTAAATCCCGCAATTGATCCTTATGCGTCTGCTAAACATGATTGGCAGATCGCTCTTGAAATTGGAATAGCTCTTGAAGCGCTATTACCAGGCAATAGAAAAGAAGGAACATCCACTCTATTTCCTTACGCCGGACCTGAGGATATTTGGAATGAGCATCGTGAGAGTACAGCCGGTCGCGATCTCGATATTACTGGTTTAAGCTACAAAATCCTTGAGGAACGCGGACCACAGCAATGGCCTATGCCCAAAGGAGATTTCTTTGGCAAAAAACGTCTTTATGAAAATGGCGTTTTTCCTACCAAAGATAAAAAAGCTCACTTTATTGCTGCACCCTATAAAGCAACCGCAGAATCTGTAGATGCTCGCTACCCATTTGCCTTAAATACTGGGCGCCTCAGAGATCAATGGCATGGGATGAGTAGAACGGGAACCATTGGAACACTTTATGGACATGCACCAGAGCCTTGTGTGGAGATGTCACCCAAAGATGCTGGCAGGATGAATTTAGAAAATGGTGATTTAGTTCATGTCACCAGTCGCAGGGGTAGTGAGATCTTCCCAATCAAAGTCTCAGACGATATCGCCTCCTCGCAAGCCTTTATTGCCATGCACTGGGGTTCTGAATTTATTTCAGGCGCTGCTGGTAAAACACCGGGCCGCGGAGTCAACGGCCTTACTTGCAACATGATCGACCCTGTATCCGGTCAGCCCGAACTGAAACATTCAGCCGTCAAGATTTTGCCAGCAAACCTTCCCTGGCATTTAGTGGCTTTCGGCTTATTTTCCAAAGAAGAAGTATTTTTTGTTCAAAATAGTTTGCGCAGCATCTTGCCTCATTTCGATTCCGCCCAATGCGTTCTATTTGGTAGAGAGCAGGATGGTGACCTCATTGGGATTTCATTCAAGGCCGCCCACCACGATGACCCGCTAGAAGAATCAGACTCTCTTGCCGCGCAAGCTTTAAAGCAAATAATACGTAAATTTAAGTTGGATGAGGAATCTGGAGAGCCCGTGATGCGCTATATCGATAAGCGCAGAGGCGTAGTACGACTTGTTCGCGCTCAAGAGAAGGTTCTATCT
Organism: Polynucleobacter sp. JS-JIR-II-50; assembly: GCF_018687895.1. Classification (NCBI taxonomy): domain Bacteria; kingdom Pseudomonadati; phylum Pseudomonadota; class Betaproteobacteria; order Burkholderiales; family Burkholderiaceae; genus Polynucleobacter; species Polynucleobacter sp. JS-JIR-II-50. The sequence continues at coordinate 952,878 of NZ_CP061307.1, read as the reverse complement.
GCAATGCTGACTGGCTCCATTGAAAGCCTAGCAAGCACTACCTGGTTAAGAGAGTACCTAGAAAGCGGCTTAGATGCAAAAGCCCTTGGTCGGTCTTTGTTGATGCCTGTCAGCAAACCCCCTATAGAAATTAAACCCAAAGGTAAGGCAATTTGTAATTGCTTTAATGTATCTGCAGACACAATGAAGCAATGCTTAAGCAAGATGCCAGCAGGAACCTCCCCCGAAGACGCCATGACCTCTCTTCAATCTGAAACGCAATGTGGAACCAATTGTGGTTCCTGCAAACCCGAAGTCAAGCAAATTATTGTCAGCTTTCTCAAGAAAGTGGAAGTAGCGGCATAATCCTTCAATGAGCATCAAATCATTCTTAAAAGTCATTGGCCGAGGCAGCAAAGGCGCCGGCGACCTTGATCGCAATCAGGCAAAAGAAGTCTTCACACAAATTCTAGATGGCAATGTCAGCGATCTAGAGCTGGGTGCATTTTGTATTGCTATGCGCATCAAGGGTGAGTCTGTCTCTGAGCTCATGGGCTTTATGGACGCCCTACAACCGCATCTGAATTTACTGAATCTTGGCACACGCCCCACCATAGTCTTACCAAGTTATAACGGGGCTAGAAAGCAAGCAAACTTAACGCCACTTCTTGCTGGCATGCTGTCTAGTTATGGTTTTACAGTGCTTGTTCAGGGGGTCGAAAAAGATCTAACCAGGGTAACGAGCCATGAAATTTTTAAGTCTCTTGGCTGGCCAATTCTCAAGTCCAAAGATGAATTTGGCGCCCTCCTGGCATTGAATCAACCGATCTTTTGCCCTCTTAATGTGATTTCCCCAGCCCTTCAAAAATTATTAGATATCAGAGAAAGAATTGGTCTGCGGAATACTGGTCATGTGCTGGCAAAACTGATTAATCCAACGCTTCAGAGCTCTTGGCAAGTTTCTAACTACACCCACCCAGAATATCCAGAAAAACTACGAGAATTTTTTCAACTTCGTTCAGCAAATGCAATTTTGATGAGGGGAAGCGAGGGTGAGCCAACCGCTTCTCTGCAGCGATTGCCAGAAATGCATTTTTTGCTTCCAAATGCGAATGAAATGACAACCCCCGAAGAGCGCTTTGAAGATCTCAGACCGTTTTTAGAGATTGACGCCATTTCAACGGCATCCGTTACCGAGCAAATTCTATCTGGGCAAGTCAAATGTCCGAGCTCAATTCTCAGGCAAGCCATTCAAATATCTACGATGGCTGGATTACACTAAGTCATGCTCAAAATAGTTAAACGTTTGGCATGGGTTTCGCTAGGCGCAATGGTTGCACTTGGATTGGCTTTAATTGTTACAAAACCACCGGCATCACCATTACTGCTTGCATCACTGGGTGGCTCTACGATATTTCTGTTTGGCTTGACTGGCGCTCCTGCAGCACAGCCAAGAGCTTTATTTGGCGGGCACCTCATCAGCGCACTTATTGGTATTGTCTGCTACCAGCTCTTTGATGATGCTTTATGGGTTTACTTGCTTGCGGAGGTAATTACTTTGGCGGTCTTGTTGCTTACACAAACTGTACATCCGCCAGCTGGTGCAAATCCACTTATCATGATCCAGGCGCACGCTGGCTTTGGCCATCTCGTAGCAGTAGTTTTGGTAGGGGTGACAATTCTTGCGGTTGTAGCAGCCATCTGGAGTCGCCTCACTCCCGGGAAAGCCCTGCATTACCCAGTGAAGTGGAATGAACCTTCACCACAATCCAAGGATTGGAGTGTTTGGGGGTAGCACAGCTTAGCCTAACGAACGCTTTATTAAAGCCTTGTTTAAAAAACTCGCCAAGGTCAACACAAGAGAGTCGGCCAAAACAGGATGCAAGGCAAAGTTATAGCTATTAGTTCCAGCCATTACTATAAAAATACTTAAGAAAACCGCTGGCGGATGCATACACCCCAGTAAATACATTCCAACTATCGTGCCAATGACGGCGAATGGAATGCCCACAGAAATCGATGGCATCAGATAAACACAAATGAAGGCTACGCAGGAAGCTAATAGATTTGCCTCTATTAAAGTTAAGGGCGAAAAGAATTTACTATTGGGAAATAGGAAAATGCATAAAGCGCTGACTCCAAAAACTGCCGTCACCATGTTCTCATCTTGAGTCATATCACCCCATAGAAGATTCAATAGGGCTATCGCAAAAATAGTTAGGCCAACACCAATCGATACTCGCAACCTATCAAACCAAGAGTATTGGTCCTGAGGTGGTGCAATTTGATGAAAGAAATTAATCAGTTTTCTGAAAATATTTTTCATCTGATATCAATGGATTGGTCAATAGCTTTTACAAAGTCAGACTGAGTAATCATTCCTACCAACTGCTTATTATCATTAATTACGGGGATATGGTGATGACCATCACCACAAAATATCTCAGCCAAGTCAAGCATATTTCGATCTTCACTAATTACCCTTACCGGCTTACTCATTACCTGTCCAACTGCATTTGGTAAGCTATTTAAGCCAGGAACAGCGGCTCGCATAAACCCCCTGATGCGTTGCCCAAAGCTTTGATGAAAATCAACCGCCGCACTTTTAATAAAGTCCTCTAAAGTAATGATCCCAAGCACCCTACGTGCGCCATCTATCACCGGTAACGCTTTAACATGACGATTGCGTAAAAGATTCCATGCCTGATCCAAAGGTGAATCCATGCCAACATATAAGACTTCAGTGGTCATAATATTTTTACACAGCATACCTTGCAACTTCTTTTGATATGCCCCATGCTCAACTTGAGAAATCAGATTGGCTAAATCATCCTTACTGATATCTAGTACTTGGTTATAGCTCTCCAAGACAGCGTTAATTTCTTGGTCCTCGATCTTACGATTTCGTTTTTGCAGTGGAGATGAATCCAAGACGGCCTTAGGGCGTTGCGGATATGGCCTGCCCGTTAGGGAGTTATAAATAACTGCGCACAAAACCAATAAAACAGCATTACCCAAGACCGGGAAAAGCACAAAATGAAAGTCTACCATTCCGCCCAAAGGAATCAAAAGGGCCAAAGCTGCAGCAGGCGCGTGTAAGCAACGCAAAGTAAACATTGCCAAAATTGCGAGCCCAACGGACAGGGGGATTAATAATGGCAATTCGTGAACAAACTGCGTACAAGCAACACCTATCAAAGCAGAAACGCAACTACCCCCTATAACCGCCCATGGTTGCGCCATTGGGCTTGAGGGCAAGACAAATAATAAAAATGCAGTGGCACCCATCGAGGCGACAATCCATGGTGATGCGTTTCCGTAACTTGCAAGCAATAAACCAAGACCCATTATTGCGAGCAAGCCCAGCACAACTCCTAAAGCCGATCTAAACCTCTCTAACCAAGAAACTGAGGTAGTTTCCGGAAGAAAAATGGTAATTAACTTTTTAAAAAAATGTCTCAAAAGCGATCTCATTAAAGGCTTATTTTGAATGCACCAAAAGTGGTACTAATTTTGCTATTGTATGCAAATCCCTGTTTATTCTTATTATTCCGAAAGATTAACCGCAAAATACTATGGAACAAAAACTACCCCTACCCCCTTTTACTAAAGAAACAGCAATTCAAAAAATTCGAATGGCTGAAGATGCTTGGAATACAAGAGATCCCGAGAAGGTTTCCCTGGTTTATACGGAAGATACTATTTGGCGAAATCGGGCTGAATTCCCTAAAGGCAGAGAACAAGTCAAAGAGTTTCTTCGCCGCAAATGGGCCAAGGAGCTTGACTACCGCCTGATTAAGGAATTATGGGCATTTACAGATAACCGCATTGCGGTTCGTTTTGCCTACGAATGTCATGATGACTTTGGTAACTGGTCGCGAAGCTTTGGTAATGAGAATTGGGAGTTCAATGAAAATGGTTTCATGATGAGACGTTTCGCTAGCATCAATGATTTACCCATTAAAGAATCTGACCGAAAGTTTTTTTGGCCCCTAGGAAGAAGGCCTGATGACCATCCAGGACTAAGTGATTTTGGCTTCTGATAATTTAGATTCACTCGAAGGCTTTGCTCATGCGCTGATCCATAGTCGCCAGCATGTTTCTCCTAAAAGACTGATTGCACCAGGCCCTAACCTACCCCAGAAATTAGAAATTTTGAATGCGGCTGGAGCCGCTCCCGACCATGGAAAGGTAACGCCTTGGCACTTTTATGAAGTCAGTCCCGAAAGTCGTAATTTATTAGGTGACTTATTTGCAGACGCACTCATAGCAAGAGACCCAAGCGCAACGCTAACTCAAATTGATGAAGCAAAGCAGAAAGCTTTTCGAGGCCCCTTGCTTTTATTGGCAACCGCTAAGCTGAACAATGAACTTGACAATATTCCCGAGCAAGAAAAACTCATCTCCGCAGGGTGTGCAATTCAAAATATTTTGCTAATGGCTAATGCTTTAGGATTTGGCTCAGGACTATCAAGCGGTAAGGCTCTTTACAGCCAAAAGATGAGGGAATTATTTTTATTTAAAGATAAAGAGGAGCCTCTGTGCTTCATCACTATCGGCACTATCTCGGTTCATAAGCCCAATAAGCATAGGCCTGATGCAAATTCTTACAGTTCAGTTTTCTAGCTGAATCTATTGAACTTTTTTAGCTTCTCAACAATTAATTAACCATGCCATCAAGGTGTGCTGAGTAATCGTTAGCTTAAATTGCATTAGCCACACATCCGGAATCAAATATTGCTTGAGTGGTAAGCGTGCTGGTAAGCGGGAGTAATAAAGAAAAAGCCCCGGTTATGAGGCTAAGTCATTGATGCATATAGTGAAAAACAGAAAAAATGCCAAAAGTACTGGCGGAGACGAGATCTAAAAATTGTCCCTCCCGATAAGTCTACCAATGTCCAATAAACCTATTGTTTATATGGCTTAGAAGGCAGACCCTACTCCCGAGTAACCCATTCAAACTTACTAAAATCCATGTTTCACTGGTAAGCGGGATGGTAAGCAAATTATGGGCATAAGTAATGGCGGAGGAGAAACAAAAGGGCTAAAACTCACCAGATTTACAGCCAGAGGGATTCTCGCTATTCACCAACCTGGATGGTATGCCGACCCAGAAACAAGGGGTTTGTACTTGAGAGTATTCGCAGGCTCTGACGAACCTTCCCGAAGTTGGCTCTATAGGTTTACCAGTCCAGTTAGTGGCAAAAGACGAGCAATGGGGCTTGGGTCCGTGGAAATTTGTTCGTTAGCCAATGCCAGACAAAAGTCTTTGGACCTCAGGAGAACTATTTTTGAGGGGGTTGACCCTATCGAGCAACGCCATGCAAAGAAACTAGGCGTAAAAGAATCTCATCAGAATTCCATCACCTTTAAGGAGGCTGCAGATAAGTGCATCAAAACTAAGCAAGCCGAATGGTCGAACTCAAAGCATAAAGACCAATGGGTAAGCACCATTAACACCTACGCTCTACCAATCATTGGAAAAATGAGAGTTGATCAGATTACTACCGCTCATATCGTTAAGTTGCTTGAGCAAGAGATCAAAAAGAAGAATGGTGTAGTCGAGGGCTCATTTTGGAAAGTCAGGACCGAAACTGCGACAAGGGTTCGTCAGCGTATTGAAGTGATTCTGGATTGGTGTAAGGCCCATAAATACATTAGTGGTGACAATCCTGCTCGCTATCAAGGCGCTCTATGCCATCTACTGCCTAAAGCTAACAAGATCAAGAAGGTGGCTCACCACCCTGCTCTACCGTTTCAAAGAATTGGTGAATTCATAAGCGACTTACGAAGTCATACAGGCTACTCTGCCTTCGCTTTGGAGTTATTAATTCTTACGGCTACTCGTACCGGTGAAGTCATCGAGGCTAATTGGAGTGAATTTGATTTAGAGGCTAAGGTTTGGACTATTCCCGCTGAACGAATGAAAGCCGGCAAGGAGCATCGGGTACCGCTAAATACCAGGGCTATAGAAATCCTCGAGCATTTGAAGACAATCAGAGTGAACTCCTATTTATTCCCTAGCTCTCTGCATAAGGAGCGCGCTCTATCAAATATGGCTCTACTTGCAATGATGAGAAAGATGCCTAAGTACGCAGACTTCGTTCCGCATGGCTTTAGATCTACATTCCGAGACTGGGCGGCTGAGACTACGGAATACTCAAATGAGACTGTCGAGCTAGCTTTGGCGCATACGATACAGAATAAGGCTGAAGCTGCATATAGAAGACAGGATCAATTAGATAAGCGCGCATCTCTAATGGCAGATTGGATTAACTATATTGATAACAGTATTAAGCAACTCTCTCAAAGTGAGGAACATCTACAAACCCTTTAAAGTTTCCGCCCCATCTATTCTTTGAGCTCAGGCTTTCCCAATATTCACCTACCGTACGGATCAATTCTTTATCCCAGACTAGCTTTCCATTCCAGAAGAAGTTCAAATCAATAGCGCAGCGCCTCAAGTGATTGCTATTCATGGTCTTTGATCTCCCACTTTTAAAGTAGATCTCCTGTTGCTCTGCTGACCTCCAGAGTTCACCACCAGTAATGACCCATCCTTCTGCTGTTGCAAACTGAATAAGACGACTTACATCGATCAAGAATGCAGCTTGCTCAAGAACCAAACCACTCATTCACACTGCTCCTTGTTTCTGGGTCCGTTCATGCGCATCTCAAAGATCTTCTCTACTGATCTTCCGCCAAAGTAAGCCAGCATGACTAGCTGCCCCCACTCACCTAGAAGCTTTACATAAGCCTCATTAATGTCTATACCCATTGCCGAAAGAAGTGCGAATAAAAGATAGGCAGTCAGTATGTAAACCAGCGTTCCTGGCCTGATGTTCTTTGATAACTTTGAATCGCTACCCATATCGGATTGCCAGCGCTGTGTGACATTCTCTTGTGATGCACGATGCATCTCCGCTAGAAGCTTGGATTCCTCTATCTCCAGCTCCTTTTGCTTGAGCGTGTATTCCAAAAGGAGCTGTTCTTGCTCGATCTCTAACTGCTTGAGCTTAATGAGATCTTCCTGGCTAGGGTTGTCCGGAATACGCGCTCCAATCTTGCTCTCAATAAATTCCTTGCCTTTAGCCTGAACTGCACCCGCAAGCAGACCAAGGCCATTGACGGCCAAGGTTTGCACTAGAGAGGTAATGATTGGAAGCATGTAATAGGTTCTTTATTTGATGCTTGGAATATGGAAGTCCACCGCCCCACTACCGCCTAGGCCTTTCTTTGGTGTTGGCAGTGGGGCGCAGTTACGCGCGCCCACACACCATCGTTACTTCAACACCCACAGCCGCACCCAAACACCGGCCGCTAGCGGTGATCTTCCCTACTGCTAGCGTTTCTTGGCTCCTCTGCTTTCTGGCGTTGCCTCTGGCTCATGAGCCTTTTCTAAAGTTTGCTCTTGAACCGAGAGCCTTCCTTCAGCCATAAGCCCCTCCACTATTTCCATTAGGCGATCACCATCATCTTCACCAAAGACTTTTGCCACAACTTCATGACCGTACTTGGCACATAGACGGTCGTACTCCTGCTCTGGAGTAATGGTGGTCTTTGATGGGCGCTCGAACACCGTGACGTTCTCGCGCCCAAAGAGATTGCGAAGGATGTTGGTCTCATACGGCGGCACGTGCACATGGATGGTTGTGAAGGCGTCCCTGCGTACGACTGCTTCCACCTCTTTAATTTGGAAGTCACTATGAATGAGTTCTTTATTTGTCATATGAGCTTCCTTTATTGAATAGCCAATACCGCATGGGCATTTGCACGTGAGATGGATAAGGCACAGCGTAGGTTCACCATGGCGTACATGGCTAGCGTGTCATGCGGACGAATTGGGGCAACGATATCTAGATCGTCATCACGCAGCTTCATAAAGCGCGTGTTAAGGAAATAGCAGCGCTTACTCCACTCCACTGTTCTATTAGCCATGGCATCGAGCTCATCAAACTGCGGATCCCAGATGATCTCTACACCTTTGAAGGCTAGGCCAGTATTTACGCCCGCACCTACGCCAGCATCGATGTACTTAGTCTCACCTGATCCAGCGATATGTGTCACTGTTACCTGTTTGCGATATGTATCAATGAACTTACCCCCAGCGATGATGAAATCAGGACTACCGCCATGTTTAATACATTGACGCCATGCAGTCTCCATCTCTCCAACTAAGTTACCTGGTGCAGTTGAGGTGATATCTTTGACTGCATAGTTACGCCAGTAACTTGCTTTGGCTCGATCAATACCGCCTACCGTACCTGCATCTGGCGCTAGGCTTACTAGACTATCTAAGCCGACTACCGCATCTGCGCCGTGCGAGCCGTCGCGATGCAGTTCTAGATCTAACTTATTGAGAAAGCCTTCTCTAAGCACTTCCAGTTGCTCATCAAGCAAGTTAATGAGTTGTACGCGCTCGTTGTGTTCCAATTGGAAGCCACGCGCCCCGCCCTCACGTACTTTGATGCCATTACTAAAGAGTCGGTCATAGTCGATGTACAGGCCATCGACCGCTCTACGCCAAGGGAAAGAGGCTTGCTCAGTGGTATTCCGTTTATTGAACTTGACCGTCTCCTCTCCAAATGCCCAAGTGAAGTTACTCCCATGCTCTTTACGAATGTTCTCAACCACATTCTGCTTGGCTCCTAATAGGCTCTTGCGTCCCTGCATCAATTTTTTGAGGAAAGGCCTCTCTACGGCGATTTGGTCTACCGGTAGATTGCGCAAGTACTCATCTAAGGAAACCTTAGCTAGTTCTTGCAAGTCTGTATTTGAAATTGGCATATGCCACCCCTATCTGTATTTATGAATTAGTTGGATTCATACCGTTTGATAGTGCGTGAAACTATCCATTGCTACGCTACTAGGCGCGACTCTAGCTTTAACGCATGGGATGAATCAGTAGCTTGGTAGTTAACCGTTGCTACATACATACATTATTTGGGTAGTTGTTCAGAGCTTTGGATATATCTGGAGTTTTTGTTGGGTGTCTTGATTATTTTGCTATGAGTCTTTATGCCCAATGTGTCATTACGCCACCTGGGGCATAAAAGAGCGTTTCTTTGGTCGTGGCCATCAAGGGTTCGCAAGCCACCCCGTTGGGGTGCCCTTGACGGAATGACGTTGTTATTTAAGCGAAAAACCCTCCTTTTTATAGCTATTTGATACTTATGGGTATCAAATAACTGTATTAATTGATACCTATAGGTTACAATTAGACATATTAATTAATACCCATAGGTATCAATATGAACAAGAAATTTGCCAACTTACAACTCCATCAAATGGACTTGGTCCTTACCAAGCTTAGGGAAGTTCGCCCTCCAACCCGTCCAGGTAGTGGCTGGGTTAAGGCTATTCGCGAATCTTTGGGCATGTCAGCGTCTGCATTGGCTCGCAAGCTAGGCGTTACACCCGCCAGTATTACCAAGCTTGAAAAGGCTGAAGCTGATGAAAAGATCACTTTAGCTAGCCTGCGTAAATTGGCTAGCGCCTTAGACTGCGAGTTGCAATACACCCTCGTGCCACGCAAATCTTTAGAGGAAATCTTGGAAGATCGCGCTACTTTAGTTGCGCGTGAAAGACTGCGCCCTATTTCTCATTCGATGAGTCTTGAGGATCAGTCGGTAGACAAGTCTGCCAGCGAAAAGCAACTGCAACTACTGGCAAAAGAGATATTAGACGGCCCTAGAAGGAATCTATGGTGATGCAGTTTGAATATGCGCCAGGAGCCACTCCGATTGATCCGGATGAAGCTCTTGGTCTTATCCCCAAACACATTAGCACTCAAGCTGATTTAAACGCTTGGGAAGAAATGAATATTGTCGAAGGTGCAGATTGGATTGCGCGTCAAAAGATTATTCAAGACTTGAATGAGGGCTTGGTGCGTGAATTGCATAGCCGTATGTTTAATCAAACATGGCAGTGGGCTGGCACATTCAGAATGAGCGCCAAGAGTATCGGCATTGATTGGACTCAGATTGCCGTTGCCCTCAAGAATCTTTTAGATAACACTGCCTATCAAATTGAAAATAAAACAATGTCCATTGATGAGATTGTTGTGCGCTTTCATCATCAGTTGGTGTTGATTCATGCATTTCCAAACGGCAATGGTCGTCATGCGCGCTTGATAGCTGATGCTCTGATTGTCAGCCTTGGTGGTAAAAGATTTTCTTGGGGCGGCAATACTTCAATCGCCACCCCAGGTACTACTCGTCAAAACTACCTGCTAGCCCTACGCGCCGCAGATAAAGGCGATATCGCGCCCTTAATGCTATTTGCTAGGCAATAGACTAGATACCCATATTGCCTAGGTGTTGGGCTATACGATCCATGGGTTGTTCAGAGCTTGCAACAGGTGATCCCAAGGTCGCTGTTCTAGCTCTAATCGGTTGTGGCGCATGGCTCGTAACCTTTACCTTAGACCAGTCTGGTTTTGGTAAGCCTATGGAGTTGTAAATCGAATCAATCACTGGCCACCATTCAAATACGCCATGGTTTTGCACGAATACATTCATGTAAAACGGGTCATCCATATATTTAGCGAAAAGCTCAGACTTATAGCCATGATCAATCTCGCCCTGTCTTGTAGAAAGGTACTTGAGCATTTCCTGCTTAGCCTCTTTAACAATGCTGAAGTGATCCTTATTTAGGTAGGACTGTCCCGGCTTTTCGTGCCACTTCTCTTTCTTATTGCGATCTACCGAATCCATCATGCTACCTACCAGCTCACCTTCAATTTCGTAGCTATGTAACTTATCTAAAAGGTCTTCTACCTTTGACTTAAGTACATCATTCTCTTTGACAAGATCGCGGTTGGTATTGGCCATCTTTTGAAATCGGTTTTCGCTACGATTGGGTTGTGCTGTTTCCTCCACTTGATCCTTGGGTGCTTTCTCGGTTGAACTCAAGACTCTTTCAATGAGCTCTTTGCCACTTTCTACCTGGATGGGAGCTTGCGACTCAGCCTCAACTGTTAGCACAACAGGGGGTGGCAATAACTCGCTGATATCTCTGACAGCAATTGGCTCCGGTTCTGGATTAGACGTTAATGAAGGCATCTCAGCCGGCACCAGCACTTCACCCTTAACCGGTGAAAAGACAGGTTCTGCGCTCTCCTCCTCAGCCTCTTGCTTTTGAGTGGGTTCACCTTCTTCAGCCTCAGGCTCTTTGGTTAAGCTATCGAGCAAGGCAGCAGACTTTTGCTGAGTCTTACGCTTTGCTTCTTCTTGCTGCTGAAGTGCCGCCTTTTCTGCAAGTCTTCTCTCAAGGTCTTTCTGCCTCTCTAATCTTGCCGCTTCCTTTGCAGCAACCACTTGAAGTCGTGCCACTTCATCTTGAGCTGACTTCTCATCAGCTTTTCTTCGCCGCTCTTCGTCCACTAATTGTTTAGCCTTAGCTTGGGCTTCTTGCTCTGCTTTTTCTAAGGCGCGCTCTTCCCTTGCCTTTATGCGCCTGGTAACAGCTTCAGCTGCACTCTTCTCTTCAGCTTCTTTGCGCAATTTCTCTTGCTGGCGCCTTGCTTCACGCTCTTGCTCTTTCTGAACTAAACCTCCATTGGTTAATACTCCAGAGCTAAAGTTTTTCACTTCTTGTGTCATCTACTGTCTCCTCTTTTAAATGTTGATGTTTGCCTTGTTTTTCCCTATCGATTTCCCATTGCCAATTCATTGAAATATCCTTATATCCATCGGCTTGCTTTTCAATCTTGGGTATAAATAGATTTGAATCGATACGATCGTCATATCGCAAGAGAGTCTCGTGTAGGAGGCTACGGATATGTTCGTAATCCATCCCTCTTGCCTGCAGGTTTTGCATTTGGATGGACAGGCTGGTGATCATTGGTAAGACTTTTAGCCAACCCTCCTTCTCCTCAATGCCATCAGGAGAACCAGTCGTGCCGGCTCGGATACGCAGGTCGACCATGTCAAAGATTCGTTCTTTAGTGAGCTCTGGCCAGTCGTAGCTTTTCTCTTTGGTCGTGATAGCTTGGCCATCTACTATGGTTGTCTTGTTGATTGGCGCGCCCACATAGCGCTCTACATGTTCCTTGGTAAGCTCTTGCAGTAGAACCTGAGCACTGTATTGCGCTATCTCTTGTAGCCAATCCTCTATCTGGTCTTTAAATTCAAATACGCGCCCTGATAAGGCTCTTTGCAGAATGTTTGCCTCAGTAGCAGTCTTAGGTCTTACTACGGTAGACCTTGCTGCATCTTGCAAGCCTGTGACTTGCTCCCAGTCATAGCGCACTGCGCTGGTGTCATAGACGATCGGATCTATCTTGGGGTGACCTCTAGGAATAATCACTTGGTTAAGAGGCTTGCCTTCTGTATCCACAATCGTGATCTCGCCAAATCGAGAATCCGAATGCCTCTTAATGGTCTTCTCATTAATATCGGCTGAGGCTACCCATCCCGGAATACAAAGATCCCGATGCTGGTTGAATCGATCTCTAGCTTCGTTATGCTCACCCTGCAATCGTTCAGTGAGGTCTACAAGGCTTGGGCCAACGAATTGACCATCAACTACCTGATACGGCAATAGAAAGAATGGATACCAGCGCTCTCCCGCCCTTGGCGGCGAATAGGGTTCGCGCAACCATTCGGTTGCACCCTCCACCATTGTGTATACGCGCTGAGTAGTTCTATCCCAGATCTCTAGGACAGCTATTTGTTGATCATCAGTTACTGGCCCAGCATCTAACTGCATTGAAGCCAAGCGCTTGGCCCTTTTATGCGATGGTTCTCCTTGTCCTGGTTGGTAGATCTTTGCATTGGCAAGATTCTTTTTATACAGAGCTTCAGCCTGGGATCTCTTCATGGGAATGACTTGGCACATCCAGTCTGCATCGGTGTAATCCCAGAACTCACAGATGGATGGGTCAATCAGGAGGTTTTCTGTGAGGACTCTATCGATAACGAGACCCTCTGCAGATTGCACTTCGGATTGTTCTTGGAGTGATCGAATGAGTTCTTCAAGCTCAGCCCTTTTAACATCATGCTGACCATCTTGATCTTTATCCTGGAGATCTCTCTCAAGCTCCTCTATATGCAGTAAGTTCTCTTGGGTATCATTAATACGTCCCTGAATATATGCATCCTCATGGGCACTCCTTTGGTACATCACTTTTAGGATTCCAAAGCTACAGGTCAATGCAGCTCTGACTGTGGACTTGGCTCGATTCTTGAGTTGGGCATGCTCTAGCGCCCTATTAGTTACTTTCTCAAGGGTGCTACAAAAGAGTTTGATATCGGCGCCCGCATGGGCTGGGGTAATTGAGATCTCTGGGTTACGCGCATAGACGTTTGGCAAGACTGCAGAGATAGTTCCGTGAATTAAGTTAGCTCTGAGGCTGTAAAACTCCTTGCCAGCGGGATCGGCATTCCAATTGAAGCCGGCGACCGTATTGCGGTTGTGCTTTACGCGTTTATGAAAGGTAGCCCAGTGAGCGCGCGCATGTTTGATGCGGGCATTCCACTTTTGTTGAAGAGCTTTGGAGTCTTGGGTCATCACCCTATATTTATAGACTGCCTATTGGCACTTCATGTAGAAATTAATAATTTATTATTTTAAATTAGCCAACTGAATTTCTTCTAGAGCCGCCTTCATTAACTTAACCCCCTTTGGAAGCCATTTATAAGAAATACGACCGGTTGGAGCTTGCGTTTTTTCAACAACAGCATGTGATAACTCGCCTTCACCTCTTTTTGTGTGAACTGCAACAATATATTGATATAAGTAGGGATATTTTTGTTGAAGACCATTGCTATAGATGGGGCCAAATTTTCCTAACTTTCTAGCCCCTAAGGTACCGTCTTTTTTTATAACCTCATCAATAAGTACATCATTAAATACATCAAGCATACTTACCCATGCAGTGGGATTTGTTTTGAAGTAACCCTTACATGCTACCAACTTGGATTCCGCCAGATGATATCTTCGTCCAAAAAATTTCTTCCAATTTATCCCAGAAGAAAATCCTGCCATTTCCTTGATCGCTAAATCAATTCCACAAACCTTGGCATTTACTCTCTTTAGCTGACCACTTTCACGAAGTACTATTTTTGCAAGGTGATTTACTGTTTTCAAGGGCCTTTCAATCTTGCAGTCTATTAATGATGCAATCCAAGCGGATGAAATCGCTACGTCTGAGTTTTTGTTCCTCATTCCAGCATTAAGCAATCTATTACGCCTTTTATCATCCATATCAAGCCATGGAGTTCCAAAATATAATCGCATTTTTACCCATGGAATATGAGCATTTAGAAGAGCGTAGTTTGCCTGTCTTTCCGTTATATGTCCTAAGCGATGAAGAGCATTCCACAGTGCTGCAGTAAGGTCCGGAGCATTAAATTTAGGACTCCAAAGTGGTTTTAAAATTCCCTTTAATTGTCTAATCTTTGTCGGCATCTGTTGGCTAGATGCACAAGATATAAATGATGCCCTAATGGATGGGTATATATTTTGATGAACGATCTGATCTAACAGCTTTTTGGAAAACTTATCAGGTAGTTTTTTAAACTTCGTCATGTAATTTGCTAGTTGCGTGTAATAGATTGGCGAGCAGTCAAAAACTCGCCATACCCTATCTAATACTCTCAATGATGGGCCACTTATTGCAATGAGCATTTTGAATTTAGTGGGATCTATAACCTTGTAGCCACCCTGCCTTGGCGAAAGAGCCAAGATCTCCGATGTAATTTCCCTTTGATTGAAGATGCCTGGGGAACTTGAAAGTTCAAATGGCATGCTTATTGTCTTAAGCTCTTTATCTATATCTATCACTCTGTGGATATCAATTTTTCCTGACTGAGGAAATAGGCCTATATCTTTACTAATTCTGTCTAAACAAACTAGTGCAGATCTAAGATGATCCTCATTTTTTGCATATAAACGAATGTCATCGACATACCTTAAATACTTGATGTCATTCCTGCTGGAAAAATTTTCATCAAAATGATTAAGCACTGCTTCAGAAATAATTCCAGAACTAAGAGGCCCTTGAGGTATTCCATGATGATGGTAAATGGGGGTGCCCGTGGATGTCCATTGATTTAAAAGCCTTGTAAGGGATTCAGAAAAGTCATTGTCAAGATGAATCTTCCCCAACATATACCTTAGAACATTGTGATCAATGCTGTCATAGAAAGCTGTTAAATCGAAGCTAGCAGTCCAAACATAGCCTAAATCGAAAGCCCGCTTTGAGGCAGAATTAAAAGCCCCATAACCATTTGTCCATTTTTGATAAAACCATAAATTACCTTTACCGGCATACATATGACCAAATACCTGCTTGTTATATCGACCTTTAACTATTGGGTATAACTTTTCTGCCACTATATTAGCCATAGCTTGGTAAACAATCTGATCCTCAACGCATAACAATGTATATGGTCTTAGGATTCCAGAGGGCTTAGGTAGAAATAATTTGCAGGAGTCTGATGGGGTATATATGTTTCTATCGAGTCGATTTTTCAGATTCTTTAAAAGCTCTCCATCAGCCGTTGCGTATGCTGAATAAACTTCGCGAAAGTGTGACTTATAAAATCTATCTGGATTCGACCTAATCCACTGCCATGCCCGCTGAAGATTCTCGAGTTTCCCTACGTATTTTGGAAATGGCATAGATTCCTATCAAGCAAGAGCTCTATAGCAGGATTTAGAAATTAATTGCGTGGAATTTGAAAAACGTGAGATGCAATCATTTCTAGTAAAAAAATTGCTGCTTCACTATCAGATCTCCTCTCTTCCCTTGTGAGAATATCTACTTTTTCAAGTATTTGAATCATTAGATTGAACTGATCTTGAGTTTCAACTCTATATTGCCTTCCGATATCTCTTGATATCACTTCTGGACATAGTAGCGCTAGCTCATTTGTAATTGAAAATTTATATTCTTTGAGCAAAATTATTTCTGGAGAATTCTCCCAGGACGCCTCAGTGTTAGCGCCAAATAGATACTCAATATTTGACCAATACGCAAATAGCAATGAAATCCTATTGGCAATTTTTTTCGTATCAGAAATAATCAATTCTTGTATATGAGTCTCAAAACTTTCCATGGAGTCTTGGTTGTATGCTTTTCCAACATTCTCCCTAAGGAGACTAATCAACTCATCAAAAGAATTTGTATTTTTCATTGGCAATGGGTAACTTTTTATAAACCACGGTTATTTATAGGATCATCTTATCAATTTAAGCTGGCGCAACGAAAAAATATCTATATAAACAATATTTACATTACTTGGGTCAGCCTCCAGAATGCCTGGCCCGCATCACCCCATACCTCGTTGCGTCCCAAGCATGATCTTCCGCATCGGTATCTACGTCTTCTGGGTTTAATGAGTCTGGCGGTAACTGGGGAATAGTCCTTAGCCAGTGCTTACAGGTTGAGAAGATCTTGAGTCTGTCTTCAGCCAGAAGTCGGATGATTTCTTGGGCACCATTTACTCTGCTTCTAGGGGCGTTATAGGCTTCAGTCCATTTCACCCCTTTATCTCTAAAGATCTGCCCAATGGATCGCTCTGCTCCTATTTTCGAGAAGATAGATGGGTCAGCTAGGTTCATCCGGTATTCGTATCCAAGGCGTTGATCGTGCACCTCGATCTTCTTGATCTTCTCTGCTACTACGGTGGCGTCTTCCCTTGTACCCGTGTTTTCTTTGTCGCCGTATCCATAGAGCTCTCTCCATAGGTAATAGACTCCATCGTTGGATAAGGCAAACCAATAAACTGCATATGGTCTTGCATATCCCCAATCCATTGAACGCCATACCTTCCATGTCGGCGGAATGGCAAATGGCTCAATGACGTGTTTAGAGGGCTGCCATACGCCTTCCAAGAAACTTCCCACGTGGATATCCCAATCCCCCTCTAACCATGCTCTACGCCTGTTTGGATCGCTTAGCGACTCTAGGCTCATGAGGTAGTTAGGGTCATTTTTTAGAAGATGGGTGTTCTCATAAATGGTGGAATGTATTCGCACTCTTGGTAGTGCGCCCTCTTGCTTGATGATTTGTCCCGCCGGGATAGATCCAATCTGGAATCTTTCCTTTACAGACGCATGTCCCACTCCAAATGGATTGCATGTTGCCCTCACCATCCTTGGCATGCCAGGGTGTGATGACCTACAGGTGGAATGCATTGCTTCGTAGAAAGACAGATTGCGCCAGTTCGTTAATTCTTCAAACCCTAGCCAAGGGTATTCATGGCCATGGTAATTCCAGTAGTCGTCCTCGTTAGCACCATACCGAAAGTACAGCATCTCTCCTGTGGGCCATTTCCAGACGTAGTCTGATTCATTGAACTTGGCACCCGGGAAGATTTGATAGAACCAGCGTTTACTCTTGGCTACTACATCAGACAATTGGGGATAAGTCAGGCGAAAGAGTGTTCCGCGCCAATGGTCGCCAAAGCCTCTACCCACGTGTTGGGCATAGCTCATGAGTAAGGTATCGGTCTTACCCCCTCCTCTGGTCCCTTCGAGCAATACCTCATACACGGGACATGTCAGAAACAAAGTCTGACTACCAGGCAATGGTGCCCAGACGGTTTTCATTAGCTTTTTAATGCGTTAGTGTTTTGGCTGAGCGGATCTCTCCCAGTCCTCGACACTCATGGCGCTGGGTACAACCAGCACGCCGCTTTGCAACGGGGCACCATCTTTGCCCGTATGCTCAATTGCAGATAGGCGTGGATGCACATAAGGAGCCGCATGCCTTCCAACAGTGGCGGCCATGTTTAGCAGCTTAATTCGAGCCTCACTTGCTGACTCTTTTTCACCGAGATCCTCCTCACGAACGTTGCCAGCATGCTCATATAGCTGATGCATTACCTTCATCATGACTTCTAACGGAGTAATCCCCTGAGTTGCTACTGCTTCGGCTATCTGACGGGTCCGCTTAGTTAAGCTGCCAGTCTTTCGCCCTGCTCCAGGTCTAGCCCCACCTTTTGATTTCTTTTGATTGTTTTCAATCATGGCAACTTGATGAGGGTGAGAAGATGAGGTTGCAAAGCTACTGAATCACCGATGGGGTCTTCAAACTCAATGATGATTCTTTGGAAAAGATCAAATCGGCTTTGGGCACCCCTATGCTTTACCACCGTACCTATACGCCCACTGGGAGTCTTCACAACTGAACCTATGGGAAAGTCTTCCATATCTTGGCGATGAATGATGCCAACCATAGCTTGGCTTACTTGCTTAGCTTGCATTGGATACCTCCTCGCGCTTGCGAAGCTCAGCGAAGATTCTGGTTTTAAATGCGTCATAGCTTTCTGAACCCTGAGCTCGCATGCCTAGCTCCCTTCCTTTGACGTCTATCCCTTCATTACTTTTCCACCAGATATCTTCACCTAGATCATTGGCTTGACTCTTTCTTCGCATGCCTTTGAGAATGGCCAAGACAAAACCTACATTGATGGGTGTTGAACTTGATGCACGTCTTCTCGTCTCTTTGGCTTGCAAGATGGCATCGGCTATCTCCTTTTCTGAAATATCCATGCCAATCATCTCTTTGATGCGCCCATCATCAAGAGGAATATTGATGCCCTCCTTCGCAAAAAGTTTAATTATCTGAACTGAGGTTTGGTCGCTCCTACCAACATTTTTCTTTTCAGCCCCATTGTTTTGTTTGTCTGGAGTATGGAGATTGGTGATTGGTGACTGGTGTATGGTGTTTGGTGAGCATTGCGTTGGCAATGCGTTCGCATTGCGATCGCATACGGAAATGGTCGTACTGTCAGACAGTATTTGCTCTGCTGATGACGACTGCCAGCGACCTTCCGCGCTCCGTCTGGCTTTAATTTGGCGATCCTTGAACCTTGCTATTTCATGGTCGCAGCGCTCTTGTCGCCAGCCATCATCAGTTAGATTAAAAAATTCATTGAGAACTGAGATCACTGCATTTTTTTCCTCCTTAGATCTGGCATTGATCAATCTTTGGACAAACTTCACATCCATGGGAAGTGGTTTCTCTGTAGCGTAGTACTTTCTGATCAGGCGACTATAGGTGGCGTCCTCGATAAAGGTGAGATGGGCAGTTGCTTCCGCGTAATCCCCAATGTGATGCTCGTAGTAATTCATTTAAAACAGTCTCCGTAGCGTTCTTTTTCTGGCATAAATTATTTAATGCAAGAGATGAATCTAACAATCGGAAAGCGTATCGTCAAACGTGTTTTTTCTGAATTTATTTTGAATTTATTTATCTACTAATTCGCTGTAATCCTTCTTTAAGAAATTCGAGATGCTTTATTAATTCTTTTGAAGTGTTAATTGATCTATATATGTCCACCACTCTCCTGATGCCATCGGAAATTACTGACAAGGCTGTAGCCCTTTACTGGATTGACTTATAGCACTTATATGAATAAATATTTTTTTGTAAGCCAAAAATAATTTGTGTTCGGAAGATGGGTATTGACTTTTGATTGACCATCAAAATTTCATTGACTACATTGCTCTTCAGTAGCACACATATTCATACATAACATGACAAGATGGAGAACAATTTGATGGTAGCAATTCGGCTTTACAGTTTGTACCGTTCATACGGTTACACGAAGATGAGTTCAGCAAAAATGGCTTTACAGGTTTATCGGAAAAATATGAAGCGCGCCCGTCAAGGAGGTCGTCATGAGTAATTCAAATTCAGAAGTAACCTTAATGAGAATTCCCCAGATTCTGGAAGTCATGCCAATTTCAAAATCTAAGTTTTGGCTTATGGTTCAGAAAGGTGAGTTCCCTAAACCGATCAAAATTGGAAGATCCTCTTTTTGGACTATTGAGCAGGTTCAGACCTTTATCCGAGAAAGGACAAAGCAATCCACCAATTGAAAAATGGGCATCTCCTAAGGGTAAGCTCATTACATGAGCTACTAATTTCTTATTCTCAATAACTTAGGAGATAACAATGCAAATTGAGACAGCTAAAAAGTATGTAGTAGAGGTTTACAGTGATAAAGGTCCTTTAGAGGCAAGTCCTTGGGCAAAAATCGGGGAATTTTCCAGTCATTCGGAGGCGGTAGATGCCTGCAAGCAAATTGTTGATAAAGCCCTAGACCAAAAACGTGGGTTTGAGCTAGATGCCCAATCTTTAGTTAACTACTATCTGAATTTTGGAGATGTGCCATTTATCAATGGGGTCGAAAATATTGCAACTTTTGATCTATACGCATACCTAGCTAATAGATGTAGTGAGTTGGCGGCAGGAAATAGGTTGCCGTTAAGCGCCGTACTCTACGGCCACAGTCAATGAGAAATCAAATTAACTCAAATTTTAGAAGCTCAATTCTCATAACTCATTGTTTTTATTATGTATTTATTTATATTTTAATAAAACACCATTAGATTAGTAGTGGCTCACTGGAGGAGTTCTCCAGTTGATATACTTGACTGGAGACTTCATCCAGGGCGCTATGAGTAAAACAGAAAAATTCCAATTTTCAGGTCATGAGACCTTTCCCCTAAGGCAACTTTGGCTAAGAAAAGCCTACTTAGGAGTTAAAGATTCAGAGACCAAAAATCCCAAAGAAAGTAAAAGCTTATTTTCCGATGAAAAAGCTATTAGCAATTTCGGGGTGGGGAAAAACATGGTCTCATCAATAAGACATTGGGCTCTAGCAACAGGAATTATTGAAGAGAATTCTGAGGTAGGCTACAAAACGACGCCTCTCGGAGATTCCCTCTTTGGAGATGGTGGCCTAGACCCCTACCAAGAGCACCCCTCAACTGCTTGGCTAATACATTGGAAACTAGCAGGCGAAGGTGATCGCTCAACAACATGGAAATGGTTATTTAATTACGTCATTGAACCTACGCTTGATACTGAGCATCTAATTAATCATTTACAAAATTTTGCAAATGATAGGAAGTATAAAGTTGCTAGTGCAACACTAAAGCGAGATATCGAGTGCTGCTTAAGAAGCTATGTCCCCCGCGTAGCAGGCGACTCCCCTGAGGAAATCTCAGACACAGTTTTAGGAGAGCTTGCCTTAATTCAGCAAATTGGACGTGGTCAATTTGAATTCAAAAGGGGTGCAAAACAAACATTAAGCGATAGCCTTTTTGCTTGGTGCTTAGTCGACTTTTGGGATAGATACTCCCCCGATACAACAACACTCTCTTTCGAGGCAATTGCGCATGAATACGGATCCCCTGGAAGAGTATTTAAGCTTGATGAATCAAGCGTTGCAGATAGAGTGCAGGCATTGGGTGAAATAACAAAAAATCAACTTACATGGTCAGATACTGCAGGCATGCGCCAAGTTATTAAAGGTCAAGTTAAAAAAGATAAGTTGCTGGAAAATGCATATGACTGATAAATTAAATTCCAACGTAACAATTTCCAGGCAATTTTTACGCTCGGTCAATCTCGAAGCTGACTTAGGTAGAACTGATGCATTACAAGGCTACATCTGTCAAGATACGGCCAAGAGTCTTGTTAAAAACATGGCTCACCATCTCAACCAATCAAGACAGAAAGCTTTTACATGGACAGGCCCCTATGGTGGCGGCAAGTCTTCACTAGCACTTGTTTTAGGCTCCCTAGTTTCCCCAATCAAAGAACTCAAAACTGAAGCTAAAAAACTATTAAAGATTGAGGCTGGCGATGACATTGAAATGGCATTTGGCTCAAGCAAGGATGGCTGGTTAGTACTGCCTGTCGTTGGCAAACGAGATAGTGTTGTCTCAGCAATATCCAAAGCATTAGATAAGGCATTAGGGACTACTAGCAGAAAATCAAAAGCAGCAGATGTTATTTTGCGGCTAACTACAGAGGCCACAAACAGGAAAAAGGATGGCGTCCTTTTAATCATCGATGAGCTTGGAAAATTTCTTGAATCAGCCGCACAAACTGGTGAGGATATTTACTTCTACCAAGAGTTAGCTGAAGCAGCAAGTAGATGCGATGGTAAGTTAGTTATCGTCGGGATACTTCATCAAGCTTTTGAGCAATATGCAACAAGACTTGGTAGAGAGGCGCGGGATGAGTGGGCAAAAATTCAAGGCCGCTATATTGATATCCCTCTAGTTGCAGGCACTGATGAGGTTATTGAGCTTGTTGGAAGAGCAATAAACAAGAAAAACCCACCAAAGGCTTCAAAGGTTTTTGATAAGTTTGCAGACAGTGTTGCAAATGCAATTATTAAGCGCAGACCAAACGCACCTGCAAATATCAAAACCTCTTTTATTAATTGCTGGCCGCTCCATCCAGTTACCGCTGCATTATTAGGTCCTATCTCTCGAAAAAGGTTTAGCCAGAATGAACGCAGTGTTTTTGGATTTCTAGCTTCGGCCGAGCCCTTGGGGTTTGCAGACTTTTTGAAGTTAATGCCAGATGATGAATTAGCTCTTTATGGGCCCGCAAGATACTGGGACTATCTTTCCGCAAACATGGAGCAAGCTATCCTTGCTTCATCAGATGGCCACAGATGGGCAGCCGCTAAAGATGCTATCGAGCGCGCAGAATCAAGACCTGGTTGCACTCAAATTCATCTTCAACTAGCCAAAACCATTGCTCTGATTGAGATGTTTAGGAGCGGTTCTGGCCTTGCCGCTGAAGATGTGATTCTGGAAACCTGTATTGAGAATGCCTCAACCAAAGAAATTAGTTCTGCGCTTAAAGATTTAGCTAGCTGGTCGATTCTTGTATTTAGAAAGCATTTAAATTCTTGGGCTATTTATTCAGGAAGTGACTTTGACATCGACTCTGCGCTGAACGAAGCCAGAAGCGAGCTCGGTGAAATCAACATCAAGCAGTTAATAGAATTATCCGAACTCAATCCAATTGTCGCCAAGAGGCACTATCACCTAACCGGCAGCCTAAGATGGTTTTCGAGGGCGCTTATTGAAATAGCATCTGCCGAGAATTACCTTGGAAACTTTTCAGCCAAGCCTGGTTCAGCAGGTGAATTTATTCTGTTGGCTCCGAGCTCAGACTATAGCGCCAAACAAAATAAGAACTTAGTTAAGACCCTGTCTGAAAATGCAAAAAACTCTCCAGTAGTTATTGGCTATGCGCCAAATTCTGGAAAGGTATATGAGTTAGGTATGGAGCTTGCCGCTCTTGAGCGCGTTCAAAAGACAAGGCGTGAGCTTGATGGTGATGCCGTAGCAAGAAAAGAAATTAATAGCAGAGTTGCAGCAGTTAAATCTGAATTAAGCGAAGAGTTAAAGAGCTCTTTTGATAAGGCTGATTGGTATCAGGATGGCGTTGAAATTAATCGATCTACACGCAGCACCCTATCGGCAATCGCCAGTAAGCTAGCTGACGAAACCTACCCTTCTACACCATACATTCAGAATGAACTGGTTAATCATGAATCTATATCAGGTAATTCTGTAAAAGCTCGTAAAGAGCTTATGTATAGGATGTTAGGGAACTATGGCGTGCCAAGACTTGGCTACGAAGGGTTTTCATCGGATGCGGGACTTTACTACTCCATTATTGAAGCAAATCAACTCTATCAATGGGTTGATGGCTCTTACACATTCTCAACCCAAGACTCAAAGTCTGGATTTAGGAGCTACTTTTCCCCGCTTTGGAAAGCTGCAGACAAACTCTTCAAGGGAAATAAGGAGTCAGTATCTCTAGCAAAGCTTTATGAGGTATGGCAGGCCCCTCCTATTGGAGCCAAAAAAGGTGTCCTCCCTATTTTTGCGCTAATTTATTTCTTGGCAAATAGGCAGCATCTAGGTCTTTATATAGAAAATACATTTATTCCCGATTTAACGGAAGCTTACCTTGATGAGTGGATGCAAGATGCTAATCGCGTAGCCTTCAAGTTTGTCGAAATCGGCAAAGAGCGAGAAGTATTACTCAAATCACTCAGCGCATCACTTGAGAAAAGCCTTGGTAAACAAGTTATTGCAAGCCCTCTTGAATCCGCACGGGGCTTAGTGAACTTAGTAGCAACACTGCCTGGCTGGACAAAACGAACCAATACGGTTTCGGCAGATGCTCAAAAACTGAGAATGGCAATGCTTAAAGCAAATGACCCTCATAAAGTTCTATTCTCAGATCTTCCAAGCCTTCTGAATCCTAAAAATGACTTAGATTTAGTTGAGGTCATCTCATCTCTTACTAAAGAATTACAGAATGCATATCCGCAGATGCTCTCTAAATTTAGAGGAATTCTGAATAAAGCCTTGGATCATCAAGGCGAAATTGGAAAGCTAAATGATCGGGCAGAAACTATTAAGGGGATATCAGGAGATTTTGGAGTTGATGCTTTTGTGGCTAGACTCTCAGTTTATAAGGGTGATGACGAAGGGTTAGAGGGTCTTCTCTCTACAACTATTAATAAAAATCCAAAGGATTGGGTAGACAGAGACCAGGAGGCTGCCATTAATGCCCTTGGCATCATCTGCAATACATTCAGAAAAATTGAGTCCCTTAGCTCATTAAGAGATAAAAACTCAAAACGAAATTCGTTTTCTTTTGTTTATGCTGACCCAAAAAACCAAACAATATCTGACAGTTTCGATATTTCAACTGAAAAGATTCCCAAACTAAAGGAACTCTCACAGGAAATATTAAAAGATCTCAAGAAAAAAGGTTTAAGCAAAGACGAGATCCTCGCAACCTTTGCGCAAGCATGTTCTGAAACAATCAACACATAAGGCTGATATGGAAAAGCATGTTTTAGGTATATCCGGAGGAAAAGATAGTGCTGCCCTAGCCATTTATATGGCGCAACACTATCCTGAACTTGATATCGAGTACTTCTTCACCGATACCGGCGAGGAGCTACCTGAAGTGCATGAATTTTTGACAATGCTTGAAGGATTCCTTGGTAAGCCTATTACCCGCCTAAATCCGCACAGGAACTTCAAATTCTGGCTGAGAGAATTTAATCACTTCCTGCCTTCAGCCCAAACTAGGTGGTGCACCCAAAAATTAAAACTAGAACCATTCAGGAACTGGGTAAATCAATGGGTTAAAGCCGGCGTTACGGTTCATAGCTACGTCGCAATCAGAGCTGACGAAGATTATCGTGAAGGCTACAACCCAAATAACCAATTCCTAAAAGTAAAGTACCCATTTAGGGAAGATGGCATCGATAAACAAGGTGTATTTGATTTACTTGAGGCCTCAGGAATGGGCTTACCAAAGTATTACGAATGGCGCTCACGGAGTGGCTGCACTTTCTGCTTTTTTCAACAGAAAATTGAGTGGGTCCGCTTAAAGGAAAGACATCCAGAAGCCTTTGAGGAGGCTAAAGCACTCGAGAAAAGTGCTGAAGACCACGGCTCTCCATTCACGTGGACCCAAGGTGAGCCCCTATCAATGCTAGAGCGACCAGAGCGTGTTCAGCAGATACGGGAAGATTTTGATAAACGTGTAGCTAGAAATGAGGCTCGAAAGGAAAAATTTGCAAATCCTTTGAGAGCTAATCTAGTGGATATTGACGATTTATATGATTGCGATGAAGGTAATAATTCCTGTAACGTTTGCCACAAGTAATCTATTTCATTAGACGCAATCTTTCAGAAACATTGGGGCGATCATATAGAATGCGAGTTTGATCGGGCCCAATTAATTTTATCCAAGAGTATATATTTTTAACCATATCCTTCACTTCGGAGCGGTATGGCATGGGATTTTCAATAAGTGCGTTATGGAGCTCTTGAGTTAAAGTACCAAAGTAGATTTCGCCATCATATTTATCAAGTAAAGTATTGATCCATAGAAATAGTTTTGAATAAATAAACCTCTTATAGATATATTCCTTATCAAAACAATTCAGCGGTACCGCAAGAACACTTAAATCATGAATACTTTCTGCAGAATTTGATTTTCCATGATTAAGAATCTCTTCACCATTTGAAAGTAGGCACTCCGAAATCATAAACTTAGTATCAAGACTGAGCTTAGGAATGAGTTCTTTTAGAATAGGATCGGGCCATTGCACATATGTTTTAGTTTTATCAACTGAATTGTAAGCATCGACAAGCCTAATATAAAGCTCGTCCGTCATCAAGATAGAATCTGAAAATAAACTATTAATAAACTCTATATTGTGATCATTAATTGCAACTACGGTTGAAGCTTCTCGATTTGAATGGGACGAGAGACCCAATCCAGAGCTTGTTGCGTTAGCGCTACCACTTAAAATACCTGAGGGTGGCAGGTAAAATATTTTTGCATGAAGCCTGGGGTTTATGTAGAACTCCCATCCGCGCTCTTTTGCAAATTTATAGCACTCAATATCAGATGCGCCTCCAACTAAGTCGTTGAGATCCCATCTTGCCAAAAATCTAATATCAGATGATTTTGTATTGAGTCCAATTTCCTTAAGTATTGGGATTTTTATATAAGCACTACAGATTGATGCCTCTCCATTAAGGCAGGAGAGAGCATTCTTAATCCAACTCAAGGATTCAGACCCGGTGATCAGCCTACCTTCGAAGAAATAATTATGTTCTGTCACTTAATTTCAAGCCTAGTGAAGTAAAAAAAGCTTGGATAATTTCTATCTTGCCGAGATGGGATAGCAGAGCTTCGCCAGTCATAAGCCAAAATGATTCATTTTTATAAATTGAAAGTTCAGGCGAATCTTCATAGAAAACCCTATGGAGGATATTTTGCTTAATAATTAGTTGACCCTCAACATAGTCAAACCTAACAAAGATTGACCTGTCTAACTCTGCCTGCTCAATTAATACATTAGTTTTTTTAGCAATAAACTCTATATTTGATCTATCTTCATTTTCGGGATGAGAAGGGAGATCGAGGCACTCTAGAAAAAATTCAATCAACTTAGTATCAGTCTTTTTTATTTCACTCTCACTAAGGCAGTAAAGACCTAATACCTCTCTAATTAAGGCAGAAGACAAAGAGATAGATCGAGATACATCGCCATCATGACTACCTTCATCATTACCTAGAATTCCTGATAATAATTCAGTGAAACGTCTATTTGACTTAAAGTAGCTTTGTATTTCAAGGGCACAAAACAAGTTCCATCTTTTCTTTACTGGCACATCATCAATTAAGAACTTATTATTTATAATAATTTGATCGACTAGACCCGGCCTCTTTGATCCCGCAACAATAGCACGTTGTAATTTTTCGTATTCAGGCAAAACCTCGGGTAGTAAATCGTATTCGGGATTGTCTTTGTTTCTAGCCCAGCTTTGTACTCTCGTAAATATTCCACTCAGCTCTTCATAGCTTTTGAAATTAAGGCTAGATTCTTCAATTAGCTCATCTCCTGACTTTTTAAGAATTTCCTTACTAGCAGAGCTGTAATGAACCTCTCCCCACTTAACATATTTACGACATTTCCAGCCTATATCCGTAGACTTCTTCAAAATCTCAAATGGAGCGAGGATCTTTTTATACTTAAGAAAAAAGAATGACGACTTCATATAAATCTAATCATCATCACTATCATCGACTTCGGTATGCTTTATCGAAAATGAATCTGTAAGATCATTCATAAACTCTTTGAGCTTAATTGCTACAGAAAGTCTATGATTTTCAATGGCTCGTTTTTTAGCATCATTTTGAATTGTATTTTCCTCTTCAATCACGGAGGCGATAATAAATAATTCAATAGCCGTAAGCGAACCATCATCGTTATATTGTTGTAGTGGTGCAATAATTTTCTTATAGAACAAATGATTTGTATTGATTTCAATAACGTGAAAATCCCAAATTTTTGTGTAGTTCCATAACTGTTCGGAAACCGAGGGGACGTAAATAATGCAAGCCCTAGCTGCCGACTCGTCCAAGCTAATCACCGACTTCTCAATATCAACTAATTCAAGTTGAGGATAGGTTTTATGTAGCTTTTCAACTAGCTGATCCTTCTCCTCCTTGGGCAAGCTTTGGGTTCTTTGACCTTCGGATATTAGAACTGTTGTAGTAGTAGTTGGAGTTCCCACAGGAATAGTAGGGGCGTCGATACCAGGCTTATTTATATTGTCGAACTCAGCAGCCTGCTTATTAATGCGGCTTATTGCGGCCTTAGAAGCAGTTGTTATCTCCTGAGACAATTTGAAAAATAATGCGTTTTGCGCCTCAACGGGGGAGGCATAATTCTCATCATAGATTTCAGCTTCACGAACCTGATGAAATGCTACGTGCTGTTTGTTATTTAGGACGCCAAGTAATTCATCCATGTCTGGCTCAAACTCGACTTCTATAGTCCAAAAACGATGATTTGGTTGCGCTCTCCTATAAAAATCGCCGAAACTTCCAACATCAACCTCACGACCAGCGCGAACAAAGTAAATGTTGCCTAACGTTTCCTTTTGACGATATAAATTACCAACTTTAGTGTCTCCACCATTTCGAATTCCTGGTTTTTGAATAGCTGGGAATGCCACTGATGTAGTTAATTTAAATCTATACACCTGATCTAAGTATTTAAAAGTGTGCACAGCGCAATGTTCATCTAGCTTGTAGCTCGTTGGCTTATTCTCCTTTTCTGAAACTGAATATGGCTTGAAAAACGGAGCAGAGATTTCGCCACTGTTCGCTGCAGCAAAAAGCACTTCAGCAGCGGTCGTATTGCTCATTAAAAACAGCGGATCCTCAGGTCTAACAACAATATCTTTATCCTGAGCAGTATATTTTCTATCTGTTTCGTTATAGCTAAACGCCGATAAAATTATTTTCTTCTTTTTATCATTAATCAAATAACGATAAATACGTCCTAAAATCTTTTCTGAGTGATTTATTAATGTTGATGCGCGGGCATATGAGATTAAATCGCAATCATTCCATACAATAACCGTTCCAGATGCCATTTCCCTTTTTCCGAGCATCGATTGAATGTATGCAGGCAGAGCCTTTTCCACAGCTGGAGGCACCTCTATACTTTGTGAATTTTTAATACCGTCTAAATCTAGGTGTTGAAAAAATTTATTGCCGCCTGGAACCCATGAATAAACTTCAGTTACCTTACATTGACTAATTGATGCATTTGGAAGACCATAACCGAATTTACCAATTCGCTTAGTGCGCAATATCTCCTGCATCTCAGTGACTCCAGACTCACCAAGAATGAGGCAATCCTCTAGCAACTCCTTATTCATCCCCTTGCCATTGTCAGCGACGATAATTTTATCGACCCTAGGCCTACCATTAATATTCTTTTCCAAAAATATAATTCTGACCTCATCGGCCTCTGCATCAAAAGCGTTATCAACCAGCTCAGCTAATGCATATGAGGTATTTTTAAAGCCTGATTTTCTTTGTGAGCTAAAAGCTCTAGCGCTTACGTAGGTTTTCATCATTGCCTAAATTGATTAGTAAAAAATTGATACAGCAAATTTATTTCTGGATACATACTGTCATTATCTTTAATATTAACAATTGTATTATTTCTATTTCCGCCATTTTTAGGACCCCTTAAGGCCCTTCCAATAATCTGACTATATAGAATTGGTGAGCCTATCGGTCTAGTAATTATTAACCTATTTACATTCGGAAGATCAACACCAGTAGATAGCAACTCGTGATTTATTATTACCTTTAATTGTCCACTTTTAAAACGTTCAAATATTTCGATACGTTTGCTTTGAGGGACTTCGCCGATTATAAAATCAACATCCAAATTACGAGACCTACATAATGCTACAAGCGCAATAACGTGATCTACAGTGCAAGCAAACACAATTGTTGAATCATTAATAGATATTGCGCGCTCAATTTGCTTAAGAATGATGCTATTTCGATCAGAATTTTCTGCTAAAACTTTACATGCTTCATTTTCTTTTATGCCACCAATTTCTGCATATGAGTCTAATTGTTCATAGGTAATTGTGGCAAGATATTCACTTTCCTGAAGATATTGAATTGGATTCTCGATCTTGCCACCTTCTTCATCGAGCATTTCAACTATGTTTGAGCCATATATCCCCCTTAATTGGGAGGTTTCAAAAACATCTCCATTGCGGGAAGGAGTAGCTGTCAAACCTAAAAGAACTGCATTGTATGAAATTAAGTGATTTATTAAAGCAGAATAAGTTGTGGCCACTGAAGTATGAGCCTCATCCACAATTACCAAACTAGTTCTCTTGCATAGCTCTTTAAAATTATCGGCATCAGATTTATTATTCGAGCCAACAGCTGCCCAACATTTTGAAAAGCTAGTAAAAACAATTCCAGGGCTTGAAGTTTGAAAATCACTTTCAAAATTATTAAAATATCTATAAGAATGAATGCCTCTATCCCCTCTCAATAGCCATAAATTGTTAAATGCTACCAAAGCTTGGTCTGCCAGCTCATTTGAGTCAACAATCCACACTATGTAACCATTAAACTTGTGAGATCTTAAAAAATCAACTACCAACTCTAGTGCTGTCATTGTTTTGCCGGCACCAGTAGGCATTTGTGCCAGCAATCTGTTCTTACCTTCGTATATCTGCCTACCAATTGAGTCCTTTAAGCTTAACTGATAAGGGTGCAGTACCCCCTTAGAAGATAGTTGCTGACCATAAGATGACGAGATAAACATCTTCGCCTCCCTTTGATCAATCTCTCTTTTGTATTTAAATTCTTCAGGTAAGTTAAATACTTCAACAAATTCAGAGGATTTTCTTTCTGTATACGGACCTCCAAATCTCGACTCAAGCAATCTATAACTTTCGGTATTGTCGCCAGTATTTTTTAATTCCAAATTCAGATACTCGCAGGCCCTTTTTGCCTCTGCTGGTGTCATTCTACTTATTAGGGCAACTCTCAACTTCTGCTCTTGCAATAGATTGGTTCCATATCTATCTAAAACCAATCGAGCTAACTCGCGAGTGCTATCGACTTCATACGCAGATCTTACGGCACGAATAATAGTAGGACCAGCCATTTCCTCGAGATCGGTCATTGAAAGTCTATGTAATAAATTCAGTATTTTTTCCACTTACCTTTGCTCGCTTTTTAATTTCGCAATCAACTTATTCTCGTCATTCCGGCATTAATTGAATTTATAAGGCTAATATAAACGCCTTACTTCTTATTAATCTAAATATTAAACGGGTTTAATAGCTCACATTTTGAGCTATTAAACCCTATTTATAAATAATCTTGGAAGACTTAATCCTCTAGTAGGCGCCAAGTAAGGTAATTGAGCTCTCAAGAAAACGATAATGAACCTAATTGCGGAGCTCATTTAAATTACTACGATCTAAATTCCCGCAATTACACAGAGGATCATTCGAAGCCCTTCCACATGCAGCACATGGCTCGTAATACAGCCTTTCTTCGACTTGAAAGTCCGGAGGATATGCCCTAGTGTCAAAATATCCCGGATCAAACTTGTATAACACCTCTCCAGGGACAAACTTTTTATCTTCAAAATTTGCAATATTTGAGCGCATGGCAATAGAGCCGGGATCACTCTTGCCGCCCTCAATTTCAATCAAATTTGATGATTGATCTCCGTGCCAAAAATCCTTATCTGGATCTAAAGACAAGGCAAACTCTAAATCATGAACTTCAACTACACCAATACCTTTAAGATTCAATGATCTACCGGTTGCCTTGAGAATTAAATTCTCATCAATTAAAAGTTCTAGTTCAAGGCGCTCTCTAAATGGGGCAGCCTTTTTATCCACCGGGACAACTACATTACCCAGAACCCTTCTGATGTCGCCAGTAAAAACATTTGGGCCAGGTTTATCTCTAGGGCAAAGAATTTGAAATTTTCCATGCCCATCCGTAGGATCAACACAATATAGTTTAAATTCCGTCTTGCTAACCTGTCCCTCTATGGGCATTTTTGTTCCGGCCTGTAAAAGAGTTAGGTATGAATTTCTTGCGAGTAGTAATTCAAGATTTTTTGCCAAATGTAACCTTGCTCCATCATTAGCAACCCAGGCAGCTCCGATAGATATAAGTGATGAAGAGTCTTTGCTGATATGAACTCTTCGCGGACCAAATAATTCGTGTAGCCGTGCGCGTACGATAGGTACATTAGACATTCCGCCAGTTGCCAAGCACAGAGAGATTGAGGCGGTAGAGTAGCCGGAGTTCTCTAAAATATTATTAACGCGCACTAATGCTTTATCAATAAGCAAGGTAATAATTTTTTCAAGCTTATCTCGTGTCAAAGTAAACTCAAGATCTGGGTCGCTTACATTTGATCCAGCATAGAAATTTGGAACGTATATGACTGCTTCATCAGCATTACTTAAAGCAATTTTAGCTTTTTCACAGCTTTGCAATAGTCTTGCGACAGCATTTGCGCTTGGGATGAAACTATCAAGATTTAAATCCTTAGGCTTGGTATTCTGCTCGACAAAGTTTCTAATTTCGCTATCAAAAATGTCGCCCCCAACCTCTTCTGTTCCATCGTTAGCTATTTGAACAAGTAAACCATCAATTAATTTGCATAAAGTCAAATCTAAAGTTCCGCCACCCCAATCAAATACCAAAATAAGCTGGCGATCATAGGCTCTCAATTCCGACTCCATGCTATCGCTTGATTTAAAAAATCCATAAAGAGCGGCTAGTGGCTCATGAACAAATTGAACAATGCTCACGCCTGCAGCCCTGAATGCATCACGAAGAAGTGCCCTTCTTTCGCCAATCATATTGACTGGGATAGTTACAACCGCCTTATCAATTTTCTCTAAGGCCTC
Source organism: Polynucleobacter sp. JS-JIR-II-50 (assembly GCF_018687895.1). Lineage (NCBI taxonomy): Bacteria > Pseudomonadati > Pseudomonadota > Betaproteobacteria > Burkholderiales > Burkholderiaceae > Polynucleobacter > Polynucleobacter sp. JS-JIR-II-50. Next base: position 920,307 of record NZ_CP061307.1, on the reverse strand, counting down.
CCTATTAGTACTTAAGGCCCTCTCGCATACATACTTAACAATGTGGGTAACAATATCAACTGGGTTTCTTTGGACGCCTCCAACAGTAAGGGCTTCGCGCCCAAGATAAGTTTTAGGAGATTTCACTACATCACCATGCACCCCCATCCCAACTTCTGATAATTGCTTCTTCGCTTCGGACCCTACAACTATCTTGTCCCCTTCATATGAAACAACAGAAGGTATTGGCAAACCGTCGTCCTCAAAAAATGTAGTGTGGGTACCATTTCTTATTACCGATATAAGGCTATTTGTAGTCCCGAAATCAAAGCCAACTATATTCATTTACTTAAGTCCTTTAAGCGCTCTAGCTCAAGATTAAGAGCTTCCAATACACGTTGTGCATGATCCTTCATTACATTTACTTTTGGCTCCGGCCTTCCAATGGCAGTCAGTCCATCAGTCAATAACTCAACACTTGACTGAATCAATCGTAGATTTCTGACTCTTAAGTCCTCTAATTGATTTTTTAAAGTGATTGAGAGGGTCTGGTTTTCAACCTCACTTGTCGTCAGAGCATCAATATGACTTGCATTTAGTTCGGCTAAATCAGACTTTAACTTTGCAATTAGCAATTCTTTATCTTTCAGATTGACTTCTAACTCTTGCTTATAAGCAGTCGCCACCATCAATTGATTTTCAGACTTAAGCAATCTGTTTGTAGCATCCAATGATTTTTCTTGATAAAAAGCAGTTGCAGAGGCTATGAGTTCAAAATTCGTAGACGCAAGAAGATTATTAACAAGGATATCTGGGCTCTTCTTTTTTAAGGCGTTTAACCAGAGTGAATTATTTAATAAATCTACTAGTTGTAAGGGCGTCATTCCCCTAGTTTTGGCATACCATTCAGCTAATGCGAGAGCTATTGTTGCAACATAATTCTGCCACTCTTTCGGCTTAATCTTCTTAACATACTCCTCAGATAAATCTGCATAAGACAACGATTGAATTTTTCTAAAGCATAAGTCAAGAGGCAATGAATTTTCGATATTTAGTATTGATCCCTCAAGACCCAACTTAATAACTATTTCGTTTCTACAAAGTGAATCCTTGAGATACCCCCTGAGAGAATCTTTAAGAAAAGGGAAGCCAACAATTGATTCTGAAAATCGCAGAAGATTTTTAAACGATGTGAAGAAGAGTTTATTTTTTTCCAATGCAACTAGTTCTTTAATCGCCTCTTCAGATAACTTAGGACTCTTCGCAAGTTTGCTTATTAATGAATCTTTAGTGTCCAATTTTTTTGTTGGATTTTTTAAGGCATTAATCAAATATGCTTCTAAACTGTCAATAGAAGGTTTCAATTTTTTTATGGCAGCTCCTACACCATCAGAATGCATAGCATCTTTTGATGGAATCTTACTTTTTTCGGAGTCTATAGAACTTGTATTACTCATCTCATTCACTCGATTTTTCTAAATACTTCATTAACCCAGGGCTCTAAATTTGATAATCCCTTTAGCTCCCTCAAGATTGGAATAGCTTGTTTTTTAATTTCACATTTAAGCAATAGTTTAATCATCACAATCTTAATTTTTACCTTACCAAACTCACTTATTTTGTCTGAGTAGATTTCCTGATCTAGCCTGTTCAAATCTGCCCTACTGGGATTAGCGCCTCTGAAAGCCTGAAGTATTAAATTAGTTTCCTCATCTACTAGAATATTTTCTAGTAGTTTTCCCTCTGTAGTTACATAGTCCCCAATATCAACATCATTACCTGAAAATATTTCCTCATAAAAGCTAGACACTACAAATAAATTTCCTTCATTTAGGAATTTTTTAGCCTCTGGAAAGTGGTTGAAGTGAAAAGCAATCAATCCTTTTATGTAATTTGCAAGGGTTCTTGAGTAATCCAATAATTGTTCAGCAGATCGATTAAATTTCTCTCTATATTTACCTGGGGATAACGAACTACTTTCTGAGCCCTCTTTAGCTAATACTCCGTAGAAATATTCACATAAACCATCCATATAGTTTGCTGCACTTTTATAAATGGTCGTGTTTGCAATAAATTTATCAATTGAAGATCTGCTTAACTCTTTACCTTCCACCAGTGATAAAAATTCTTTTTCCACCCCAGCTAAATCCTCCTCTGAAGATATATTGAAATTTATTCGATAGCGAGAACTGAGCCCATCATTAGATAAAATTAAATCGATATTTTCCTGGCGAACATTAGATAACTTACTGCGTAATATCGATAGGTCAATTTGCTTTCCATTTAATTTGGCCGAAACTACATTTCCAACACTTATATCATTTGGCTCTAAAGGAGTATTTATATTTATAGGCAGAGCCCCTATCTCCCTCCCCCTAATAAGTAAGGCAGGACTTTCATATGGATGAGATCCAAATCTATGCTCTATTAGTAAATCAATAGTCTGAAAAGATTTACCGCACTGCTCACATTTATGTTCGACGAGAAGATCTACAGTCTCGTCTGGATTCCAGAAGCTAGAGACTTGATGATGCTCTTCATAACCGGTATGCCAAAACCCCATATGCTTTTTCTAATAATTCTATTAATTGTTAAATTTAGCCTATTTACGAACTTATAACCAAGAAACCTGCATTTCAACCCATAAATATGTCATTTGGCATTAATTATTCTGTCCAATTAGACCCATTCCCCGGTCTCCTCCATCCCCTCCATATCTTTAGGGCAGATCGGCGGGCCTAGAACAAGGTGCTTTTTGAGCATGACTACTTCATAGCCACATTTGGAACACTTCGCCCCTGGTCTCTTTGGGGCTTTTTGCATGGTTCTTACAGGAAGACTTAAGCGTCCATGAGGAAAGGCGCCTAATTTATCAACTATTCGGATTAAATCTCGCTTTAGCCAGTCTCCAGCTCCAGCACTGCGCATAGGCCCCTTAAGCCCTACATCTATTGCTATCTTTTTAAAGTTTTCTCCATGCCCACTTACACAGTCATCTACCGCATGGACTAGCTCATGAACAAGGGTATCTAGAAAATCAAAGGGGGTCTGGAGGTGCGGTGCTATGAAGATCTGGTTAATACCGTCTACTGCTGACTTACTTGACCAGCATTGCCCTAGGTGACGCCCTTTTCCTCCAGTACTTGGGAACCCTACCGACACCTTCACCGGCGGCACCGAGTATCCCCTTGCCTCAAAGATGGGGACGAGATGATCCACTGCAGCCATTAGCCATTGCTCTCTATTCATATTCACTCCTAGTGAGTAAGCTTGCTGCGGTTTTCGGCCATTCTCATGAATTCGAGGTCCATGGATTTGGAAGATTTAAAGTCCCAGTCTTTGGGGAACGCGATCTCATCTCGGCCCCAGCCTTGTAGCCTAACTTCCTCCTTCTCATCTACCTCTCTATCTGTAGCTGCGATAACAATGTTTTCTCTATCGCCTACTTTGCTCTTGGACGCATTGTTTCTTTTTCTCGCCTTGCTATGAGGATTCGGGCTTAGATGAATGAAATCTAACCAATAGACCCTAAAGCTTGGACCAAAGACTTGATCTACAAGTAAAGCATCTGCGTTGTGGGGATTGTCTTCATTGATCATCATGATCTTGAGCCCTTTTTGGGCGATGAACTGAAGATAGTTTCTGGCCTCTTCATGACTATTAAAGCTAATACTGAGCAACTCATTGCTTTCAATAAGCTTGCTTTGATCATGCAGGTCAAATAAGAATTGGCCATAGCCGCCCTGATAGCGCTCTAAAACAGATCCCTTTTTCAATAAAACGCAGACTCCCTCTATTAATACCGGCATATCCCCCCCCCAAGATTTGGACTAAGGGGTTGAGAGTAGAGAGTTAAAAGCTCAAAAATCGAGCTATAGGGGTTTATTTCCTCCCATGTAAAAATATTTTATATTTACAGTAGATATTTACAGTAATAGTGTTAATATATATTCATGGACGACAAAAAATACACCTTTGAAGAGCTATGTGCCCTATCTGGCCTGAGTTCCAGGACTTTACGGTATTACATCCAAATAGGCCTACTAGATAAGCCAATAGGACAAACTCGGGCAGCTCATTATGTGAGCTCACACCTTGAGAAGATCCTTCGTATCAAGCAACTGTCTGAATCTGGGATATCGCTTGAACGAATTCGTGAAGTGCTATCCGGTGAACCCCTTGCCCTGCCTGAAAGGTCTAAGAGACCAGGCCATGTGGAAGTGCGAAGCCACCTTTGGGTAGCGGATGGCATTGAGCTGCAGGTATCACCAGAAACAGCTGAACTTAGCCCTGAGCAATTACGCCAATTTTTAAAAGGCGTACTGCAGGCATATGAACAAGTGAAAAAGGATTCGCAATGATTGAATTGGATGAAGTGGTTGGTTTAAATACTGATGATGGCGAGCAAATGGCATTGCAATCCGTTAGCGCAAAGGGCAAGGTACAAGGTCTCCTATTAGAGATGACTATTCGTCAGCAATATAAAAACACCACCAAGAAAACCTTGGAGACTGTTTATACCTTCCCTATGGGTTGGGGTGCTACCTTCATGGATTTAAGTGTTGAGATGGGTGGTAAGCGCTTAAACGGCGTCGTAACTGAGAAGAAAGATGCTGAAGAGCAGTATGAAAAGGCTATCAGCAAAGGCGATGCGCCAATCATGCTCGAGAAAAATTCTGATGGACTTTATACCGTCAACTTAGGCAGCCTCAAGCCTAAAGAAGAAGCTGTTATTGAATATACCTATTCTCAATTACTGAGATTTGAAGAAGGTCATGTAAGGCTTACACTTCCGACTACTATTGCTCCACGTTATGGCGATAGTAGCCAAGGTGGCATTAAAAAGCATCATGGTGTTGAGACAGATTTCTTAGTTGAATATCCATTCTCACTCTCCCTGCTCCTAAGTGGCGGCATGGAAAAGGCGACTGTTGAGTGCCCTTCCCATCAAGTTCAAGTGACAACGAGTGAAAAGGGTCTCGAGGTAGGTTTGGCGCGTTTTGGTTTCTTGGATCGTGATTTCATTCTTAATCTAAGCAAACTCGAAAATGAGTCTTTCTTTATTGTGACTCCCGATAAGCAAATGGGTCCTGAAGGCTGCACAGTATTAGCTAGCTTTTGCCCTCCCGCACTAGCCAATCAAAAAGAGCTTAGTGCTGATATTAAGATTTTGGTTGATTGTTCAGGCTCTATGGCAGGAGATAGCATTGAATCAGCTAAAAGAGCTTTACATCATGTTTTAAGTAACCTACGAGAGGATGACCGTTTTAGCTACTCCCTATTTGGTAGCAAGGTCAAACATGAATTCTCTAGCCTTAAGCCAGTCAATCAATTCAATATTGGCACCGCCTCATTATTGGTAAGCAATACTGAAGCAAATATGGGCGGCACAGAAATTGAAGACGCCCTACTATCTACCTTCAAATTAAAAGGTACTGAGAAAAAGGCAGACGTCTTACTCATTACCGATGGTGAAGTTTGGGATACCTCAAACATCATTGCTGCAGCTAAGAATTCAGGTCATCGCATATTTGCCGTTGGGGTGGGTACCTCTCCTGCTGAAACATTACTACGGGAATTAGCCGAGATGACTGGGGGTGCCTGTGAACTGGTCTCCCCTAAGGAAGATATTGAAAAAGCTATTGTGCGGATGTTTAATCGCATCCATCTACCAAGGGCCAAAGAGATTGAGATCAATTGGGGAACAAATGAGACCCCAGAATGGTCTGTGGGAACTAACACTGCTATTTTCAGCGGAAATACTCATCACGTATTTGCGGGATTCAAAAGCATTCCAAATAAGCCTGCACACTTAAGTTATCAACTTGGGGCTGGCTCAGAACGAATTGGTGTTGGTGCAAACTCAATTACGCAAGCTAATGACGGGAATCTTGCTCGCTTAGGTGCATCACAAAGATTAGGCGCACTAACCGAAGAAAAACAACTTTCTTTAGCCCTAGAATATCAACTTATAACTGAGCAAACCAATTGTATTTTGGTGCATGTAAGAAGTACCGAGGAAAAAGCCAGTGATATGCCCGAGCTTCAAAAGATTGCGCAGATGCAAGCTGCTGGTTGGGGAGGCGCAGGTACAGTTCATGAAACAGTGCTGCACTGCATGGCCCCTATGCAAGATAGTATCCAGTATTCCATGTCCTCGGTTAGCGCTTGTAGCAGCTCTTCTAGCGATGTTGATTACACCCAATATGATTTACCGAGAGTATTTAGATCAAGCCGAGAAAGCACTCCAGCCCCCACTCTTGGCTCCTCGTATGACTCTAAGACTAAGCTTGATAGAGGCGATGATTATTACGAAATACCTGCGTTCTTAAGAAGTCGGGCCGAAAATGAACAGGCTGCTCCAGCTAAGGTAGTTTCTCTATTGCCACAGGATATTGCATCTATTGCAAATCATGATCTGCAAAATAGGAATCAAATCTCTTCATTTGTGAAGTCGGTAGAGGGCCACCTATTAAGCGACGAGCTTAAATATGCCCTCGATAAGCTTCAGGAGTCTATGAGTAGCGAGCAAGCTTGGACCATCGTAATGTCTTGGATCTTATTTAAATTATCTGATGCCATTACTTGGAATGAAAAAACAAAAGAGACCATTGAGTTATTGGTGAATGAATTGGATCCAAAGCTATTTAATACCGGCTTAGATGTAGTTAACCGAGTATTTGATTTACTTAAGCCTAAATTCTGGGGATGATATAAATATTGCTTATGTCGTATTGGGCAATTAAGAAGAAATATGAGCGAACTATTCCACCTCGAAATGAATGGCATTCCTAAGGAAGATATTTATATGCTTCCTAGGGATGCAATCATGCAAAACGAGGAGAAGGAAAAGATAGGATATGTAATTGGCCTCGATTGGGCCTATTACCGTCAACCTTTGCCTGATGGTGCAGATGCAGCGATCTTTAGAGGACATGAAAGCAATACCGCCCACCCTTCGGGAAGATCCGAGGTCGATCGATTTACTAAAAAATGGCTTCAACTCCGTTATCACGCTTATTTGCGAAAACGGACTGTATCTGATGATGTAACACCTGAACTGATTAGAGCGCTTGATGTTTCATTTTGTCAGGTAACTGAAATTAATCTGACCCATGCGTTCCAAACAGATTCAGACTGGTCGGTAGAACGCCTTTGTAACGAAGCAGGATATGCCTGGGGGAATTTGGCGATCATCAGCAAAAAGGCTAATGAAGCAAGGGGATCGATGTCTTATGAAGAAATTTGTAACGCTTCCGATGCCAACAGAAGTTTTAACGGATTAACCAATATTGAGTGGGAAAGATATCGCTGTCTAGCTAGAGGCCCAAATTTTTGGGCAGGCGAAGTAAAAGGAATTGAGCCAATCTGCATGCCAATGTCAAATTTAGTTTTTATATCGCCATCGCAACTACTTCAAGAAAAAGCCTTTTGGGCTATTAGGCACAAGAATCCGACCGAGAGAGAGTTAAGTAAAAAAATTCTTAAAACAATGTGTCCATCAGAATCATCTAAAACTAAGCTAAAAAAATTTCTTCTAAAAATTGAGAGGCATGGCCAAAAGGGCCATTTAATTAAGGAGACCTTTACGAACCCCTCCTGTCATGAGGCACTCAAAGAATGGTACGAATCAACCAACTTAACTGTTAGTAGCTATTCAAAATACATGTCTGGTGTTTTAAAGGGCGCATTAAACTTACCTAAAAATTCAACAACATCGCCAAACCCTCTAGATGAATGGTGGCTTAATACTGGGGGACGCCTTTATTAAAAAATCAGGTAAGCCGAACTTGACTCATTCTAAATAAAGCAAAAGTTCTGCTGCTGTTGCGTAAATGACAGAATGCCTCAACACACAGCATCTGCCCTCCGCCCTCATCAAATTCATACCAAAAGGTTCTTTGCGGTGTAACTGTTCGTTCAGTAATCCGCTCTTCCTTATCTTTATACCTAAAAGAGATTTTCTTCCCGTCTCTAATCGCCTTTTCAATCTCTAGCCTATTGTTTTCCACCAGCGAAGTGTCATATTTTTTTGTGGACGAAGGTTTCCCATAATTTTTTCGTGGTTTAACTCTGTCATTACTGTAAGCAGGAGGACTAGAAGCTGCTGAGCCACTATTTTTTAAGTAGAAATAAAGTATCGCGGCGGCAGCTGCAATCAATATGAAAAGGCCCATACCTTCACCCTATTCAGATAATGTAGATTTTTAGTTGATATAAGTTACGTAATCCAATTTAGCATGAATGCTACCAAGAATTGGAATATCAATATTTTTAGGCTCAGAATATGAGCTCCTGTTCCCTTAGGATGGTTGAATAACTTCAAAACCTATATTGACAATAGGAATAAATCCATCATGACGGCACAAATTTCTGAAAAGTTAATTTATGGGGGGAAAGAAATCCCCTTGTTTAGCAACCCACTCTCGCTTTATCTGAAACAGACAGGCATTTCATTTGTTTCTCCTCACACTGCAAATTGGCGCGGTTATGTAGGAACTTGGGAAATTATCGAAACAGCAGGAGTTGAACGTTTGTATCTTGTTCAACTATCCGCGCATAAGACCTATGAAGAGATTATCGGTCTGTCAGACGTCTTCCCCGGATACGAGAAGATCTTTGCACATTGGTTCAATGGCGAATTACGTTGCCCCCAAGGAGAGCTGCTTAACTACGTTCATGGGGGCTATGCCAGCACCTATGAATACGATCTTTTAATGGAATTTAAGCAAGGTGTTTTGGTAAAGCGCACCGCCAGACATAATGAACCGCCCCCTAAAAAAGATGAGAAGGACTACCCGCCCTTTCTAAGGAGGGGTAATGCTTAATTCACTTCTATCCTGGAGACCCGAAACTTGGATTGATTACCTTCTTCTGTACATAGCACCTGGCATATTCATGGGGGCTTACCTTTTAGTGAAAGGATTTCAAGACAGGCCTTCTGACTTTGCCAAAGGCCTCATGAAGGTTATGGGAAAGGAAATAACCCTAGTTGATCAACTCAAAGAGTGCGGCGTCTATTGTTTTGCATTGGTATGCGTCTTAATTGGGTGGCCCGGATTTCTCATTTGGTTCATCAAAGACAAAAAGGATGAGGTTGCCAGACAAGAATGGCAAGCACAGCCTGATTTTGAATGTGCTCCTGAGTACCTTATTGCCAAGGTAGATCCAGTTGACGCAGAAATCACTAGCTACGTATCAGATCCACTGAGTAAGGTTCCGGCCGTGCCTTTTGGACATCTCAATAAAGCTTGGGGGAATTTCCTCTCTAATATGCTGGACGAAGAGGACGAGCTTTGGTCTTTTCATATACCAAAAGGTAGCAAAACTGGTAAGTATCAGAGGGAATGTAAATCAGAGATTCGCGGGTTTGCTAAGGTGCAAGATGGCAAGATATTGGCTGAATTTATTACAGAGGGAAATTAGCAAGCAGCATCATGTGCCATCCCAGGCCGAGGTACTTGGGGGCTCGGCACCTGCATACCATTGAGACTCAGAAAATGAGTACAGCATTTTGCAGAATGCTTCACTAAGCTCAGGCTTGCTACTAAAGACATATTCAATTTGCTCAATTACTCTCGCTCTTTTTTGCGCATCTGACGTAAATGCCCATCCAGCAAGTATTAGCGGTACAAGCTTTCGACCGGGGCCGTTCATGCCAATAATTTCTGAGAGCGCCATCCACTCCTGAGGATTGGGACAAATTCTTCCTTTGGAAGATACATAAGCAATAGCAAGCTCTTTATCCTTACTCATAAAAAATCTGCCCACGCATATCTTTTATAAAGACTTGATAGAAATCCTTCCAGTTTTGAAGCTCCCCTGGCTCACAGACTGCTCCTGGTCTTTGTATGGCTAGCTTTCTAATAACAAAGATATTGTTCTTTACTTCGTTATAGGTAGCTTCATACTCAATGCCGCCCTTCTTATAACTGACATTAGGTGGAATACGCGTTACCTTGGTGTTGTTAGGAAATCTGATCTGATAGGACTCCCCCACCATTCTGGTAGAACAAACGTATGGCACGGTGAACTTCTCGGGCGGTCTATCGTTAGCAATAGCAGCCAACTCTCCAGGTGCCAAGCCAATAGGCACTGTCATTGCGCCAGGTCCTGGGACATTTGCTATCGCGTCTAAAGTGAACTCAGTATCGGTTGTAAAGGGTTTGTCTAGGTCATAGACATAACTAGTAGTGATCTTGCCTTCACCCGTCTGCCTAAATTTAGCCAACTGGTTTTTCACCAGCTTTTCTGAGTAGGATGTTTCAGCACCCTCATATTTATAACGAGCATTGATTGCTGCACTTCCAAAGTACATTGTGTGAGCCTTACCCGTAATACGCCCATCTTTCTCTATCTGCATAGAAATGCCAGTTGCCATCTCACTATCTTCTTTCTTAGGCTTGGGTGTACGCCCTACCTTTGCTAATTTAGTGAGTAGCACAGGCTTATCCATCTCATCCGAGGGCAACGTACCGTAGCTCGCCATCTCATCAGTAGAGTCTAGATAGAGATTCCAGGCTGGGATGTAGGTAATGACGTGATTAAATGGCCCGAGGACGGGATACTTTGGCAAGGTGTAGGCATTCCCTGAGTTAATCAATACACTGGTGGCATCGATTCCCTTGGCTGCTAGTAGTGTGATCAAGAGAGCGTTGTGATCTTTGCAGTCACCATAGCGGTTTTTCAGAACGCTATTGGCATCGTGCGGCACGATTCCACCATCAGCAAGATAGATCGCGACATACCGAATGTTTCTGGCTACCCAGTGATAGATTGCTTTGGCCTGTTCTTTTTTGAGGTCCAGTTTTGGATCATTTTGAACTTTCTTCTCTAGGCCTTTAGTAATTTCATCGGCCTGCTTCTGAATTTCTGGGGTGATGATGAATTTATCTTTAATGCGCTCTTCATAAGCCTTGGCAAAAGCTTCTTGACTTGGGAAGCTGGAAATATAAATGTGTGGAGCATAGTCGTTACTAGAGACCTGATATGGCTCTTTTTTCTTCATCTTGAGGTTTTGATAGGTGTAGCTCACATGACGTACGCCATCAACCACTTCATCTTTCGTTTGTTTAACGTCTTTAATGTCGGTATAGAGTTTTAAGTCTTCTGGATAACTGAGGTTGTACTCATAAGACTTCACTTCCACATTAGGCGAGAAGATTAACCTAGTATAGAAATAGCCTGGCAATAGAGGCTTATAGGTAGTGAGCTTAGTCTTGTAATAGGTCTTTGAGCCTGGCGTTACCTTTGGAAAGATGATGATCTTGTGTTTTTGATCGGAGAACATTGCTGCACCCGAGCTATTGTCATCTTCTACCGTACGTATGGCATTGGCAGCTACCGGGATCTTTTCTCCCTTAGGGGTGATTGTGTATGCCTCAAGTACCTCTAACTTAGATAGCGTGGAGTTATATGGCAAGTCGGCCTGTGACTCGGAGTCAACGACCAATTGAGACTTCACTAGAGTAGTTAGCTCATTGAACTCCACAACAGTTCCGTCTGGCTGAATAGTTTCCGTGATCACCGCCTTTTCAATTGCAGTAAGGGACTCTAGCTCTCCTCTGCCTGCACTGGTTATGCCAACATTAGCGAGTAATAAGAATCCTAGAAGGACTGCCGCAAGACTGCTGATAGATTGCACTGCGAATTTCATGGAGATTCCTTATTATTCGTACTCCTACTGGCAATCTCACCAGGCTCAGTTCCCCTCAAAAATGCAGTGCGGGTCTCTCTATCAAAATCAATCCAGTCGCATAGCAAGGTGGCACCACCCATTTCAAATACGCACATATCTTTCCAGCATTTTCGACCTTCTCTAGTGACAATGCCTTCAAAGCCCTTAGCCTCCCACTTCTCAACCAAACTCTCAATATCCATTGGGTTCATAGCGCCATCCCGAAACAAATGGTCGTCATACCAAACGCGACCGCCAATTAAGTTTTGATGATCTTTTAAACACTGCTCCCAACCACCGGGATATTTATCTCGGATAGTTTGGATGGGCACGATAAAGTCGATAAATTCAGTAGCAATTGACATCGAGGGATCCTATTCTTTTTACCTACGAACATAGTTGCGAATATAGGCTTTTCGTTTATTCACTTCACTGGTGAAAATAATTCCTGCGCTGTCATAGACCATCGCTAACGGCTCTTGCAGAAGCGTTTTCTCTGGCAAATAGGGGTTGCCATTACCATCCCTGAGCCTAAATTTAGGCAAACCCAAGATCTTTGAGGTATCAACATAGGCGGCAACTGCCAATGGCCTTGATAAAGGCACAGTGGATTGCCCGGTTGGAGAAACCTGCAGTGGCATGAAGGTAACGAATACAAGGGTACTTAGCATGGGCTCTTTATGAAATTTGTTAGTTTTTTCATTTTCTTGAGCCACTAGCTCATTAGGTGATCTTGTGGGTTTTTATTCTGAATCCACTGAAACTTTTTTAGGAGCTCCCTTTGAAATACCTCATCACCCTACTTTTGATTGCCCAAGCGGTTCTTTTGGTGCGCGGAGCTTCTGCCCAGGCTATTTATGGTCCGACTGGTGAATACCGCGGATATAGCCAAACATCGCCAAGTGGCGTAACTAATGTCTATAACGCTACCGGCCAAAATGTTCAGTCATTTCAGACTGATAACGGGCAGACAAATTTTTACAGCCCTCAGGGCACGTATCGAGGAACTTCCACTACCCCTATTTACGCAACCCCTAATACCTCGATTAATACTCCGCGCCAAGCACCTCAGGCGCCTTCAGTGAAAGGTTGGTAAGAAATGAAAAGATTACTTATTGCCGCCTTGTTGGCGAGCTTCATGATCCCTAGTTTTGCAAGGACTGATGGTGGAGGTAAGAAGACTTCGCAAAAATATAACAACCCGAGTGGTCATGAGAATTGCTACTACTGCTGGAAGGACTTAAGTACGACCTATACGCCCTCCCGCCACAAATACGCTAAAAAATCTTAAGGAGATCCAAATGAAACGATTACTTTTTATTGGCACCCTTCTTATCTCTAGCCTCAGCCATGCCCAAGTAACTATTTGGGAAAACTCGCCTTTCAATTACAACAATAGTCAGTACAACTACAACAACAGTTCGTATAACTACAATAACTCGCCATATAACTACAACAACAGTCAATACAACTACAACGCCAATAACGGCGTCTACGACAACAGCGGCAACCGTATTGGGTATGAGACCCAATCTCCGACAGGCGTAACTAATGTCTTTGATAACAACGGAAATCGGATTGGCTACTCGCCCAGCAAAAGACAATGATTGCAGAAATGATCATCGATACCGAGGAGTTTCTGGCGGTATTGAAACGATTAAAGCCCAGAAAAACGACGAAGGCTTCTTTAGCTGAAGAGCTTTATATTGCGCTCTTTAATGGTGAGGCCATCTTCTGTGTCAGAGGAGTTCAAACTAGATGCTTGGTTGAGAAAGCAATCAATTGGCGTGGCTACATTGAAGTTAATTCTGGGGTTGTACTGTCATTCTTGGCTGCACGTCCTGCGGGGCCGAATATTAAGCTGAGCGTTCGTGGTGATGTATTTCAGATAGAGAACATTAAAGTACCCTGTAAGACCATGCAATCCCCAGAGTGGATTACTGCTATGAGCTTTGAGGCCCACTTACATGATGACCCGAAAGCCAAACCTCACACCATCAATTTGTATTGCCCAAAATGCGGCAAGAAGCGCGGGGAATTCTTTAAACAAAAGATTGTGAAGCAAAGAGAACTGGGTGATCCACCGCCCCCAAAATATCCAAGCTCTAGAAGGTGCGCCGCTTGTAGGCACGAATGGCTAGAATTTAACGACCTGTTATGAATAAATTACTCTTCTTAGATTTTGATGGAGTACTTCACCCAACCCACTTCGCCGGTGAAGACCCTTTCAATAGGGTTCATCTACTTGAGGAAACTCTTGAAGGATCAAATATCGGTATTGTGATTTCTTCGAGTTGGCGCTTTACACACAGTCTTGAAAAGCTACAGAAACTATTACCAAACTCAATTTCCAGTCTGGTTATTGGCGTTACTGGATCACCAGTCATTGGCAAACATCCGCGCTATCAGGAAATTCGGGCCTTCTTACAATCTCATGGACATAGTAACTGGAGAGCTTTAGATGACTCCTACTGGGAGTTTCCAACTCCATGCCCAGAACTCATTCGCTGCAACCCAAATACCGGAATCTCAGAAAAGCAGATTCAAGAATTACGTCATTGGATGATTGCGTGACGACTGCTTATTGACCGTAAGTATTCCACCCGCCAGCACCATTGGGTAGAGTTTGTATGAGGTTTCCATTAGGCGTGTAGGTGTTGTAACCACCTGCACCACTCGGCAATGTTTGAGTCACCCCTCCATTGGGTCCATAGGTGTTGTAACCACCCGCACCATTTGGCAAGGTTTGCGTGAGCTGTCCATTCGGTGAATACGTGTTGTATCCGCCGGCGCCGTTAGGCAGTGTCTGAGTCAACTGTCCATTTGGCGAATAGGTGTTGTATCCGCCGGCGCCGTTGGGTAGTGTCTGAGTGAGCGCTCCGTTGCGGCCATAGGTGTTATAGCCACCCGCTCCATTTGGTAATGTCTGAATAGGTTGGGCGAAAGCAATGTTGCTTGCAACGCTTAATACAGCAAGGATGATTAATTTTTTCATGGTGTTTTTTCTTCAGTAATTAGAGCGCCATTGGCTCTAGATTAGGTTCGGGCTCATAGTCCTCGAACTCAAAACGCATTTGCCCAGATAAAGGGGTAAGACATCGCAAGAATCGATCTGGCACCAAACCCACTTTCTCATGCCTTAACTCCCCTTTTTTGGGTAGGTGATAACAAATCGTATGGCCCTGAGCCAATACTTGTACGCGCCAGATTGGCATGACCTCTGTATCAAAGCCTGGCCAACGCATCAAGCCCATAGGCTCAATCACCTTAACAATCAAGCCGCGATTAACCGAGAACTTGCTATCAGTAATCATGGCGATACAACCTAGCTCGCAACGTAAATGAATGTGTCCGTTTCTAGACATTCTTTAACCTTTTAAATTCAATATATTCATACTCTGTATGCTCTTCAAGAGTCTGCCCGATCAGGTCTATGACTTCATCTCTTAGAAAAAAACGTTTGACTCTATTTTTGTCTCGGATGAAGCCATCTTTAAATATGAGCCTTGGGTATCTAAAGCCGTTGTGGGTGTAACTATCAGTCCACACTTTAGGTGAGTAGGGCTCACTAATACCTGAATGAATCAAAAGACAGTAATCAAAATAGTTTTTATCGCTATCTGCGCGAGCGTTGCTATAGCTATTAATCGTGTCAGAAAAGTCATCGTTTAAAACAAATTCATATGAGCAATCCCATTTAATTGCACGCTTATCCAATATCTCCTGCTGCCGAGTAGTCCATGGTCCGCCAAAGTACAGCGCAATTGGCCTGCGATAGATCTTCTCGTCTTCCGGGAGAGTGTGTTGTATTACAGAATTTTGCAATTACTCAACACCTTCCAGATAGTCTTGTTCATACAACTCCATTTGCAATTGCTCTGACTCGGAGAATTCTTCTAATAGATATCCTTGGGGTGGAGTAAGTCGCCTGAGATAGATGTCAGGAGCTGGCCCTGAGGTGAATGATTCAATACCGGCGTCGCATTCATAAAATAGCGCACCACCCTCAGTGGCCACTTCGACATTCCAGGTATAGAGCAGTTCGCTATATCCTTGCCATTCCTGAAATCCGCCGGACGAAACAATGCGCACGATATTGCCAAGGTTTTCAGGAATCTTACAGTTCACAGTAATAGCTAAATCACCAACGGAGCAATTAAGCTTACTCATTAGCGCCTCCGATACTTAGCTCGCACTTTTTCACGTTGCACAAAAGAAACGTGCGCAATTAAAGCCTCACTGAAAAACATAAACAAGCCGATAAAGAAGGCTTGAACTAACCCCAAATCCAGTCCGCCCTGCTCAAGGCAATAAGCACTGATAAACATTAAGAATAGACCTAATAACTTAACCATTTTTCACTCCTTTTGTTGATATAGGTCAGATTAATGACCCGCTAGCTCACGAAATGAGCTATAAACTAACTAAAGTGATAAAAACAACAAATTAGCCATTAAGGGGTTCTTATGAGTGATATGGAAAGACTGCATCGCATTAAGTACATGATTCAGCAACGTAAATGCGTGCCTAGGGAAGACTTCCTTGATGAGCTTGAGATATCACCCGCCACCTTTAAGCGTGACCTTGAGTACCTCCGTAGCCGCTTAAAGGCGTCTATTGTTTATGACCGCTTTATGGGCGGGTATAAGTTTGAGAATCCAGATCAAGTAGACAAGATTGAGATGCCTGGGCTTTGGTTCTCTGAAAAAGAAGCGACCGCTTTAGTTTTGATGCAGCACTTGCTTTCATCTTTGGATCAGGGCGGATTGATTGGCCCGCACATAGAACCGCTTACTGCCATCATTGATGGCATTCTGGGTCAAAGCGAAACCTCAGCCAAAGAACTGCGTAAACGTATTAAGGTAATTGGCATGGGTTCGCGCAAGAACTCGATTGAGAACTTCTCTGAGATTGGCGCAGCCCTCCTTAAACGTAACCGCCTTGAAATTGACTATTACTCAAAGGGCAAAGGCGAGGATACGAAGCGAGAGATTTCCCCCCAACGGCTCATCTACTACCGTGAAAATTGGTACTTAGATGCTTACTGCCATATGCGCAATGACTTGCGTAGCTTTGCAATTGATGGGATTCGCAGTGCCGTGTTAACCAATAAGAAAGCCCAGGAAGTAGCCGAAAAGGACTGTCATGAGCACTTTGCCGAGAGTTATGGAATCTTCTCGGGCAAAGCCACACAAAGAGCTAAGCTTCGATTTACTCCAGAGCATGCGCGTTGGGTAGCTGGCGAACATTGGCATGGGCAGCAAGTCGGAAGCTTTGATAAGGATGGCTATTACAACCTTGAGTTTGACTACAACCAAGATCCAGAACTAATCATGGATATCCTTAAACACGGATCCGGAGTTGAAGTGATTAGTCCGGTAAGTCTAAAAAATAAAGTTAAAGCGGAGCTTGAGAGGGCATTTAAAATATATAAATAGCGGGCTTAGTTTTCTGAGCTGACTTTGCTTATGCACTCATCACAGTAATATTTACTATTTTTTTCCCATGCTTTAATACCAAGCTTTTTCGTGCACCAATAGCAATATAGATTTGTTGAGGGAATAAATTTTCTTTCTGTCAAATTTGGGGGCTCAGCTACATTTTCTTGCACACTTGGGCCCGAAAGCGAAATAAAAACAGGCTTTGGTTGAAAGTACATAAGCGCCCTCTTCCAGGCTTTAGGAATTAAGCGATAGTAGAAGATCGCATAAACACCCAATGCACCACCTACATATAAACCGGTCAATACCCAATGTTCCGCAATCCATGCCAGTATCGCTAAAACGACCATGTAGGCAATATAGATACCCAGTAATGCCAATAAATAAGGCCAGATTGCGGCTAGTATCAAAACCGAAATAATGGTGCCAATAATCCCACTAGAGTCATTGTCATCTGACATTGGATTTCCTTGGGGCCTGAGTACTCCAGTCATAGGCCAGATCGATAAAGAGCGCGGCCTCTTGTGAAAGAAATTGCGAAGAGGGAAAGATGCCAACCCTTCCTAAATCTAATCGATCGGCATCCCAGCAAGTTTGAATTGTTCTATTGGTTGAAACCTCTCCACCAGAATGGTGCTTCATCGCATAGCAAAGCGCATCTAGTTGCTTAGAGCTTAATTGATAGTAGTCACCATGAATACCATGTGCAAATTCTGCCGCCCGCTCTCCATGCTTGGGATCCCTGCCATCATTAAAACGGCAACTGTCATGCAAGAAGCCAAAGAGCTCAACCACCAATAAGTCAGCCTTACGAATTTGGCCTATATTTTTCCCGTGGTTGAGCACCCGCGCCCAATGATTGGCGCCATGGATCCCTTGCCAATCGAGCTTGAACTCGCTTTTAATAAGCGCAATTAATCCCGATCGATCAAAGTCCATCAAAGTCCTCGCTAAGAAGGCGCCTATCAATCTTCAAATGCAACTTTAGTGCGGTAGAAAAGTAATACAACTTTGGGTTTGCCTTTATGTAGTGGTATTCCTGCTCAGTTATTCTTAGGCTAACTCCTCTAGCCCAGTAGTAATGAGATCCCTGATCTTCTATTGCTATCCCGACATACTCATACTCGGATGATTTTTGAGGTCTCAGCACCCTTGGAAAACCATTTTTTTGTAACTGCTCTATATGTATTAGCTGAATATTCATTCGTTTCTCCTCTTTAGCCAATTTGACGAATGTCTGGGCCTGGCAATTCGGTTTAAATCCGCCCTTAAAAACATACTGCTCGGTTCGCTTAATGGATAACGGCCTCCACTACTTCAGGCTTTCCCTCGGGATTCTTTCTTTGGTTTGTCACCAAAAACTCCTTTGTTTCTAATGCGACGATTAAATATGCATCTGTTGCGGCTCTAAACGCGTCATGGCCATCTTCCTTGCTAAAGATGTAGGTAAGGCTATAAATTAGGTTATCCCCGTCTTCGCCATCTACAGTGATGGTGTTAACTTCATCGTTATCCACAATGCGCAGCCCTCTTGTAAATTCTGGCTTCTCTCCATCGACCCAGCTCATATCTAGACGGTCAATATCAAAACGTTGGCTACGAAATAGGTTATTAATCGTAAAACGAGCGCCGCCTAAGTATGTGTAATCACGCATAAGACCTCCAATATCAATTGATTAACTCTATAAATAAATTATCAAGACTGGGGGGCTCAAATATTGAGCTAGATCAATTTTGCCCAATAAAAAACCCACCAATTGGTGGGTTTGTCGCTTTTGATTACCCAATATGGGTCTCATCTTTTTAGCACCTTACTGCGTTAGCAGGTTGCTGTGGCGACAAAGCCATCTCTTGATGTAGATTCAATTATGCAGACTTTTGATTAGATTGGTCAAGCCCCCTTTTTAACCTTCTTCTTGTATTCATCATAAATCCGCATCATTTCAACCCTGTGCCTTAAGTCAATATCCCAGACCAGTACACGTATCGTAGTCTTCAAATCTGGATTCATAAGAACGCCCAATATTGATCTAATTTCTAACGCTGGCAGCTTATTCTGAACAAACCCAAAATGGGTAAAGCTCAACACTTCTGTGGATGTAGCATTTGCAGCAGCAATTAAGTCATTTATTAAAAATGTTTCATCCTTTCTACCATCGGTTTTAGGCACCAACAGAAGTAAGGGGTTAACTTCTTTAATTACCGCTATTTGCCCAACAGCATTACATTGTGATGAAGCAGCATTAATTAGATCTCGATCCCAATCAAAAAATCGAACTATTGCTGTCAAAGGTGTAAAGCCGCCCGTATTGGCTGTTGCGGATACAGCATCAAGGAAAAGAGACTCTCTATGCCATATCTTGTGCCCAATCTCCGTCTCATCCGGTTGGTTGTAAATTGCTCTAAAGATAATTTCCATAAATTAATTCCAATTGGTGGGTTTAAGGCTTATCAAGCGACCAAGCGTGCACAATATTTAACATTGCCATCGTATCTTGCTCGCAATACTTGAGCATAGCCTCCCGCACCTTCTCTTTTCGCTCTGGAGTAGTTTGGCTATGAATAGCTTCTTTATAAGCTTCTTGCGCCATGGCCCCATCACTAACCTCTAGATTTGCATAGTCCAATTCAGGTGCAATTGTGGGCAGGACGTCTTTGATTGACCAAGAACCCTTCATATCGGGATGGTAGTAATAATTACGCGCTATTGGTAGTAAATCAAAGAAGCGCTCAGGAATAGCCAATAGCCCTGAAGCGAGATGCGGAAAGGTTGCGGCCAACTCTTTAATACGCGCACCCTCAAATCCAGCGTTGTAAACAATTACGGGTCCATCTTTAGAGACAGCCTCTATCATTGTTTTTGCAAACATTTCCCGGGGGTCATCTCCCGAAAGATCTAAAAATTCTTTATGGGCCATTGATCCATCGGTCTGCTCGATATGGCATGACCACTGAAACGGGAGCTGCATATAGGGGCGTGTGCCTGCCCAAATCGGTACTGCAAAACCAATGGTCTCAAAATCAAGGTAATAGCGTGGGTATGGCAAGGCCTGTATTTGTGAAATTGCCTCTTGCTCCAAGACAGCATTCCCGCTCAGGGTTGACGCATGAACCTTAAGATGTTTTGGATTACTTAAACGATCCGCAGGTACTTCGCGCAAATCTTTGTAGCCATCACCCCTTAATTCGGAAGCAATTACTTTGCCGTAG